>NZ_JBVHIP010000001.1:875464-902537 GCF_055560495.1 Kitasatospora sp. NPDC023176 | reverse complement strand
CCCGGTGCGGTGAGAGTCGCACGCCGGGTTCGGAGAGCGGTCCGGGGAAACGGACCGGGAGCAATCCCGGCACCGCGCCCCGGGCCGACTCACCACCCCGATCGGCCGAGTGCCTCACCGCGCCGCAGACCGGTTCCCAGGATCACCTCGAACAGGTCCCCCAGCTGGTCCGCGTAAGTCCGGGCATTGTGGCGAAGGAACGCGGCGGCCTGCAGCGGGGTCCAGCACAGGCGCTCGGGGGCAGCCGGCCGTGCCACGATTGCGCGCCGGGCCGGGTTGTAGGTGAGGCGCTTGCCGCGCACGGCCTGGCCGAGCGCGCTGCGCAGGATGGCGCCGGCCCGGTAGACGGCGACGGGCCCGCGCCCGGCGGCGAGCTGGTCGGTGCTCCACTTCTCGATGTGCCGGGCTTTCAGGTCGACCAGCCGGATCCGCCCGAAGGCGGGCAGCAGGTCCTTGTGGACGTACGCGTGGTAGTTCGCGTAGGTGGAGGCTTTGAGGGTCTTCTCCTTCAACGCGAGCCACTCGAGCAGATAGCCGCCTACGGTGATCTTCGGGTCCTCGAACACCCCGATACGCTCTGCGGCCAGCACGAGCTCCAGCGCGTGCCGCGCGTCCTGTTCCGAGCGGTAGCCGCTGCGGCGGCGGGTCTTGCGTCCCTCCTCCGAAGACGGCAGGTCCACCGCGCACGCCCAACTCCCGTGTGCTGCTTCGGTTCGCAGCGCCGGACATGCGGCTCCCAACTGCCGTCGGCTCTCGTCGCGGCAGCCACAGCGGCGGTAGACACGGCCACGGGTGGGACATGTGCTCATCGAGTTCTCCCCGCGTCAGGTGATCCTGGTGAGACAAGTGCCCACCATCCACCGGCTCATGAGCAGAAGGGGACCGGCGCGCGAAGCACGGAGCGGCCTCCAGCGCGTCAATGGCGATCGTGCTGGGGGAGCGACATCGCTGTCTGCTTCAGAGCGCCGGTTTGATCCGCCGAGACGTCTGATTCCGCCCCGCCGAGCTGACACGATCGGGTCTACGTCGGAGAGCCGGCATCGCGATTGGTGGCCGACCGGACGGCGTCCCCTGCCCCGGTCGGATCGCCCTTCCCGTGCCCGGATGGGCGGCCGTCTCGGCCTTGGACAGGTTCCACGTCCGGGTGATCGGCTGCGACCACCATGCAATCACCAAGGTGGAACTGGGGTCTGACCTGCGGCCCGCGGTGGGAGCTCGCACCTGGGACACGCCCCACTCGCGTACCGGCGCCGGGTGCAGTGGCGTTGCCCGGGACCTCTCGGGTCAGGGCGCCAGGTCCCGGCGGAGCAGCAGCGGGACCGCTGCGCCGAGACCGGCGGCTCCGACGGTCAGCAGGACGGCGAACGACCCCCAGGTGAGGGTGCCGTGGGCGAGCGCGTCGCCGGGTGTGTAGTAGTGGAACGGGCTCAGGTACCTCAGTGGTGCGGCCGGGTGCCAGGCCATGGCGATGAAGTTGACGGCGAAGCCCACCGCGCCGACGGCGATGGTCGCGCCGATCACCTGAGCCTTGCGCCGTCCGGCGGCCGACACGGCCAGAGCCGGACCGGTCAGGCAGGCCGTGAACGCGAGGCCCATCAGTCCGGCGGCAAACACGCCGCGCAGCGCGACGGCGTGGTGGAGGTCGGGCGAGAGTGCGACGCCGCCCGCGACGGTCAGGACGGCGGCGGTGTTGAGGGCCAGGGATGCGACGAACACGGCCGCGGCCCGTTCGCCCAGCAGCCGAAGCCGGGACACCGGGCGGACCATCAGGAGTTCGACGGTGCCCGACTCGACATCGGCCGCGACGGCGGCGGCCGTGAGCGATCCGATGGCCGTCAGCTGCATCGCGATCCAGAACGGGTGCACCAGGCCCGCGCCGAGAAGACCGGCGTAGCTCGCGATGGACACATCGCCCGTCGAACCGGAGAACGCCTGCAACGCCTCCGGTGCGGCATGCCCACCGCCGGCGAACATCTGGACGGGCGGCACCGCCCGGATGACCAGCACCATCAAGGCCTCGAACACCACCATGCCCGTAGCGAGCATGGCCAGCATCCGCCGGCGCCGGTGCAGGGCCAGCCAGAACAGGGGGAACCGGTCTCTCATGACCGCGCCTCCACTTCGCCGACCGGCCGGCGGTACAGGTCGAGGAACGCCTCGTCCAGCCCGGCCTCCTCCACCGAGAGATCCACCACCGGCAGCTGCGCCAGGAGTCGGCGCAGCTCCGCCACCAACTCCTCGGGCGGTATGAGCAGCTGGACCTCAGCGCCGTGCCAGCGCGGCGACCACCGCTTGGCGCGCCCCAGGGCACGGGCGCCGTGCCCGTCCGCGAACACCAGCCGCACCCGCCGGGCCCGCTCCTCCCGCAGGGCCGACACCCCCTGGACGGCCACCAGCTTCCCCGCCCGCACGATCGCCACCCGGCCGCAGGACCGCTGGACCTCCGGCAGGACATGGCTGGACAGCAGCACGGTGCGCCCGGCCGCAGCGGCCTCGCCCAGCAAGGCGGAGAACTCCTCCTGCACCAGCGGGTCCAGACCCTCGGTGGGCTCGTCCAGCACCACCAGCTCCGGATCGTGCTGGAGCGCCTGCACCAGCCCCAGCTTCTGCTTCATACCGCGCGAGTACTCCCGTACCGGGCGGGCCAGATCGGTGGGCGTCAGCGCGAGCCGCTCGCACAGCTGCGCGCGGCGCGCGGTCGCAGCGCCCTGAAGGTCTCCGAGCAGTCGCAGCGTCTGCGCGCCGGTCAGCTCCGGGTACAGCCGCAACTCGCCCGGCAGGTAGCCCAGGCGCGGGGCGAGTCGGCGGTGATCGGCCACCGGGTCGAGCCCCAGCGCCCTGACCCTGCCGCCGCTGGGCCGTAGCAGCCCCACCAGGCAGCGGATGGTGGTGGTCTTCCCGGCGCCGTTGGGGCCGAGGAAGCCGAACACCTCGCCCCGCCGGACGGTCAGGTCCAGTCGGTCGACGCCGACCTTGTGCCCGTAGTTCTTGGTCAGTGCGGCCAGCTCGATCGCCGGCCCGTCGTGGTCCATCCGCTACCTCCCACGTCATGCGCGAACACCGCGCCCGCCGCACGGTCGTTCTGGACTGGTGCAGCCGTACGCGATGACGGTGACCTACTCGCACGGGTCGGCGGCAGGGCCTGTTGGTCCCGGTTATGAGGCGATCGGTCCCCTCGTGTCCCCAGGGCGTTGCGAGGAGCGGATCTGAGGGTCGTCCTGGCGGGCGTGGACCTGACGGTCCTTGGGAGAGGGTGGTGATCTTGTCCAGCACGGCGCCCATGACGGGCAGGGTCGCGCGGATCACGACAGCCGATTCGGCGCAGAGCATCGGCAACTCCAGGAGGGGAGACGAGTGGGCGGACGTCCTGGACCCGCAGACGCGCTCCGTCTGGTGCGTCATCGTCACCGGGATCGCCACGCTCGTCACCGACCCCAAGGAACAGCGGTGCTGCCGAGAGCTGCTGAATCCGTGGTTCGGCGGTGGGACGGAGCACGTCGTGCGGACCAGCGCCGACGTGGTGACCGGCTACCGCATCGGCTGACCATGGCGACCGGGGACCTTCGGCCTTGAGCGAGAGCACCTCCTGACCCCAGCGGACACCTGGCCGAGGCGGTGGGATGAAGACAGCGCGGTTCCGGTGGACACCGGAATCGCCTTCGTCACCGTCAGAAGGGCAGGATCATCATGAAGGCCGCCGTCGTCCGCGATTTCGCCGCACCGCTGGTCGTCGAGGACCGCCCCGTCCCGACGCCGGGGCCGCACCAGGTCCGGGTCCGGATCGAGGCCTCCGGCCTCTGCCACACCGACATCCACGCGGCCCACGGCGACTGGCCGGTCAAGCCCAGCCCGCCGTTCGTCCCCGGGCATGAGGGCGTCGGCATCGTCGAGGCGGCCGGTGACCAGGTTCGGCACGTCCGGGTGGGCGAGCGGGTCGCCATCGCCTGGCTCGCGGACGCCTGCGGGCGCTGCGACCAGTGCGTCTCCGGCTGGGAGACGCTCTGCCTCCAGCAGCACAACAGCGGCTACTCGGTGGACGGCGCCTACGCCGAGTACGCGCTCGCGCACGGCGACTACGTCGTCCCCGTCCCCGACGGCATCGACCCGCTGGACGCGGCGCCGCTGTCCTGCGCGGGCGTCACCACCTACAAGGCGCTCAAGGTCTCCGGTGCCCGCCCCGGCACCCGGGTCCTGGTCTCGGGCATCGGCGGCCTCGGCCACCTGGCCCTCCAGTACGCCCGGATCTTCGGCGCCGAGACCATCGCTGTCGACGTCACCGACGACAAACTCGCGCTCGCCCGCGACCTCGGCGCCGACCATGTGATCGACGCCCGCACTCAGGACGTCGCGGCCGAGGTCCAGGCGCTCGGCGGAGCGCACGCGGCCATCGCGCTCGCCGTCAGCAACGCCTCCTTCCAGGCCGCCTACGGCGCCCTGCGGCGCGGCGGCACGCTCGTGCTGGTGGCACTGCCGGCCGGCGGGAGGCTCGAACTCCCGGTGTTCGACACGGTGTTGAACGGCACCAAGGTGATCGGCTCGATCGTCGGCACCCGCGAGGACCTCACCGAAGTCTTCCGCCTCCACGCCCTCGGCCGCACCCGCGTCATCCGCGAGACCCGGCGGCTGGACGAGGTGAACGCCTGCTTCGACGAGGTGCTGGCCGGCAACGTCTCCGCCCGCCTGGTCTTCGACCTGCGCGGCTGAGCTCCGGGCCGCTCCCACAACCCTGCTCGACAGAACACGAAAGGGAACAACATGGACAGGATGACGGCACAGCGGCGGATCGTGGTGGGTGTCGACGGATCGGCGTCCTCCCGTGCCGCTCTGCGGTGGGCGGCACGGCAGGCCGCCCTGGTCGGCGCCACGGTCGAGGCGGTGATCACCTGGGAGTACCCGACCGTCTACGGCTGGGGTGTGCCCGTGGCCGGCGTGGCCGACGTGGAGGTCGCCGCGTACGCCGGAAAGACGCTCGCCGAGGTTGTCGCACAGGAGATGGGCCCGCAGTGCCCGGTCGAGGTACGCGAGCGGGTGGAATGCGGCAACGCCGCCCAGGTCCTGTTGAAGGTCGCCGACGGTGCCGAACTCCTGGTCCTCGGTAACCGTGGTCACGGGGGCTTCGCCGGGGCGCTGCTCGGCTCGGTCAGCCAGCACTGCGTCCAGCACGCCTCCTGCCCGGTCGTCGTCGTCCGGGGCACCGGGCACGAGCACGCCGAGCATGCGCACGGGCCGGCCGCCGGCCGGTGACCCGCACCCGCGGCCGACAGGAGCTCAAGCCGATGTACCAGTCCCTCGCGCCGTCCGGCCCCGCGGACACGGCGGCCGACCGGCAGGACGAGGACGTCGGGATGCCCGCTCGCCAGGCCGCCACTCAGGACGCCGACCACGTGCTCGCCGCATGGGCAGTACCCGCGCCGGGAGCCGTGGACGAGGGCTGTGCCAGGCAGGACTTCTTCGCGACCGAGGAGGCCTTCGACGAGCTGACCGACGCGCTGAGGCTGGCTCGCGAGAATGGGGTCGCGGCTCCGAAGGACGGCGTCGCGAGCCTGGAGGACAGGGGCGCGAGCTGAGCGGCGGCCGAGGGCAAGGACTTGGGACGGGTGTCGTGCTGCGGCCGGCTCACCGTGGTGGCGAGCCGGCGGTTTGCTTCCGGTTCCCGTCAAAGGTCGGCCAGGGCCGGGGTCAGGCCTTCTTGACCACGCTGGACTTGAGTTGCATGGCGCCGAAGCCCTCGATGCGGCAGTCGATGTCGTGGCCGTCGACGCCGTCGACCAGGCGGATGTTGCGGACCTTGGTGCCCGCCTTGATGCCGGAGACGCTGCCCTTGACCTTGAGCGCCTTGACGACCGTCACGGTGTCGCCGTCGTTCAGCACGTTGCCGACCGCGTCCTTGATGACCCGCTCGCCGGCGCCGGCCGACGCGGCGGAGTCGCCCTCGGCGGGCACCCACTCGTGGCCGCACTCCGGGCAGACCATGAGGGCGTTCATCTCATAGGTGTACTCGCTGGAGCACTGCGGGCACGGGGGGAGGTTGTCGCTCATGTGTTCAGGATATCCAGTCGTGGTGGGGCGTTTTCCGTGGTCAGCGGGCACGGAAGGGCTCAGTGGCGGTTGCCGAGGGCGAAGAGCAGGATGACGAAGCCGGCGAACAGGTGGGTGCCGAGGATGTAGACCGAGGCGCGGATGAGCATGGCCTTGCGGCGGCTCTTCTCGTCGCTGGTGCTGTCGCTCATCGGGGCTCCTGGGCGGGTGCGGAGTGGCCGTCTTCTCGGGGCTGGGGGCGGATGTGGAGGCGTCGGCCGGTGGTGGCGGCTTCGGCGAGCAGCGTCTTGAGGGTGGTGAGGTCGACGGTCTGCGCGGCGGCGGGAGTGCCGCGGTCGTCGTAGGAGGTGATCGTGAAGCGCAAGGGTGGTGTTATTCCGGGGTCGTGGTGGGTGGGGTGAGCGGGAGGTGGACGAGGACGGTCTTGCCGCCGTCGGGGTCGGGCTGGACGGTCAGTTCTCCACCCAGGTGGCGGGCCAGGTCGGCGATGGCGGCGAGACCGCCCGTGGCGCCCTGGTGCGGCGGCAGGTCGAACAGGCCCGGGTGGCTGTCGCGGACGGCGACTTCGACGTGAGTGTTGGTGACGGCCAACAGCAGTTCGAAGAATGGGGAGCGCGACCGGGCGTGCCGGACGGCGTTGGTGACCAGTTCGGTGACGGCGAGGACGGCGGCGTCGTGGACGGTGGTCCTCGGCCGAACGCCCCAGCCGGTGAGGACGGTCACCGTGATGCGGCGGCTCACTTTGGCGGCGAGCCAGGTGCTGGCCAGGCTCATCCGGTACTTCCGGTCCCGACCGGATGGGGCGGCCGGGAGCGGGACGCGGTCATCGCGGCGCCCCCGGTCACGCCATCGGCGGATCACCATGGTGCTTCGGCTCGGGTCAACGGGCTGCTCCTGCGGCGAGGGGGAGATCGGCGGACTCGGTCTGACCGTGCAGGTGGTTGCGGGCGTAGGCGATGGCGTCGGGGGTGGTGGCGAACACGTGGCCGTCCGCGCGGAGCCGGTCGAGTGTGCCGAGGGCGTCGAGGGGCCGGTGGTGTTCGGCACGGATGCCGGAGACGAGCACCAGCGTGCCGCGGCGCTGGAGCTTGGTGATGGCGTCGCCGAGGAGGGTGGCGCCGCTGGCGTCGATCGCGCTGATCCGGGACATCCGCAGGATCGCGACCTTGACCTCGGCGGATTCGGTGAGTTCCAGCAGGAAGCGGTGGGCCGCGGCGAAGAGCAGCGGGCCGTCGATGCGGTAGGCGACGATGTGTTCGGCGAGCAGCGCCTGTTCCTCGTCGTGGTGGTCGGCCTGGGGAAGGTCGGCGTACAGCGGGACCTGCTCGACGCGTGCCGCCTTGGCGACGGCGGCGAGCGCCAGGACGCCGGAGACGAGCAGGCCGACGACGACGGCGGTGACCAGGTCGAAGGCCAGGGTGGCGGCGGCGGTGAGGGCCAGGACCGCGGCCTCGCCGCGCCCGGTGCGGGCGAGGGCGCGCAGTGAGCCGACCTCGACCATCCGCACAGCGGTGGCGATCAGTACGCCGGCCAGGGCGGCGAGCGGGATCCCGGCGACCAGGGGCGCGGCGGCGAAGACGATCACCGCGAGGACGGCGGCGTGGACGAGGGCGGCGAGCCGGGAGGCGGCGCCGGAGCGGACGTTGACGGCGGTGCGAGCGATCGCGCCGGTGGCGGCGACGCCGCCGAACAGCGGGGCGGCCAGGTTGGCCAGGCCCTGGCCGAAAAGCTCGCGGTCGCTGTCGTGGCGCTCCGAGACGCTCATCGCGTCGGCGGCGGTCGCCGACATCAGCGACTCCAGCGCGGCCAGCGCCGCCACGGCGAGGGCGGAGGGGAGCAGGGCCGGGACGGCGGAGAGGTCCAGGAAGCCCAGCGAGGGCATGGACAGTCCGGCGGGCAGGTGGCCGATGGTGGCCACCGGCAGGTCGGCCAGCTGTGCGACGAGGGTGGCCGTGATGACGGCGATCAGGGAGAACGGCAGGGAGGGCCGCCGGCGCACGCCGATCAGCATCACGGCCGCCACCGCGAGTGCCACCCCGAGCGCCGCCCAGTGCGGCGTGGAGAAGAACTGGCCGACGGCCTTGGCAGCGACGACGGCGGGGTTGTCACCGTCGGGCTTCTTCACTCCGAGGGCGCCGGGCACCTGCTGGAGCGCGATGACGCCGGCGATGCCGACGGTGAAGCCCTCCACGACCGGTACGGGCACGTAGGCCATCCAGCGGCCGGCCCGTACCAGCGCCAGCGCGACCAGGATGACGCCGGCCAGCAGGCCGACGGTGAGCACGCCGTCGGTGCCGTAGCGGGTGACGATGGGGACCAGGACGACGGTCATGGCGCCGGTCGGTCCGGACACCTGGAGGTTGGAGCCGCCGAAGACGGCGGCGAGCGCACCGGCGACGACGGCGGTCGCGAGGCCCGCCTCGGCGCCCGCGCCGGAGGATATGCCGAAGCCGAGGGCGAGCGGCAGGGCGACGATCGCCACCGTGAGGCCGGCGAGCAGGTCCTTGCGCGGCGAGCGGCCCATGGTGGCCAGGATCTGCCGGTTGGGCAGGACGGAACGCACCCGGTCGAGGGCGGCGTGGGCGGCACTCATGCCCGGACCTCCTTGACCGCGGTGGCGGTCGCGGTCAGTTCGCCGAGGAGCTGGTGCTGGTCGGTGATCATCTCGCCGAGGATGCGGCGGGCCGCCCGCAGCAGCCCGGCGACATCCGGCGTGCTGAGCGCGTAGACCACCGTGTTTCCGTCCCGGGCGGCGGTGACCAGGTTGGTGCGGCGCAGCACCGCGAGCTGCTGCGAGAGGCTGGACGCCTCGATGTCCAGAGCGGCGAGCAGATCGCGCACCGGCAGCGGGCCGTCCTGCAACAGCTCCAGAACCCGGATGCGCACCGGGTGGCCCAGCGTGCGGAAGAACTCCGCCTTCGCCTGGTACAGCGGGACGGCCATGTCTCAGCTCTCTCCTTGCTCTGCTTCCTCGGCGGTGCGCGGGATATCGATGCCGTGGTCGGCCGCGATCCGCAGCAGACCCGCCACGCGCCCGGCATACGCCTGGGCGCCGTCGTCGTCCCCGCGCTCGCGGGCTTGGTTCAGGGCCTGGCGGGCCTGGGCCAGCTGCTCGCGCAGCTCCTCGTCGAACACCGCGGTCACGACCACCCTCCCCGGTCGTCGGCACGACACCGGACGCACCTTGTGCCGATCCAACAGCACGCCAGCATGTATGAACATGAAGAATTTTTCAAATAGCTTGTTTCGCATGTGATGGATTCCGACAGTGACGATCTCTTGTGATCAGTAGCGATCGCCGGGCTGTTGAGACGGTGCCGGCTGCCTACGCTCGGTGCGCGGTCGGCGCGAAGGGCCGGCCGCGACGCGAAACAGTCGGGAGGACTTCCGGATGGCAGGCATCGACGGCGCGCTCAAGGACGCGATGGCGATCGACGGGGCGCTCGGTGCGGCCCTGGTCGACTCCACGAGCGGGATGGCGCTCGGTACGGTCGGGGATTCCGCGGGCCTGGACCTGCAGCTCGCCGCAGCCGGCACCACCGACGTCGTCCGCGCACGCCAGCGGGCAGCGGAAGCCCTCGGGCTGCACGGGGAGACGCTGGAGGACAGCCCGACCACGCTCACCCACCAGTACCACCTGGTGCGCCCGCTCACCTCGCCCGGCGGGAAGGAGCTGTTCCTCTATCTGGTCCTCGACCGCGCCCGGGCGAACCTCGCCATGGCCCGCCACCACGTGCGGCGCATCGACGCGCAACTGGTCGTCTGAGGCCGGGCACACGGCAGGCGCGGCCGGTTCAGTTCCTGGCGGGGCGCTCGGGCTCGGCGCGCAGGCCGTTGAGGAGTTCGGCCTGGTCGCTGATGACGCCGCTGAGGATGGTGCGCGCGACCCGCAGGAGCTCCGCCACCTGGGGATTGGTGAGGCGGTAGTAGACGGTGGAGCCTTCCCGGCGGGTGGCGACCAGGTTGGAACGGCGCAGGACGGCGAGCTGCTGGGACAGGTGCGAGGCCTCGATGCCGACCTCGGGCAGCATCTCGGCGACGGCGTACTCACGCTCGCTCAGCAGTTCCAGGACGCGAATCCGCGCGGGATGCCCCAACGTCTTGAAGAACTCAGCCTTCAACTGGTACAGCGGCGCGCCCATCACGCGAGGCGGGGTGGGCGTTCCGGCGTTCACGTCGTCACCGTCTCCATCAGACACAGCATTCTTTCCAGGGTTGACTTTAGCAACCAGATGATCGACTCGGCGGCTCGGGCCGATCAGGACGCCGCGAGGGCAGCGACGGCCGTATCGAGGTCCGGGAACACCCGGATCACGGACAGGGCGGCGGCCGTCGTCAGGACCTGGGCGCCGCGTTCCCCGAGGCCGCACACCACCAGCGGGCCGCGGCCGGCCGACAGGCGGCCGGTGGCGTCCAGGATCGCGTCCTCGCCCGAGCAGTTCCAGCCCCTCAGCGCCGCCATGTCGATCACCAGCGGACCGGAGCAACGGGCGACGGCCCAGTCGAACGCCCCCTGGAAACGGTGCGTCGCGTCCTGACCGAGCAAACCGGTCAGCGTCATCACGCCCACGCCGCGCTCCGTCGCGAACTCCCACTGCATGCTCACCGCCGCCCCCGGGCACAACTCCAGGGGCGGCGGCGAGCGGGCATGCACCCCTCGCGACCAGCGGGGACGGCTCGGAGAGAAGAGCGCCCGCAGCACCCGCACGGGCCGCGCCCACCCGGCACAAGGCGACACACCACCACTGCCCGTACCGGATACGGAGCGGACGGCGCCGCCGTGCGGCACTGCGGTGAGATACGCATTCCTCCTCCTGACCGTGCATGCAATTGACAATGTTAGCAACTGCTAAGGTCCTCATGCGACAGCCCACCGGAAGCGTGCTGCCGCCGGGAGGCCGCCCTGGAACCGACGCCGGGGCGGCCCCGCCGGTCGCGAGGAAGCGCGCTCTCCCACGTCCCGCCGAGGCACACCGCGAGGTCATCGATGGACGACGCCGTCACCGGCCGCCGAGGCCGGAAGGACCGCCAGATTGCTGCTACTCGCCGTGACTGGAGCCGGTCCGGAACCCTGGGGACCAGCTTGGGGCCGCACGCCATGAGCGCCGATGAGCGCCCATGGGCGAAAACGGGCGCCCATGCACGAACTTGACGCTGACGGCTGGACCCGGAAGTGGCCGTGCCGCCCCGACAAGGGGGTGTGCTTGTTGACGGCCCTCAAGCGGGCGCAGTTCGCACTCCTGTGGCTCGCTGTCGAGGCACGGCCACAATGATCGTGCTGTCTGCCGCGACGCGGTTCATTCCAGCCGGACCGCCCGCTACCCCTGCGGCGACACGAACCACGTGCGTACCCGCCAGGTCTCCACCACGCCATTCACGACGAAGGGATCCGAGGCCGCGAACTCCTCCGCGGCCTCGCGCGAGGTGAAGATGGACATGGCGCCGGCTTGGCCTTCTTCCGGCTCGGGGAACGGTCCGATCATCACCAGTTCTCCCGCGTGGCGCTTGCGGAAGTCAGCCGCGTACGCGTTGTGGGCGGGGAAGTGTTCCGGGACCTTGGCTCGTGCCTCTGGCGCCGACATGTACAGCAGCACGTATCGGGTGAGCCAGGCGACCTCGGACGCTTCCACGGCTTCTCCTCGTGTTCGGTCAGCGAAGCGCAGGTATCGCACCCCCGGCGCCAAGACCCGCGCTCAAATATCACACGGCACCGCGTCGGAGTGACCGCTCGGCCTGCCGACCAACGCCGGGGTGTTCGGGCCTGCGCGTCAGAGGCCGGGGGCTGGCCGCAGAGAGCGTGGCGACGTCCAGGTCGCCGGCCTGGAGCGCCTTGGCCAGCCCGACCGATCCGGCCGGCGACAGACGCAGGCGCACCGCCACCGGGGTGCTCGGCGTGGAAGCGGCCGAGCCGCGAGGGGAGGTCGACGACCGCCACTGAGATCAACGTCCCGACGGTGAGGCTGCCGGCCCGGTCTGGGACGGTCGGGAGGAAACCCAGTGGCTCCTGCGGCCGGTACCTGCGCGCCCAACGTTGCTCCTACCGGCGCCGCGCCGACACACTCGTGGCGGCCGTCAGGCCCGCCCCCGCTTTCGGCCGTTCTCAGCCGATGTCCCGGCGGCGCAGCCCGGCGAGACCGGTGCCGATCAGACTGGCGGCCACGAGAGTGAGGCGCAGCCGACGCGCTGCTCGGAGGCTCCGCCCGGGAGCAGGGGCGGATGCCGGAACGGGGGGTCGAATCCATTCGGGACGGGACGGGACGAGGCGGGCGCGTCGAGGGCCCGAGACCTCCCGAGGCCTTCACGAGGTCGGACACATCGATCGTCGCTGTCAGGTGCGCGAGTGCTCGGTCCGAAGTCGTCGTCATCGCGTCGAGGAGGCGGGGGAGCTGCCCGGACGGGCCTTCGGCGGTTGCGTACGGCGACTACCGGGAGGTCGTTCCGTGGGCGGGGTCAGGTCCGGGCCGGCTGTGTGAACTCGCACGGCAGGGACCGGTGCAGGCCGAGCAGCCGCAGCACCTTCGCGGGCTGTCGGGTGACACCGCGCAGGAACAGCCTGGTGCCCTTGGTCAGGCGCCGGTTCACCTGTAGGAAGACGCTGACCCCCGCGCTATCGCAGAAGCTGACGCCGGACAGGTCCAGCACCAGCTCCCGGTCGCCGTCACCCGCCAGTCCCAGCAGTTCCGGGACGAGCTCGGACGCGGTGAGCATGTCCAGTTCGCCGCGCAGTCGCACCACCGTGGTGCGGGCCTGCGGATCGCGGGTGACCGATCGGACCACGCTGTGCCCGACCGTTTCTGCTGTCGCGTCCACCACAACCTCCTGGAGTCCCCGTCGTCTCGCGGCCCTCGCGCCCGGTCCTTCGAGCGGCGCGCGGTCCCGTGTCGTACCGGAGTCAATCAACTGCCGGGTGGAGAGAGGCAGAACCGATGGGCCCCGGTCTTGGGGCCAGTGGTCCCAGGGGACGTGGTCGGTTCGGGTAGTGCCCGTTCGCACAGCCTGGGGTGACCGGACCGGAGCCAGCCGTCCAGGCGGCGGTTGCCGGCGCGGCGAGCGAGGCGGAGGTGCTCGTGCACGGAGCCTCCGCGCTCACCCGGACTGCGGGGACCCGGCTGCCCCGGTTCGTGGCCGTGTCACTGCTGGACGGGGCTCGACTGCGGGAGGTCGAGCCGGCGGAGCTGGAGGAGCCGGGTGACGTCGTGTGCGGTGACGACACCGGTCGGCCCGCCGGAGTCGAGGACGATAATCCGGCCTGCCGTTCCGACGGCGGAACGCTGGATCACGGCGGCCAGCGGTTCGTCCGGTTCCGCGGTGGTGCACAGGGCGAGCGGGGTCATGACGTCCCGTACCCGCAGGTCGTCCCGGCGCTCGGGCGGAACCGCGGCGAGCTGCCGTCGGGTGATCAGGCCGCTGGCCCGGCCGTCGAAGTCCACCAGGACCAGTGCGCAGTGGTGGCGGTTCGCGGAGATCTCGGTGCGGAAGCGTTCCACGGTGAGCCAGTCCGGGCCGGTCTCCACCGGGCTGGACATGGCGTCGGCCACGCGTACGCCCCGGAGCCCGTAGGTCCCGATTCCGGCGGACCAACGGGCACATCTGCCAACAGCGCACGGGACCTTCCGGCGAGGACCCGTTTCAGCGGGGCTTCTGCCCACGGGCCGGGTGCGGTTGCGGTCCGGTGGCCGGCCGTGTGTGCCGACCTGGCGGTCCCGCCAGGTCGGAGGCGGTTCCTGCCTCGGCTGGCGGCGGTGGGCTTCTGCGACAATCGACCGGCCGGTAACCAAGACGGACGGAGGGAGGCCTGCGTGGGCGGGGACGGAGTGCGGTCGCGGATGCCGCAGCTGCGACTGGATGAGCTGTTGGAGGAACTCCAGGCGCGGATCGACGCGGCCCGGGGTACCCGGGACCGGGTGCACAGCCTCCTGGAGGCCGTGCTGTCGGTGGGCCGGGAGCTGGACCTCACCCAGGTGCTGCGGCGGATCGTGGAGGCGGCCGCCGTGCTGGTGGACGCGCGGTACGCGGCGCTGGGGGTGATCGGGCCGGACGGCGAGACACTGTCGGAGTTCCTGACCGTGGGGCTGTCGGAGGAGGAGATCGCGAAGATCGGCCCGTACCCGACGGGTCGGGGCATCCTCGGCGAGCTGATCCGCAATCCCGAGGCGCTGCGGCTGACGGACCTGTCGGACCATCCGGCCTCGCACGGCTGCCCGGTGCACCACCCGGTGATGCGGACCTTCCTGGGCGTGCCGGTGCGGGTGCGCGAGGAGGTGTTCGGCAACCTCTATCTGACCGACAAGCGGGGCGGTGAGGAGTTCGACGCCGACGACGAGTCGGTGCTCTCGACCCTCGCGGTCGCTGCGGGGGTGGCGATCGACAACGCCCGCCTGTACGAGGAGGCACAGCGGCAGCAGCGCTGGCTGAGCGCGAGCGCGGAGATCACCCGGGGCCTGCTGTCGGGCAGTTCCCGCGCGGACGTGATGGAACTGATCGCGCGGCGGGCGCGGGAGATCACGGGCGCCGCGCTGGCGGACGTGTCGATCCCCGTCCCCGGTACCGACACGGTCCGGGTGGAGCTGGCCCTCGGGGGTGACGCGGCTGCCAGGCAGGGCCTGGTGGTGCCGCTGGACGGGACCCTGTCGGGGGAGGCGTGTGCGCAGGGCTCGCCGGCGACCACGGTCGACCTTTCCGGTGATCCGCGGCTGTCCGCCGGCCCTCGGAGGTTCGAGGGGCTCGGCCCGGCAGTGGCGGTCCCGCTGGGGCCGGCCGAGGGGCCGGTCGAGGGCGTGCTGCTGCTGGCGAGGGAGGTCGGTGAGCCGGCGTTCACCGAGCGGGAGACCGGTCCGTTGCTGGGCTTCGCCGACCAGGCGGCACTGGCCCTGGAGGTGGCGGAGCGGCGCCGCGACGCCGAGCAGCTGGCGATGCTGGAGGACCGGGACCGGATCGCCCGGGACCTGCACGACCTGGCCATCCAGCGGCTCTTCGCGACGGGGATGACGTTGCAGAGCGCGGCCCGGTTCATCGAGCACCCGGGTGCGTCGGACCGGGTGCTGCGTGCGGTCGCCGACCTGGACGAGACCATCAAGATCATCCGGTCGACGATCTTCGGGCTCCGAGCGCGCGAGGAGCAGGCCGGGCAGGGATTGCGGGCCAGGGCCGTGCGGGCCGTCGAACAGGCGCAGGCTGTCCTGGGCTTCCCGCCCAGGCTGAGCATGGAGGGCTTGCTCGACACCGATGTTCCCGCGGAGGTCGCGGAACACGTCGTGGCCGTGCTGGGGGAGGCGCTGAGCAACGCGGCCCGGCATGCGAAGGCGAACCGGGTGGAGGTGGTGCTGCACGCCAGCGGGCAGCGGGTCGTGCTGACGGTGCAGGACAACGGTGTCGGCGTCCCCGAGCAGGGGCGGCGCAGCGGCCTGCGCAATCTCGCCGAGCGGGCGGAGGGCCTCGGCGGCGCGTTCGAGGTGATCGTCCCAGCTGAGGGCGGGACCCGGCTGACCTGGTCGGCTCCGCTGGTGTGAGAGTCGGATGCCGATGTTCGCGGGGCTCGTCACGCCTCGTAGACCGGTGAGCCGGGCAGGGAACGCCCGGTCACCAGTTCCGGGCGGATCCGGATGGTCACACTACCGGCTGTTCTCGCGGGGGCGGGCACGACGGCCGGAATGGTGCGGCCCTCCTCGATGTCGGAGGTGACGTCCGCCCGCCCGAGGACGGTGACGCTCCAGCCGCTGCCGTCGGCTTCGTCGAGTTCGCTCGCCTCGAAGGCGACGATCGCGTCGGCGACGGCTCGGGTGATCTCGGAGTCGGTGTGAGCGTGGAGCAGGACGCTGCCGTCCGCCGCGATCCGGTAACGGACCGGCATGACGGCCGGCAGCGCACCAACGGTGTAGACCAATCGGCCGACGGCTGTCCCGCTGAGAAGCCTCAGACATTGCAGCTCGTCCAGTGGTGTGAATTCGGCGGTCATGACATCCATGCTCGGTGGGGGCATGTCCTTCCGCGAGGGGCTGATGGTCCCCCGGGAGGCCTCCGGGTGGTCCCCGTACACCGGGTGCTTTCGGCCCGGGCACGAGTGCCGCTCAGACGGTCCTGCGGGCCGCCAGGTGGCCCTGGCCCGTCAGTACCTGGGTGGCGATGATCGCGGCCTGGACGCGGCGCTCCACACCGAGCTTGGCGAGCAGGCGGGAGATGTGGTTCTTGACGGTCTTCTCGGCGAGGTAGAGCCGCTGGCCGATCTGCCGGTTGGTCAGGCCCTCGCCGACCAGGGCGAGGATCTCGCGTTCGCGCTCGGTGAGCTGCGGGGCATCGGACGGCTGCTGGGTCGCGGCCTCGCCGCGCAGCCGGGCCATCAGCCGGGTGGCGGCGCCGGAGTCGAGCATGGACTGTCCGGAGGCGACCGTGCGGACCGCGGAGACGAGGTCGGTGCCGCTGATCTGCTTGAGGACGTACCCGGCGGCACCGGCCATGATCGAGTCGAGCAGGGCCTCCTCGTCGTCGAAGGAGGTGAGGATCAGGCAGGCCAGCTCCGGCATCCGCGAGCGCAGTTCGCGGCAGACCGTCACGCCGTCGCCGTCGGGCAGTCGCATGTCCAGGACCGCGACGTCCGGGCGCAGCGCCGGAACGCGGGTGAGCGCCTGCGCCACCGTGGAGGCCTCGCCGACCACCGTGAAGCCGGGCTCCGCGTCCAGCAGGTCGTGCACACCCCGCCGGACCACCTCGTGGTCGTCGAGGAGGAACACCTTCACCGGGTCGCCCGCGCCCGCCGCGTTGTCCGCCATCACCACTCCGCGCTCAATGTCTGCCCCCAGCGGCAGGTCATACAGATCTCATCGCAGTCTGCCGGACGCCGGGCGGGGCCGATAGGGCCGGAGGGCCCTAATCGTGAGGGGTGTCCGGACGCCGTGTGCGCGGGTCGGCCGTCAGGCCACCGCGGCGGCGGGCTCCGGTACCGGCTGATCCGTCGGGGGTACGGGCATGCGGCGCGGGGTGGGAAAGCCCACAGGGCCGTACCCGGCACGCAGCAGCATCTGGGGTGCGCCGCGCTGCGGCAGGGCCCGGGCCATCCGGCTGCGCAGGTCGGGCCACTCCAGGGCCTGGTGGAGCATCGACGCGCGCAGCCCGTGGAGGGTGAGGATCAGCAGGGCGTGCTGCAGGGCCTGACCCGCGCGCAGCCAGTCGGCGGGGTGGTCGCTCCGGGTGGCGAGCATGAGGAGGTGCGGGTCGGGTTCGTACTTGGCCTTCGGCCGGCCTGCCGTGCGTTGCGGTGTGAAGTTCCGCATCGGCAACAGGCCGTCAGAGTCCAGGGTGCCCAGGGCGCGGGGCGGCACACCGGTGTCGTCGCCGGGCCCGGCGATCCAGTTCAGGCCCTCGGCCAGGCGCTCCGGGGCCAGGCCGTTGCGCTGTTCCGCCTCCGCTGTGAGTTCGAGCAGGCGGATCCGGGAGGTGTGTTCCGGCAGCCACAGCGTTGCACCGTCCTGGTGGGCGGCCTCGGTGGCCTCGGCGAGGACGGCGGAGGGCACGGGCTCGGGGGTGAACGGGAAGCGGCTGCTGCGGCGCTGCCGGACGGCTCGGTACAGGTCCGGCCTACGGGTCAGCGAGGCCCGGGGCCGACCGGCGAGACGGACGACGGCCAGCAGGTCGGGGACGCCCGGGTCGGGCAGCAGCCGGACCACCGGTTCCCGAGCCAGATGGACCGCGGCGACCCGGAGGTTGAACAGGGCGGCGCCGACCGAGAGGTGCAGTGCCCGGCCCTGGGGGTCAGTGCGCGGCAGCCTCCGCAACGGGTGTGAGAACACCTCGATGGTGTCCGCCTGCGCGTCGGTGCGGAACCGCCAGGGCTGCGTGTTGTGGATGGACGGGGCGGCGCACGCGGCGGCGAGGAGAATCCGGTGGACGGGATCGTTGGCATCGCGGCTGCTGACGGGCTGTGCGGACATCGGGGTCGTCTCCTTCCGAGTGGCGGGTGCGGTCAGCCCGCCCGGTTGTCGCGTGAGGCGCGGCCGCTCCACACGGGTTCCAGCTGGGCCCAGGAGTGTTGCCATGCCCGGTCGGCTCGGCGGTCCAGGACGTCCAGACGGATGCCGAGTCCGGTGACGACGAGGACGCCGAGGCCTCCGAGGAGGAACAGTCCGAGGCAGGCCGCCTTGGCGGCGATGGCGGCCGATCCGAGCGGGGACGCCACGGAACGGCCGACGTCGTCGACCCATATGCCGATGGTCGAACCGGGGGCCGTGCCGCCCGGCACCGGGACGCTGCCCGTGGTGCGGTGCCCGGTGGGGTAGACCCAGACGGCGTCGGCCTCGTACCGCCGCCTGCCGGCGCCGGTGTCGGCCTCCCGCTGCGCCGGAGTCAGCACGACCGCCTGGACCTGGTGCAGGCGGGCGGCCGTCACCGAGGCCTGGTGCCGGACAACGGCGAAGTCGGCCGCCGCCGCGCCCGCGCTGCCGAGCACGGCAAGGCCGATGCCGAGCACGGCCAGGACCAGGGCCCGGCTGCGTGAGCGGTCGATCGTGCGACCCAACGGATTCCGGCCCTTCCCGAGAGCCTGCCGCAGGTGGTGGCGGAAGGGCGGCACCGGGCCGGCTTGCTCGGGCGCGGTGTTCATCTCCGGTCCTCCTTCGTGGACGGTCTGGCAGATAGTGGCAACCGGCACGGGCCGGTCTTCAGAGGTGGGGGACGACCGCCACCGGGGCGGTGGAGTGGTGGAGTACGGCGTGTGCGACGGGTCCGAGCAGCATGCCGATGTGGTGACGGCGCTCGCGTCGACCGATGACGACCAACTCGGCACCGGCGGAGGCGTCCAGGACGGCCTTCGCCCCGCCGCCGAGCCGGACGTCCTCGACGACGGCCACGCCCGGATAGTTCGCCAACTGACGGGTGAGGTGCTGTGACAGCAGGGCCGCCTTCGTACCCTCCTGGCCAGGGATGTCCACCGGAGGCGGCATCATGCCTCCGAAGGCCCAGGCCGGGGCCGGGTCCCAGCCGTGGACGGCGCGCAGCCCGGCGCCGCGGCGCTCCGCCTCCGCGAAGGCGAATTCGAGGACTGCTTCGCCCGGTTCACCGGAGTCGATGCCGACCACGACGTCGCCGACGGCGGCGGTGCTCGCGCGAGGGAGGGGCCCTGCCTCGCGGACGAGGACCGTCGGGACCGTCGCGCGGGCGGCGACCGCGAGGGAGACCGATCCGACGAGCAGGCCGGCGAATCCCCCGAGGCCCCGGGAGCCGAGCACCAGCATCTCCTGTCCCCGTGCTTCGGCGACCAGTCCGTCGACCGGGTCGTCGGGCCTGACGGCGGTCTCTACCGGCAGTTCCGGGTGGGCGAGGCGGATTCGGTCGGCGACGCGGGCGAGGGCGTCGAGCGCGGCGGGCCTGAGGTCGCCGGGCTCGGCCCGGTCCGCGTTCTCGCCGTTCAGCCAGGGCCAGACGTGCAGGAGGCGCAGGGGCGCTCCGAGCCGCTGGGCCTCCGCTGCCGCCCACATGGCGGCGGTCTCGCTCGGCGGTGAGCCGTCGAGGCCGGCCAGGACGTGTCGCGTCGTCACGGATGCTCCTTTGGGGTCGGGTTGAGGGCCGGGCTGGACCGTGGCCCGGCGAGCACCAATCTCCCGCGGGGCCTCGCGGGACCCCAGGGCCGGACGGAACCCGTCGGTGGGCCGGTGGTCCCGAGGGGGCGGATCCGGCAATGCGTCACGCGCCATGTGCCGGTGGGCGGTCCGGTGCTGTCGGGACCATCGGACAGGGAAGACAGGGACCGCCGGTGCGGGAAGCGGGACCGTTGGCCCATGGGGCCGGCCGCTCGCGGATTCGAGGATCTTCTCAGCGGGCCACGGCGGAGACCGGGCCCGTCAGCGTGGTTGAGCAGCTGGCAAAGGAGCTCTTGATGTCTGTACACGACAGCGGAAGACCACCGGTGAGCACGTCGGGGGACGGCCCACAAGGGCGTAATACCTCCTTCGGGCTGCCCGCGGCGACGGCGCTGGTGGTGGGCAGCATCATCGGTACCGGCGTGTTCGCGCTGCCGTCGGCGCTCGCGCCGTACGGGCCGATCGCGCTGGTGGCGTTCGTGCTGGTGACCGTCGGGGCGCTGGCGCTGGCGGTGACCTTCGGGCGGCTGTCGGAGCGAGTACCCGGCAGCGGCGGGCCGTACGTCTACGCCCGGGAGGCGTTCGGTGAGTTCGCCGGGTTCCTGACCGCCTGGTCGTACTGGATCACGGCCTGGGCCGGGAACGCGGCCATCGTGGTGGCCTGGGTCGGCTACGTCGAGGTGTTCGTCAACAAGGGCCATCACACCGGGGCTTCGGTCGCGATAGCCCTGGTGGGCCTGTGGCTGCCCGCGATCGTGAACCTGGCCGGTGTGCGCAGCATCGGGGCGTTCCAGGTGGTCACCACGGTGCTGAAGTTCCTGCCGCTGGCGTTCATGGCGACGGCCGGCCTGTTGTTCGTGAAGTCCGGCAACTTCGGGGCCTTCAACGCGAGTGGCGGTTCGGCGCTGGGTGCCGTGTCGGCGGCCGGGGCGATCGCGCTGTTCAGCTACATCGGCCTGGAGACCGCCTCG
This sequence comes from Kitasatospora sp. NPDC023176, assembly GCF_055560495.1. Taxonomy (NCBI): domain Bacteria; kingdom Bacillati; phylum Actinomycetota; class Actinomycetes; order Kitasatosporales; family Streptomycetaceae; genus Kitasatospora; species Kitasatospora sp. NPDC023176. The sequence goes on along the minus strand of NZ_JBVHIP010000001.1, from coordinate 881,959 downwards.
GTGGCGGCCGGGCGGGTGCGGGAACCGAAGCGCAACGTGCCCCGGGCGACCGTCTACGGCACCCTGGCCTGTGCGGCGATCTACCTGCTCGGCACCCTGGCCGTGTTCGGCACTGTCCCGCACGGCCAACTCGGCTCCTCCACCGCGCCGTTCACGGACGCGATGAACAACATCGCGGGCGGCACCTGGGCCGGGAACCTGGTCGCCGTCGCGGCGATCATCTCCGGGCTCGGGGCACTGAACGGCTGGACCATGATCTGCGCGGAGATGCCGATGGCCGCCGCACGCGACGGGCTGTTCCCGTCCGCGTTCGCCGGCACCCGGGGCCGTGGTGAGGTGCCGGCCTTCGGCATCGTCTCGGCGACGGTCCTCGCGTCGGTGCTCACCGTGATCAGCTACACGCGGTTCACGCAGGTGTTCACCGAGATCGTGCTGCTGAGCGTGCTCACCGCTGTCATCCCGTATCTGGTCTCGGCCGCCGCGCAGCTGTACTGGCTGGTGCTGCACGGTCGGGAGGAGCTGGATCGGCGCCGCTTTGCGCGGGACGTCACCGTCACCGCCCTGGCGCTGGCGTTCTCCTACTGGTCGATCCAGGGCAGCGGCTACCAGACCGTCTACTACGGCCTGTTCACGGTCCTGCTCGGCATCCCGGTCTACATCTGGCTGAAGCGACCGTACGCCCGGCCTGCGGCGGGGGCTCTCACCGGCACCGCCGCCCCGCTCACCGCCACCGAGCCGGCCCACCACGACGAGCCGCCGTTGAAGGCGGCCCGCACCGTACGGCCCGTCGGCCTGCCGACCATTCTCCGGCGCGCACTGACCCCGCGCCACCTGCACTGAACTCTGAGGAGCACCACCGATGTCCACCCTGCGTGTCGATTCCGAAGCGGGCCGCCTGCGTCAGGTGATCCTGCACCGTCCGGGCCTGGAGCTGTCCCGGCTGACCCCGCGCAACGTCGACGACTTGCTCTTCGACGACATCCTGTGGGCCAAGCGCGCCCGCGAGGAGCACGACGCCTTCGCCCAGGTGCTGCGCGATCACGGCGTGCGCGTGCACCACTACGCCGACCTGCTCGCCGAGACCCTCGACTTGCCGCCGGCCCGGTCCTGGCTGCTGGGGCAGGTGGTCACCCCGGCCATTGTCGGCCCTGCCCTGGTCGAGCCGGTGCGCGAGCTGTGCGAGGAACTCGACGGCCGGACGCTGGCCGAGTACCTGATCGGTGGCGTCCTCAAGGACGACCTGCCGCTGAAGAACCCGCACAGCCTGGTGTGGAACACCGTCGGCGAGCAGGACTTCGCCCTTCCGCCGCTGCCCAACCACCTCTTCCCGCGCGACAACTCCTGTTGGATCGGCGCTCGGTACAGCCTCAATCCGATGGCGAAGCCGGCCCGGCGGCGGGAGACCCTGCACACCGTCGCGATCTACCGCTTCCACCCGCTGTTCGCCGAGACCGCGCCCCCGCTGCTGGACGGCACCACCACCGCGCCGGGACTCAGCATCGAGGGCGGAGACGTCCACGTGATCGCCCCGGGCGTCGTCATGGTCGGAATGGGCGAGCGCACCACCGCCGCGGCCGTCGAGACCCTCGCCCAGCAGCTGTTCCTGACCCACACCGCGCACCGGCTGATCGCCGTGCAACTGCCGCGGAGCCGGGCGTTCATGCACCTGGACACCGTCATGACGATGATCGACCGGGACACCTTCACGCTCTACCCGGGCCTGGCCCACGAGTTGCGCTCGTGGACCCTCACCCCCGCCCTCGAGCGCCCGGCCGGCTTCGACGTGCGGACCGACACCGACCTCGCCGCCTCGCTCGCCGAGGCCCTCGACCTGGACAAGGTCCGCTTCCTGTCCGCCGAGCAGGACGCCCGCGCCGCCGAGCGCGAACAGTGGGACGACGGGAACAACTTCCTCGCCCTCGCCCCCGGCGTCGTCGTCGGCTACGAGCGCAACACCACCACCAACACCCACCTGCGCAAGCAGGGCGTCGAGATCGTCACCATCGCGGGCTCCGAGCTCGGCCGCGGCCGTGGCGGCCCGCGCTGCATGAGCTGCCCGATCCAGCGCGACCCCGCCAACTGACCCACCTCACCCGGCCAACCCGAGGAGCGAACAGCCATGACCATCGACCTGCGCGGCCGCCACTACCTGCGCGAACTCGACTTCACCGCCGCCGAGATCCACCACCTGCTCGACCTCGCCGCCGAGCTGAAGGCCGCCCGGCGCGCCGGCACCGAGATGCCTCGGCTTACCGGCCGCAGGATCGCCCTGATCTTCGAGAAGAGCTCCACCCGGACCCGCTGCGCCTTCGAGGTCGCCGCGGCCGACCAGGGCGCCATGACCACCTACCTGGGCCCGGACGGCTCGCACATCGGCCACAAGGAGAGCATCTCCGACACCGCCTGCGTCCTGGGCCGGATGTACGACGGCATCGAGTACCGCGGCTTCGAGCAGGACGCCGTCACCGAACTCGCCGACCACGCCGGTGTCCCCGTGTACAACGGCCTCACCGACCAGTGCCACCCCACCCAGAGCCTGTGCGACGTGTTCACCATGCGCGAGCACAGCGGAAAGCCGCTGGAGGAGATCTCCTTCTGCTACCTCGGCGACGCCCGCAACAACACCGCCAACTCCCTGCTGACGATGGGGAGTCTGCTGGGCATGGACGTGCGCATCGCGGCCCCGCGCGAGCTGTGGCCCGACCCGCTGCTCGTCTCCGAGTGCCGGCGGCTCGCCCAGGACAGCGGCGCTCGGATCACCCTCACCGACGAGGTCGAGGTGGCCGTGCGCGGGGCGGACTACCTCTACACCGACGTGTGGGTGTCGATGGGCGAGGACCACGCCCAGTGGCCCGAGCGCATCGCCCGGCTGCTGCCGTACCAGGTCAACGCGAAGACGATGGCGGCGACCGGCAACCCGGACACCGCCTTCCTGCACTGCCTGCCCGCCCTGCACGACCGCCGCACCGACCTCGGCGCCGAACTCGCCGACGAGCACGGGCTCGACGGCCTCGAAGTCACCGACGAGGTCTTCGAGTCGCCGGCCTCGCTGGTCTTCGACCAGGCCGAGAACCGCATGCACACCATCAAGGCGATCCTCGTCGCCACCCTCGGGAGGAAGTGACCATGCGCATCGTCGCCGCCCTCGGCGGGAACGCCCTGCTCCAGCGGGGCGAGCACCCCGACGCCGCCGTCCAGCAGCACCACGTCCACGACGCCGCCCGCTCGCTCGCCGAACTCGTCACCGCCGGGCACGAGTTGGTGATCACCCACGGCAACGGGCCGCAGATCGGCCTGCTCGCCCAGGAGAGCGAGGCCGACCCGGCGCTCACCGCGCCGTACCCGCTGGACGTCCTCGGAGCCCAGACCCAGGGCATGATCGGCACCCTGCTCGCTCGCGAGCTCATGGGCCGACTGCCGGGCCGCGCCGTCACCGCACTGGTGACCCACACCGAGGTCGACCCCCACGATCCCGCCTTCCAGCGGCCGGGCAAGTTCATCGGCGGGCAACTCACCGACCACCAGGCCAGGATGATGGAGATCGAGCGCGGCTGGACCACCGCGCGGGACGGTGAGCACCTGCGCCGGGTCGTTCCCTCACCCCGTCCCACGGCGATCGTCGAACTCCCGGCCATCCGGGCGCTCCTGGCCACGGGCTCGGTGGTGATCGCCGCCGGGGGCGGCGGTGTCCCGGTCAAGCGGAACCCGGACACCGGCCTCGTCCACGGTGTCGAGGCGGTCGTTGACAAGGACCTGGCCGCGGCGCTGCTCGCCGAACAGCTCGACGCCGACGCGCTGCTGATACTCACCGACGTCACCCACGTCTTCACCCGCTTCGGCTCCACTCGTCCCGGCCCGCTGGTCAGCGTCACACCCGACCGGCTGCGCGAACTGGACCTGCCGGAAGGGTCGATGCGGCCCAAGGCCGAGGCCGCCGCCGCCTTCGCGGAGCGGACCGGCGCTCTCGCGGCCATCGGCCCCCTCGACAACGCACTGGGCACGATCCTCGGTACCACCGGCACCACCGTCCGCGCACTGCCGGGCGCCGCAGGGGAGGGACCCAAGGCGTTGCCGGCGGGACCTTCGACCCTCGGCCCGGCCGATCAGCGTGCGGCAGTCTGACAACCACCCGGAAAGGAAACGGTGATGACCCGTCTGCAGATCCGACCCGCCGCCGAGGTCCTGGTGGCGACCTGCGGTGAAGTCTCCCTGGCTGCACCCGACTACGCCAGGACCAAGCTGCTCGCGGTGCTCGAACGCCTCGACGAGCCGGTCCTCGCGGTCCGGGTGAAGCTCACCCAGGAGCCCAACCATGCCGTGGCCAAGCCGTCGACCGCCCAGGCCACGCTCGACCTCAACGGCCGGCCCGTCCGGGCCCACGTCGCCGCCACCACCATGCAGGAAGCCGTCGACCTGCTCCAGGACCGGCTGAACGCCAGGATCGCTCGGGTCCGGACCCACCAGCGGCACCACCGTCACCACGCCGATCCGCCCGCGGCCAGCGGGCGCGAGCACAGGCCGCAGCGCCGGGTGCTGGATGCCGAGGAGCGCCGCATCGTGCGGCACAAGAGCTACAGCCTCGCGCGCCAGACCACCTGGGCGGCGGTGTTCGAACTGGAAGCGATGGACTACGACTTCCACCTGTACACCGACGCGGCGACGGGCTGCGACAGCGTCGTCCACCACGACGGGGCGACGGGGACGTACCGGATCGTCTCGGCCGGAGCGGCACCCGAAGCCGAGCCGGGCATCGCGGTGAGCACCAAGGCCGTGCCCGAACTGACCGTCGCCGACGCAGTCTCGCGCCTCGACCTGAGCGGCCTGCCGTTCGTCTTCTTCACGAACGGCGAGACCGGTCGTGGCAACATCCTGTACCACCGCTACGACGGCCACTACGGCCTCATCACACCCGTGCAATAGCCAGCGCGAGCCGGGGGCCAGCCGGGACCGGTAATGCGACCGGGGGAGCGGTTGGGGCCGCCCTCCGGCCGCCCTGGAGCGGCCCTGGACATCCGCGCGCACGGCCCGCCACCGAAGCCACGGTGGCGGGCCGTGGCGTTGGGTGCTGCTCTGGACGCGAGGTTGTTCCACACGCACTGCTGAGTGCTGATCCACGCTGCCGCGTCGGGGGTGATCCTTGTCTGCCGGTCGTTCACTTCTGCCGATGCCCGCCGAACCCACGCACTTCGCGGAGCACTGACCGGCGCGGGCGCAGGTCGAGCGCAGGCCGGAAGCCGGATGCCGCGTCCACCTGGGGTGGACGCGGCATGGGAGCGTCATCGCTTTGCGCCCGGTATCCCGGAGGGCACCTGCGCCGTTTCAGTCGTGCGGGATGACGGCGACCGGCGCCTGTGCGTGGTGGATCACCGCGTGGGCGACCGGTCCGAGGCGCAGGCCGAGGTGGTGGCGGCGCCGGTGGCGGCCGACCACGACGAGTGCGGCGTCGCCGGATGCGTCCACCACCGCGCCGGCGCCGCCGGCGATCCGGCTGTCCTCGACCACCGCGACGTCCGGGTACTTGTCCCGCCACATGCTGAGTGCCTGGCTGAGCAACTCGTCCTCGATGGTGCGGAACTGCTCGGTCTCGATCCGCGGTGCCACCCAGCCCGCGTAGCCCCAGACCGCCGGAGGAGTCCAGCCGTGAACGGCACGCAGCACGGTGCCGCGAGCCGCGGCCTCCTGGAATGCGAAGTCGATGACCTCGTCCGCCGGGGCACGGGTGTCGATGCCGACGACTACCTCGGCGGCGTCGCGGGCGTCGGCCTGCTGCGTCTGCGCGGCCCGGACCAGGACGACGGGCACGTCGCATCGTGCCGCGGCGTTCAGACCGACCGATCCCACCAGCAGACCCTCGAAGCCGCCCAGGCCCAGTGAACCGACGGCGAGCAGTTCGGATTCGGCCGCGGCAGCGAGCAGGGACGCGGCCGGCTCGTGCCCGGGCAGAACGCCGGTGTGCACCTCCAGCCCCGGGTGGGCCGAGCGCACCTGCCGCGCGGCGTCGGCGAGCATGCGCTCGGTCAGGGCGCGCACCTGCGCCGGTTGGCCGGGATCGGCGTGGACGTCGTCCTCCCAGGTCCAGGCGTGGACGAGGCGCAGGGCGTGGCCGCGGCGCACCGCTTCGTCGGCCGCCCACTGCGCTGCCGCGGTGCTCTCGACCGAACCGTCGATACCGGCCAGAACGAACTTCCTCATGGCAGTGCCCTACTTTCCGCTGCTCGGGACCGCCTCTGGCGCAACCGCCTGAGGCCCGGGATCAGCCTCGCCGAGGGCGATCCTGCATCCCAGGGCCGGCCGGGTCCGCAGGCGGGGCCCAAGGTCCCGAATGGCCGAAGGCGCGCACCCGAGACATCTCGGGTGCGCGCCTTCGGCCGGTCGGCGGAGGGTGCTGTCGCGCGCTCAGCCGAAGGCGGTCTTCAGCGCCCGGAACGCCGTCTTCGGATCGGAGAGGGCGTGGTGGACGGGCGGAATCGGCTTGTCGAGGCCGAGCAGTCGGTA
>NZ_JBVHIP010000001.1:612275-875366 GCF_055560495.1 Kitasatospora sp. NPDC023176 | reverse complement strand
GGCCGAAGGCGGTCTTCAGCGCCCGGAACGCCGTCTTCGGATCGGAGAGGGCGTGGTGGACGGGCGGAATCGGCTTGTCGAGGCCGAGCAGTCGGTACACGGCGTGCATGGCGCCGCGCACCGAGTACTCGACGGTGAAGACGACGTCCTCGGGGATCTCGACGTACTGGCCGAGGAAGGCGAAGTTCCGGGCACCGTGCGGGATCACCCGGGGCCGGTCGTGGACCGAGCGGCGGGCGAACTGGCTGGTGATGTAGGGCATCATCACGGTGGTGACGGTGGTGGTGGCGCGGACCTCGTCGGCGATGTCGTCGAAGCCGAGCTGGCCGAGGAGTTCGGCGAGGATCTCCCGTCCGGTGGACTCGGCCATCGTCGTGCCGGTGTGCTCGCCGGGTGTGTCGATGAACAGGCCGTAGCCCCAGAGGGTGAAGACGTCCTTGGGCTGCCCGTCGAAGTGCGGCTGACGGGGCACGACGATCGACATCAGCCAGGGCGAGTCCTTGAAGGTCATCAGCGCGCCGGTGCCCGGGGCGTTGCCGCTGAACTCCTCGATGTGCTCGAGCAGCGCGGGGCTTCGCATGGTCAACGTGAAGGATTCCCAGGCGGCTTCGCCGACGTTGCCGTTGAAGACCGCCGGCTGGCCGAAGTCCGGCGCCTTGCGGGAGAGGGTCTCCCACAGCGTCCAGTTGCCGTCCCGCTTGTCCCGGATCAGCTCCGGCACGGTGTCGTCGTCGCCGTAGGCAGCGTCGGCGGTCATCGAGCCGAGCGTGATGAACGCCAGGTCGAGCTCGGCGAGTTCGACGCTCTCCCGGTGGCCGTCGCGGAGCAGGTGGAGGCGCTTCGCGCGGCGGATACCGTCCTGCTCGGTGAAGTCGACGTCGGTGACGGTGACGCCGTGCTCGAAGCGCACACCGCGCTCCTGCAGCCACCGGGTGAGCGGCCGGACGATGGAGTCGTACTGGTTGAGGCGGGTGCGGCGCACGCCCGCCAGGGTGTGGATGCGCGGGAACTCCTGGAGGAAGCGCAGGAAGTAGCGCTTGAGCTCGATCGCGCTGTGCCAGTTCTGGAAGGCGAAGGTGGTGCGCCACATCGCCCAGAAGTTCGTGGCGAAGAAGTGTTCGGAAAAGAACTGGTCGATCCGGCGGTCGCCGATCACCGACTCCGGCAGGACCAGCAACCGGGCCAGCTCCAGCCGGTCCTGGGCGTCGAGACCCAGGCGCGCGGCGTCGAGGACGCGGTGGTCCCGGTCGATCAGCCGGGCCCTGGCACGGGTGGGGCAGTCCCGGTTGAACCGGATGATCTCGTCCCGCACCGAGACGTTCTCGTCGTCGAGGGTGGGGATCGTCTCCAGGAGGTTCCACAGGCAGGTGTACGCCTCGTCCTCCAGCATCCGCCCGCCCCGGGTCACGTACGCCCGTTCCGGGGATCCACGCCCGTCGAGCGAGCCGCCGGCCAGCGGGAGCTGCTCCAGGACGTGGATGTTCTCGCCGGGGAACTCGCCGTCGCGGATCAGGAAGGCCGCGGCGGCCAGTGCCGCTATGCCGCCGCCGACCAGGTAGGCCTTCGTCCCGCGCCCGCTGTCGATCATGATCTGTCCCACTCGTCCACGAGTCCACGCCGTGCGGCGCGCCTGCACGGGTCGTGCAGGTGCCAGCCAGCCTGTGGCACGCGACGCACCCGGACGCAGGGCCGGCGGTCCCCACTTCGGGGCCGTACGTCCCGGGGCGGAGCGCGGTGCGGGGCCGTCCGGATGAAGTCGTGGACAACAGGGACCACCGGCCCCCGGTATCCCGTGGAACGAGGCCTTTTCGGCCCTGCGCGGACCTCGGCCGAGGGGGAAGGATGAAGGTCGGCCGACCGTCGGCGGTCGGTGAATCCGACAGACTCCGAGGAGTGCGCAGCCATGCCCATCACCCCCAGTTCGGCTCCCGCTGGACCGTCCGACGAGGAGGTCCGGGCGCTCGATGTCCACTGGCGGGCCGCCAACTACCTTGCGGCCGGCCAGATCTACCTGATGGCGAACCCCTTGCTGCGCGAACCGCTGCGTCCCGAGCACATCAAGCCCCGCCTGCTGGGCCACTGGGGCACCTCGCCCGGCCTCAACCTGGTGCACACCCACCTCAACCGTGTGATCAAGGCCCGGGACCTCGACGCCGTCTGCGTCTGGGGCCCCGGGCACGGCGGGCCCGCCGTCCTCGCGAACTCCTGGCTCGACGGCAGCTACACCGACACCTACCCCGACATCACCCGCGACGAGGCCGGCATGGCCCGGCTGTTCCGCCGGTTCTCCTTCCCCGGCGGCGTGCCCAGTCACGTCGCCCCCGAGACGCCCGGCTCCATCCACGAAGGCGGGGAACTCGGCTACGCGCTCTCACACGCCTACGGTGCCGCCTTCGACAACCCCGGCCTGCTGGTCGCCTGCGTGATCGGCGACGGCGAGGCCGAGACCGGCCCGCTGGCGGCTTCCTGGCACGGCAACAAGTTCCTCGACCCCGTCCACGACGGGGCCGTCCTGCCGATCCTCCACCTCAACGGCTACAAGATCGCCAACCCGACGGTCCTCGCCCGCCTGCCCGAGGCCGAACTCGACGCCCTGCTGCGCGGCTACGGCCACGCCCCGCTGTACGTAGTCGGCGACGACCCGCTCACGGTCCACCGTGCCATGGCCGAGGCCATGGACACCGCCCTGGACCGGATCGCCGCCATCCAGCACGAGGCCCGCGCCGGCGGCAGCACCCGCCGACCGCACTGGCCGCTCATCGTGCTGCGCACGCCCAAGGGCTGGACGGGCCCGGCGGAGGTCGACGGCCTGCCGGTCGAGGGCACCTGGCGCGCCCACCAGGTGCCGCTCGACCAGGTCCGCGACAACCCCGCGCACCTGCGGCAGCTGGAGGACTGGCTGCGCTCCTACCGGCCGGAGGAACTCTTCGACGAACTCGGGCGCCCGGCGGCGCAGGTCCTCGACTGCGTCCCCGAAGGCACCCGCCGCCTCGGCGCCAACCCGCACGCCAACGGCGGCCTGCTGCTGCGCGACCTGCCGATGCCGCCGCTGGAGCGCTACGCCGTACCCGTGGACAAGCCCGGCGCGACGCTGCACGAACCCACCCGGGTGCTCGGCGACCTGCTGGCCCAGCTGATGGCGGACACCGCCGAGCGCCGGGACTTCCGCCTGGTCGGCCCGGACGAGACCGCCTCCAACCGCCTCCAGGCCGTCTACCGGGCGACCGGCAAGGCGTGGCAGGCCGACACCCTGCCCGTCGACGAACACCTCGCCCACGACGGCCGGGTGATGGAGATCCTCTCCGAACACACCTGCCAGGGCTGGCTGGAGGGCTACCTGCTGACCGGCCGGCACGGCCTGTTCTCCTGCTACGAGGCCTTCGTCCACATCGTCGACTCCATGGTCAACCAGCACATCAAGTGGCTGCGCACCACCCGCGCCCTGCCCTGGCGCGCACCGATCGCCTCGCTCAACTACCTGCTCACCTCCCACGTCTGGCGCCAGGACCACAACGGCTTCTCCCACCAGGACCCCGGCTTCGTCGACCACGTCCTCAACAAGAGCCCCGAAGCCGTGCGGGTCTATTTCCCGCCGGACGCCAACACCCTGCTCGCCACCGCCGACCACGTGCTGCGCAGCCGCGACTACGTCAACGTCGTGGTCGCCGGCAAGCAGCCCTGCATCGACTGGCTCACCCTCGACGAGGCGCGGGCCCACTGCGCCCGTGGCGCCGGGATCTGGGAATGGGCCGGCACCGAGGACGGCACCGAGCCGGACGTCGTCCTCGCCTGCGCCGGTGACGTGCCCACCCAGGAGGTCCTCGCGGCTGCCGACCTGCTCCGCCGACACCTGCCCGACCTCCACGTCCGGGTGGTCAACGTGGTCGACCTGGCCCGGCTGATGCCCGCGGAGGAACACCCGCACGGGATGCCCGACGCCGAGTTCGACGCCCTGTTCACCCACGACCGGCCGGTGATCTTCGCCTACCACGGCTACCCGTGGCTGATCCACCGCCTCGCCTACCGCCGGGCCGTCCACCCGCAGCTGCACGTGCGCGGCTACAAGGAGTCCGGCACCACCACCACGCCCTTCGACATGGTGGTCCGCAACGACCTCGACCGCTACCGCCTCGTCATGGACGTCATCGACCGCGTCCCCGGCCTGGCCGTGCGCGCCGCCACCCTGCGCCAGGAGATGACAGACCGACGTGCCCGTCACCACGACTGGATCCGCGAGCACGGCACCGACCTGCCCGAGGTCACCGACTGGACCTGGCAGGGCTGACCCAAAACCAGGGGGGCCGAACGGCAGGAGAACAGCACCATGGAGCTACCCGTCACCGTCGGAATCGACGGCTCCGACACCAGCCTGACCGCCGCCGACTGGGCCGCCCGCGAGGCGCTGCTGCGCGGCTGCCCGCTGCGCGTCCTGCACGCCCTGCCCCTGATGCCTCATCTGCTCCCCAGCTGGTCGGCAGGACGGCGGCCCGACCCAGGCGCCCTTCTGCACGAGGTCCGCCACGTCCTGGCGGTGCGCTACCCGCAGCTGGAGACCCGCACCGAGGAGGTCCACGACCTCGCCACCGCAGCGCTGGTGGCCGCGGGGGAGGACGCCGAACTGCTCGTTGTCGCCGCCCGCGGTGCCGGCGGCTTCCCCGGACTGCGCATCGGGTCCACCGCCCTGCACCTGGCCGCCCGAGCAGGCTGCCCGACCGTGGTGCTCCCGGTGGACCCTCCGGGTCCGGAACCGCGTGAGCAGATCGTGCTCGGGCTGGACGCCCGCCGACCCACCGAAGCGGCCCTGGAGTTCGCCTTCGCCGCTGCACGCCGCCACGGACTGCCGCTGCACGTCGTCCACGCCTCGGCCGCCGGGGCAGACGACGACGAGGACGAACTCCTCGCCCGCACCCTCGCGCCGTGGCAGGCCGCCCATCCCGAGGTCGAGGCCGTCGCGGACAGCACAGGCGCGGGAGCGGGCCTGGCGCTGGTGGAGGCGTCGGCCAAGGCCCGACTGCTGGTGCTGGGCAGGCGGCCCGCAGTCCTGGTCGGCGCGCTCGGCCCGGTCGGCCACGCCGTCCTGCACCACACGCTCTGCCCGGTCGCCATCGTCCCGGAGGCGTGAGCGGGACCTTCGGGCCACACCTGGGGGCTGCTCGGCCCCTGGGACCGGCCTGCGGCGACCGCGATCGTGGATCGCGCACCGGGGTCGCCGGCATCCGCGCCGGGACCGTCGAACGAGGGAGGGCCGTCATCATGCCGTACGCCGTAGTGGTCGGAGTCGACGGATCGGGAACGAGTACAGCCGCCGCCGAGTGGGCTGCCCAGGAGGCGCGCCGCAGCGGCCGGCCGCTGCGGCTGCTCCACGCCGGGGGCGCGAGCTCGCCCGCGCCCGGGGAGGCCGACCGCGGCGGCGAGCCGCTGCCGCCGTCGGTGCTCGCCACCCGGGACCACATAGCGAGCGTGCTGCCCGGCCTGGAGCTGACCTGCGAGCACATGCCGGGGAACCCGGCCTACGCGCTCGCCGCCGCCGGGGGCCGCAACGGCCTGCTGGTGCTCGGCTCGCGCGGCCTGGGAGGGTTCGCCGGGCTGCTGGTCGGCTCCGTCTCGCTGCGGGTGGCGGGCCACGCGAACTGCCCCGTCGTGCTGCTCCGCGCCGGGGCCGACGGCCAGGGCGGCGGCTCGGGCGACGTGGTGGTCGGGCTGGACAGCGACCAGGCCTGCCCGGACGTCATCGCCTTCGCCTTCGAACAGGCCGCGGCACGGGGCGCGACGCTGCGCGTGCTGGAGAGCCGGAAGGTGCCCGCGGGGCCGTACTCGACCGAGGCCGTGGTGGACCAGCGGGAGATCAGGGAGGCGTTGGAAGCCGCGGAGCTGATGCGGCTCCAGGACGCCCTGGCCCCCTGGCGGGAGAAGCACCCGGAGGTCCGGGTCCAGGCCGAGCTCACCGCCTGGCCGGCCGGACGGGCGCTGGTGGAGGCCTCCCGGAGCGCCTGCCTGACGGTGGTGGGACGCCGCCGGCCCAGGCTCCACCCGGCCGCGCCCTGGCTGGGCTCCGTCGCCCACGCCGTGCTCCACCACGCGCACAGCCCGGTCGCGATCGTGCCGCACGACTGAGGCCGGCCCCGCGCACGGCCGTGGTGCGGACCGACAGCGGTCCGCACCACGGCCGTCGGCGTGTCCACGGGGGACCACGCGGGCGCGGGCGAACGAGAGGACCTTCGGCCCGCAGGACTACCCCCAATGGCCGGGGCCCGGCCCGCATCGGCCGGGGGAGGCTGTCGGTGGACAGCCCGACCGGACATCTGCGGGCGCCAGCTTCCCCGGAAACCGAAAGGTGGTCCAGCCCATGCCCCGCCAGACACAGACCGAGGCGAAAGCCCCCTCCGTCCCGGTCCAGGCCCAGGTCACAGTGCCGACCGCGGACATCGCTGTCGACCGTCTGGTGCGCAACGCGCTCGACGCGCTGGCCGCGTATGCGCCGTTCACCCAGGAGCAGGTCGATCACATCGTCAAGAAGGCCTCGCTGGCCGCGCTGGAGCGGCACACCGGCCTCGCGGTGCTGGCGGTGGAGGAGACCGGGCGCGGGGTGTTCGAGGACAAGGCGGTGAAGAACGTCTTCGCCTGCGAGAACGTCACCCACGTGATGGCCCGGACGAAAACGGTCGGGGTGGTGCACCGGGACGAGATCGACGGCATCGTGGAGATCGCCGAGCCGGTCGGCGTGGTCGCGGGTATCACCCCGGTCACCAACCCGACCTCGACGACGATCTTCAAGTGCCTGCTCGCGCTCAAGACCCGCAACCCGATCGTCTTCGGCTTCCACCCCTCGGCCCAGCGTTGCTCCGCCGAGGCGGCCCGGATCGTGCGGGACGCGGCGGTGGCGGCCGGCGCGCCGGAGCACTGCATCCAGTGGATCGAGGAGCCGTCGATGGCGGCCACCGGCGCGCTGATGAAGCACCCGGACGTCGCGACGATCCTGGCCACCGGCGGCAACGCGATGGTGCGGGCCGCGTACTCGTGCGGCAAGCCGGCTCTGGGCGTTGGCGCGGGCAACGTGCCGGCGTACGTGGAGCGGAGCGCGGACCTGAAGCGGGCGGTCAACGACATCGTCCTGTCCAAGTCCTTCGACAACGGCATGATCTGCGCCTCCGAACAGGCCGTCGTCCTGGACGCGGAGATCCGCGACGCCGCGCTCGCCGAGTTCCGGAAGCTGAAGGCGCACCACGCGAGCGTCGAGGAGAAGGCGCTGCTGGAGCGGTACCTGTTCGGTACCGGCGACGGTACCGGCTGCGCCGGCGGCCGGCTGAACTCGGCGGTGGTGGGCCGTTCGGCCGCGCAGGTGGCCGAGGAGGCGGGCTTCGAGGTGCCGGCCGACACCTCGGTGATCCTCGCCGACTGCGACCGGGTCGGGCCGGCCGAACCGCTGACCCGGGAGAAGCTCTGCCCGGTGCTCGCCGTCCTCACCGCCCGCTCGCGCCGCGAGGGTGTCGAACTGGCCGCTGCGATGGTGGAGTTCGACGGCCTCGGGCACTCGGCCGCGGTGCACACCGAGGACGCGGCGTTCGCCGAGGAGTTCGGGCACGCGGTCAAGGCCTGCCGGATCATCTGGAACGCGCCCAGCTCGCAGGGCGGCATCGGCGACGTCTACAACGCCTTCACCCCCTCGATGACCCTCGGCTGCGGCAGCTACGGGCACAACTCGGTGTCCGGGAACGTCTCGGCGCTGAACCTCGTCAACATCAAGCGGATCGGGCGGCGCAACACCAACATGCAGTGGTTCAAGGTCCCGCCGAAGATCTACTTCGAGCGCAACTCGGTCAAGTACCTGGCGAGCATGCCGAACGCCCACCGGATCGCCGTTGTCACCGACCGGACCATGGTGGAGATCGGCCACCTGGAGCGGATCCGCGGCGTGCTCGACCGCCGCCGCGACCCGGTCGAGGTGCGGGTGGTGGACGACGTCGAGCCCAATCCGAGCATCGACACCGTACGCAAGGGCGCCGCCCTGATGCGGGAGTTCGAACCGGACACCATCATCGCGCTCGGCGGCGGCTCACCGATGGACGCCGCCAAGGTGATGTGGCTGATGTACGAGCACCCGGAGGTCGAGTTCGCGGACCTGAAGGAGAAGTTCTTCGACATCCGCAAGCGCGCCTTCACCTTCCCCGACCTCGGCGAGAAGGCCAAGCTGGTGTGCATCCCGACCACCTCCGGCACCGGCAGCGAGGTCACCCCCTTCGCGGTGATCACCGACACCGCCACCGGCCAGAAGTACCCGCTCGCCGACTACGCGCTCACCCCGAGCGTGGCCATCGTCGACCCGGCGCTCACCACCGGCCTGCCGAAGCACGTCACCGCGGACACCGGCTTCGACGCCCTCACCCACTGCATCGAGACCTACGTGTCCGTCTACGCCAACGACTTCACCGACGGCCTGGCGCTCCAGGGTATCCGGCTCATCTTCGAGAACCTGGAACGGGCCGTGCTGAACGGCCCGGACGACCCGGTGGCACGGGAGAAGATGCACAACGCCGGGACGATCGCCGGAATGGCCTTCGGCTCCGCCTTCCTGGGCGCGGTCCACGCCATGGCTCACACCCTCGGCGCCACCTTCCACATCGCCCACGGCCGCACCAACGCCCTGCTGCTGCCGCACGTGATCCGCTGGAACGGCTCCGCCCCGGCGAAGGTCACCGGCTGGCCCAAGTACCAGAGCTACACCGCCCCGGAGCGCTATCAGGCCATCGCCCGGATGCTCGGCCTGCCGGCCGCGACCCCGGAGCAGGGCGTCGAGTCCCTCGCGGCGGCGGTCGAGGAACTGCGCGACAAGGTCGGCATCCCGCGCTCCTACAAGGCGGCGGGCGTGGACGAGGCGGCCTTCCTCGCCGCCCTGCCCCAGCAGGCGATGAACGCCTACGAGGACCAGTGCGCCCCCGCCAACCCCCGGATGCCGATGGTCGCCGACATGCAGCAGCTGATGCGCCAGGCCTACTACGGCGACGAGGCCTGAGAGAGGACACCGACATGGCCACCTCGCAGCAGGAAAACACCACGAGCGCCTGGGCCGGCTTCAAGGGCGGACTCTGGCGGGACGCGATCGACGTCCGTGACTTCATCCAGCACAACTACACCCCGTACGAGGGCGACAGTTCCTTCCTGGTCGGTCCCACCGAGCGGACGTTGGCCGTGTGGAAGCGGATCACCGCCCGCTTCCCCGAGGAGCGCGCCAAGGGGGTCCTCGACATCGCGTACGACGTCCCGTCGAGCATCACCGCGCATGCGCCTGGATACATCGACCGGGAACGGGAGTTGATCGTCGGCCTGCAGACCGACGCCCCGCTCAAGCGCGCGATCATGCCGAGCGGCGGCTGGCGGATGGTCGCTGGCGCGCTGCGCACCTACGGCTACCCGGTCGACCCGCAGCTGGAGAAGGTCTTCACCGAGTACCGCAAGACCCACAACGACGGCGTCTTCGACGCCTACACCCCCGAGATCCTCGCCGCCCGCAAGGCCGGCGTCATCACCGGCCTGCCGGACGCCTACGGGCGCGGGCGGATCATCGGCGACTACCGCCGCGTCGCCCTGTACGGCGTGGACCGTCTGATCGAGGCCAAGCTCGCCGAGAAGGCCGAACTGGACGCGGCGCCCACCGACCCCGCCCGGCTGGAGGAGACGATCCGCGAACGCGAGGAACTCGCCGAGCAGATCCGGGCGCTGGGCGAACTCAAGCAGATGGCCGACGGCTACGGGTACGACATCTCGGGCCCGGCCGCGACCGCCCGCGAGGCGATCCAGTGGCTCTACTTCGCCTACCTGGCGGCGGTCAAGGAGCAGAACGGCGCGGCGATGTCGCTCGGCCGCACCTCGACCTTCCTCGACGTCTATCTCCAGCGCGACCTGGCCGAAGGTGTACTGACGGAGCGCCAGGCCCAGGAGCTGGTGGACGACTTCGTCATCAAGCTCCGAATCGTCCGCTTCCTGCGCACCCCCGAGTACGACGAGCTGTTCTCCGGGGACCCGACCTGGGTCACCGAGTCGATCGGCGGCATGGGCGCCGACGGGCGGACGCTGGTCACCCGGACGTCCTTCCGCTACCTGCAGACCCTCTACAACCTGGGCCCGGCGCCCGAGCCCAACATGACGGTCTTCTGGTCTCCGCAACTCCCAAGGGGATTCAAGGAGTTCTGCGCCCGAGTGTCGATCGACACCTCCTCGGTGCAGTACGAGTCCGACGAGCTGATGCGCCCGCGCTTCGGCGACGACACCGCGATCGCCTGCTGCGTCTCCGCCATGGAGGTCGGCAAGCAGATGCAGTTCTTCGGCGCCCGGGTCAACCTCGCCAAGACCCTCCTCTACGCGATCAACGGCGGCCGGGACGAGCTGACCGGCGCCCAGGTCGGCCCGGCCACCGATCCGGTCGACGGAACCGTGCTCGACTACGACGAGGTGCTGGCCCGCCTCGACGAGCAGTTGGAGTGGCTGGCCGGGACGTACGTCCACGCCCTGAACGTCATCCACTACATGCACGACAGGTACGCCTACGAGCGGATCGAGATGGCCCTGCACGACCGGGACGTCCGGCGCACCATGGCCTGCGGCATCGCCGGGCTCGCGGTGGCCGCCGACTCGCTGTCGGCCATCAAGTACGCGAAGGTCCGGCCCGTGCGGGACGAGACCGGGCTGGTCACCGACTACCTCGTCGACGGGGAGTATCCGGCGTACGGCAACAACGACGACCGGGCGGACGAGATCGCGGTCCGGCTGGTCGAGGACTTCATGGCGAAGGTGCGCAAGCACCCCACCTATCGGGGCGCCGAGCACACCCAGTCCGTCCTGACCATCACCTCCAACGTCGTCTACGGCAAGAAGACCGGCAACACCCCGGACGGACGGCGGACTGGCGAGCCGTTCTCCCCCGGCGCCAACCCGATGAACGGGCGCGACGTCCACGGCTACGTGGCCAGCGCGCTCTCCGTCGCGAAGCTGCCGTACCAGCAGGCCGAGGACGGCATCTCGCTCACCAACACCGTCACCCCGGACGCGCTCGGGCGCACCGAGGCCGAGCGGATCACCAACCTGGTGGGCGTCCTGGACGGCTACGTCACCTGCCACGGCTTCCACATGAACGTCAACGTCCTCGACCGGGACACCCTGTTGGACGCCATGGACCACCCGGAGAAGTACCCGCAGCTGACCATCCGGGTCAGCGGCTACGCGGTCAACTTCGTCCGCCTCACGCGGGAGCAGCAGCTCGACGTGATCGGCCGCACCTTCCACGACGCCCTGTAGGCCTCACCCCCGCTCGCGGTGCCGGCGCATCCCCGACCAAGGGCGCCGGCACCGCGCTTTACCGGGAGATTCCCATGCCCGACCCCGTTCTGCCCGTCCATCTGTCGAGTCGATCCGCGTCGGCCGCGACACCGGCCGCCGTCGCCAGCAGGCGCCCGGCCGGCGGAATGTTCCACTCCTGGGACCTGTCCACCGGTGTCGACGGCCCCGGCACCCGCTTCGTCGCCTTCCTGGCCGGGTGCCCGCTGCGCTGCCTGTACTGCCACAACCCCGATACCTGGCACCTGCGTGACGGGCGGCGCATCCGCGCGGACGAGATCGTCAGCGAGGCGGCCAAGTGCGTCGAGTTCATCCGCGCCTCCGGCGGCGGCGCCACCGTCAGCGGTGGCGAGCCGCTGCTTCAGCCGGTTTTCACCGGCGAGTTGCTGCACCGCTTCAAGCACGGACTCGGCCTGCACACCGCGCTGGACACCTCCGGCTTCCTGGGCATCCGCGCCACCGACGCGCTGCTCGCCGACACCGACCTCGTCCTGCTCGACGTCAAGTCCTGGGACCGCGCCCTCTACCGGCACCTGACCGGGCGGGAGCTGGCCCCCACCCTGGACTTCGCCCGCCGTCTGGCGGATCTCGGCAAGGAGGCCTGGGTCCGCTTCGTCCTCGTCCCCGGCCTGACCGACCCCATCGAGAACGTCGAGGGGGTCGCCGCCTTCGCCGCGTCGCTGGGCAACGTCACCAGGGTCGACGTCCTCCCGTTCCACAAGCTCGGCATGGCGAAGTGGCGTGCGCTGGGCCTGGACTGCACGCTGGCGGACACCCCGGCGCCCACCAGCGACCAGACGGCGCAGGCGCGTGCCGTGTTCGAGGCCCACGGCCTGCACACCGTCTGACGTACCTGACCGGACGCCGACGCATCGCACGAGAGCGAGGCTCCCCGACGGGAAGCCTCGCTCTCGTGTGCCCGGGAGCCGAAGTGCCGCGGCGGGTGGGCGCCGCGGCCTGACACGGTGCGCCGGCCTTGGTCTGGCTGCCCCAGCCGGCAGCGATGTCTGCCGGTGTGGTGTCGGAGATCAGGGGCGCGCTGAACCGGAAACCGCCGGAGCCGACGGCACCTTCCCCGTGGAGGGGTTGGTGCCGCCGGGCTCCGGCCGCGGGGCCTCAGTGTGCGGTGCTTCCGGGACGGCGGTGGGGTCTCAGCGGAGCCAGGCGTGCTCGCGGACGACCGGGAGGGCAGCCCAGCGGCGCCCCAGCCCCCAGACATCGCCCGCGCCGACGGCGGCCAGCGCGATGAGCAGCAGCGCGTAGACGACGTGGTAGTCGACGACGGGGTTGCTGGAACCGCTGGCGGCGCCGTTGGCCAGCTGCCGGGCGGGCGGCCACTCGGCGGCCCACATCAGGGCCAGGAGCAGGGTGCCGCCACCGGCGGCGACGCGCATCCCGACGCCGCCGACGAAGGCGAGGCCGATGCCGAGCAGGCCGAGCATGAACAGCCAGTCGGCCCAGGCCTGCCCGGCCCAGGCGTGGAAGGTGGACTGGAGCGGACCGGCCGAGACGTGGCTGAGGAAGCCCTTCGTCGGGGAGCCGCCGTTGAGCCAGGAGCCGGCCTCTCCGGTGGCGTAGCCGAGGCCGAATGTCTTGTCGAGGAAGGCCCAGAGGAAGACGAAGCCGACGGTGATCCTGGCGCCCGCGATCGCGAGCCCTGCCCCGGTGGTCAGGGCGACGGCGCCCGATGTCTCCCGGGAGCGCCGGGTCGCGACCGGGCGCCGGCCCGTGGTCAGACGGTGGGTGAACCGGGGGAGGTGCGGGTGATGGACGGCCATGGCGAGCTCTCCTTGTCGATTTCACGATGGATCGGTCGTTCTGTGGCGCCGGGACAGGACCGTCGGCCGGGCCTTGAGGCGCCGAGCTCCCAGGCACCGGGGCCGGGTGGAGCGGGGAGGCGGACGGCGCCGCGCCCGCCTCCCCGGGGTGCGCCGGTCGGGCTACTTGCGGTGCATGGTGTGCAGGGCCTGAGCCAGGACGTGCGGGTCGTGGTGGCCCTTGTGGACAGCCGGGGGCTGCCGGTCGAGGTCGAGCAGTTGCGCGACGGCGGCCCAGGCGGTGCGTACGGAGTACTCGACGGTGAAGACGACGTCGTCGGGGACCTCGGCGTACTGGCCGATGAAGGCGAGGTTGGTGGAGCCCTTCGGGACCACCTGCGGCCGGTCGCCGTGGCTTCGTGCCAGGAACTGGCTGGTGATGTAGGGCATCAGGCAGGGGATGGCGTTCGAGGTCTCGGCGATCTTCTCGGCGGTGTCGGGGTCCACGGCCAGGTGCTGGAGGACTTCCTGGAGGATCTCCGCGCCGCTGCACTCCCTCATCGGCTTCTTGACGAAGGTGCCGGGCTTGTCGGGGAAGAGGCCGTAGCCCCACCACACGGATACCTCCTCGGGCTGCTGCTGGTAGACCGGCTGGCGGTTGACGACGACGGTGAGCAGCCACGGGGAGTCGGTGAGGGTGAGCAGTCCGCCGTGGCCGGTCGGGCGGCCGGTGAACTTCTCCATCCAGTCGAGGAAGGCGGGGTCCTTGGCCGTGACGGTGAAGGACTCCCAGGTGGATTCGTCCGGGTGGTGGTCGAAGACGGCGGGGTTGCCGAAGTCCTCGCGGCCGCGCGCTATCCGGTGCCACAGCAGGAAGGAGTCGGGGCTGAGGGAGGTGTTCGGGCTCGCCGGCGGGGCGGTGTGGGAGCCGAGGACGGAGTCGGCGGTCATCGAGCCGTTGGTGACGAACACGAGGTCGTCCTCGGCAACCGGGATGTCGGCGTGCGCGCCGGTGAAGTGGATGCGCTCGACGCTCGTTCCCGGCCCGCGCCGGAAGGCCAGGTCCGCGACTCGGCGGCCGGTGTGGAGGTGGACTCCCTGCTCCAGGAGCCAGGCGGTGAGCGGGCGGACGATCGAGTCGTACTGGTTGTAGCGGGTCCGGTAGATCCCGGACATCGTCTGGAACTCCGGGAAGAGGTGGATGAAGCGCTTGAGGTAGCGCTGGAACTCGATGGCGCTGTGCCAGGGTTCGAACGCGAAGGTGGTGCACCACATGTACCAGAAGTCGGTGGTGAAGAAGCCCTCGTCGAAGCAGTCCGTGATGCGCTTGCCGTCCAGCAGCCGCTCGGGCGTGGCCAGGCACTTGACCAGTTCGAGCCGGTGGCGTTCGGAGAAGCCCATGGCGTGTCCGTCGCAGATCTCGCCACCCGCCCGCACCAGGCGGGCGGTGTCGTCCCAGGGGGACTCCTCGTGTGAGTCGAGGATGTCCTGGGTGGCCGACTTCGACGGGTCGTCCAGCGACGGGATGCCGGACAGCAGGTCGTACGTGCAGCGGAACTGTGCCTCGAACATCCGGCCGCCGCGCATCGTGTACCCCGTCTCGGGCGTACCGCCCGCGTCCAGGCTGCCGCCGACCACCTCCTGGTCCTCGTAGAGGTGGATGTCGTCGCCGGTGAAACCCGCGTCCCGGATGAGGAACGTTGCTGCGGACAGGGCGGCGATGCCGCCTCCGACCAGGTGGGCCTTGGGCATCGGAGATCTCCTCAACTGTCGTGCACTGAACCGCCATCGGCTGGATGAGCAGCGATCCCGGCGGTCGACGCCGGGCGATCGAGTCCATCGATCGGGGGTGCGGACGACAGCTTGCTCCCGAGTCGGCCGACGGGTCGTTGGGCCATTGGTCACCGATGGCGGAACGACGGTCCCGGTGGCATCCCGGGTTCGCGGGACCGGCGGACCGGGACCTTCGGGCTCTGCCGCAGGGCAATGTGGACCCTGCCGAACAGCGGTGCGGGAAGGAAGGGTTGACCGGGCGCACACCTACCGCAGGACCCGAGGAGGAGACCCATGAACAGTCCCGGACCAACCCCCGCCGTGCCCGCGCCCGTGTCCCTGCTCGGGCCCCTGGTCGTCGGCGTCGGCCGCTCCGCGGCCAGCCGCGGAGCCGTGACCTGGGCGGCGGACGAGGCCGCCCGCACGGGCAGGGCGCTGCGGCTGGTCCACGTCCTGGAGCGGCCGCAGAGCGATCCGGATGAGGACCCCCGCGACTGCTGAACGATCACCTCCGAGTCGGGGGCGACATCGTCCTGGCACAGGCACTCAAGCTCGTTGAGGAGAGGCACCCCAGTGTGGAGACCGAGACCCGCGCGGTCGACGGGCCACGGGCGCGAGGCCTGCTGGAGCAGGCCGCGGACGCCTCGCTCCTGGTCGTCGGAGGCAAGCGCAGGCCGGTTGCCGAGCAGGTGCTCACGCTCCCGCCGATCGGCGTCGCTCAGCTCCCACGCCCCCTGCCCGGTGGCGGTCGTCCGCGAGACGGCGGATACCGCCGTGAATGCCCCAGGCCGCTGGCCGTCGTCGGAGCGGACGGATCGCAGGACTCCCTGGCGGCTCTGGAACTCGCCTTCGCGCAGGCCGCGGCACGCGGTGCCGTGCTGCGCGTAGTCCGAGTCTGCCGGGCCCGCCAGGAACGGACCTCCGCAGCGCGCGCTGAGTCTGCAGGCCGCGCTGAGGTCGAACTGCTGCGCGCAACCGCCGAGTTGCGCAAGCGCGACCGCGAGTCGAAGTCGAGCACGAGGTGGTGTTCGGGCGCCCCGTGGGAGCACTGCTGGGCGAGGCGACTCGGGCCCTGTGCCTCGTTGTCGGTTCGCGGGGCCTCGGCAGTTTCCGGGGTCTGCTCCTGGGGTCGGTGAGTCATGCCCTCGTCGAGCACGCGGAGTGCCCGTTGATCGTCGTCCCCCTGCGCAAGGGGCGCTGAGGGGCATGGGGCGGATCCCAGCCTCGACCGCTCACGCGGTCCGGGCGGGACCGGCAGGCCCAAGACCGCACCGTACGGCATCGCCTTCGGCAGGGAACTCACATTCCTGTGCTGGGCAAGGGCCGGGCTGAAGGTCCCGGCCTTCGGGACCCGTTCGGTCCTTCGCAAGTCCGCCGGCAGTGCCGATGGTTGAGACCAACGAGAACACGAAGGAGAAGGCACGTGAGCGAGCAGACCGGACCGGAGCAGCGGATCGTGGTCGGTGTCGACGGATCGCCGGCATCGGTCGACGCACTCCGGTGGGCCGTCGGCCAGGCCCGCATGCAGGGCGCCGTGGTGGAGGCCCTGATCGCGTGGCAGCACCCGGTGGCCACCGGGTGGACAGTGCCGATCGAGGCCTACGAGGATCTCCCGGGCATCGCGCGGAAGATCCTCGACGACAGCGTCACGGTGGCGACCGGTTCCGACGCCCCGGTCGAGATCAGGACCCGGGTGCAGGAGGGCGGCGCCGCGGCGTGCCTGCTGGACGCGGCCCGCGGCGCCGAACTCCTGGTCGTCGGCAGCAGGGGCCACGGAGGATTCACCGGAGCCCTGCTCGGCTCGGTAGGCCAGCACTGCGTCCAGCACGCGCCCTGCCCCGTCGTCGTGGTCCGCCACCGGAACGACTGACCCGCACACCCAGCACCCGACGCGCGGCCGCGCCGCCGATCGGAAAGGAGCGAACCGACCATGCGACACCGGATCGTGGGAGAACTGATGACCCCGGCGGTCGTGCACGTACGGCCCGACACCGGATTCAAGGAGATCGTCCGGCTGCTCGCCGAGCACGACATCACCGCCGTGCCCGTCCTGGACCAGGAGGACCGGCCGCTCGGTCTGGTCTCCGAAGCCGACCTGCTGCTCAACGAGGCCGCCCAGGAGGACCCCGCCGGACTGCTGCTCACCCCGGACCTGCCGCCCCGCGAGCGCGCCCGCAGCCGGGCGACCACCGCCGTGGGCCTCATGACCACCCCGGCCGTGTGCGCGCGCCCGGAGTGGACGGTGGTCGAAGCGGCCCGCCTGATGCAGAGCGAGCGCGTCAAGCGCCTGCCCGTCGTCGACGAGGCCGGCCGCCTGGTGGGCATCGTCAGCCGCAGCGACCTGCTCCGCGTGTTCCTGCGCCACGATGCGGCGATCCGCGAGGAGATCCGGGCCGAGGTCCTGCGCCGCGTCCTGGGCATCGACCCGGACACCGTGGACGTCCGGGTGCAGGACGGCCGCGTGACCCTCACCGGCGCGCTCGGCCACGGCGGCCAGGCGGCGGTGGTCGAGCGCCTGTGCCGCAGCGTGGACGGCGTCGTCGACGTCGCCAGCCACCTCGACCACCGCGCGAAGGCCACCACTGCCCTGAACCGGGCCGGCTGACTCTCCGCCGCAACCACCCGCGGGATCCGGCACCGGCCGCCGTCGAGGACTTCGACGGCGGCCGACCGGTACCGTTCGCACCCGCCGATAAGTTCCAACTCACTTGCATGCCGCATCCTCCAGGAGATCGCGCCGGACGGCACGGTGCTGCGCGAGGTCCGGAACCCGTTCCACCACCACGACGCGTCCGTGCTGCGCAACGGAAACCTGCTGGTCCTCGGCGTCGAGCCGCTCGACCCGGCCGACGCCGCCCGCATCTCGGGCGGCATCCCCGGCTCGGAGGCGCCCGGCGGAGTCACCTACGGCGACGTGGTGTACGAGCTCACGTGGGAGGGCGAAGTGGTCTGGCGCTGGGCCGCGATCGAGCACCTCGACCCCGAACTTGCCCCGCTCAACCCGCACTTCGCCCGCGAGCACTGGCCGATGGCCAACACCGTCAACGAACTCGCCGACGGCGGCGTGGTGGTGGGCTTCCGCAGCGCCTCCACGACGGTCGCCGTCGACCGGGCCGACGGGAGTGTCCGCTGGCGGCTCGGCCCGGACGTGCTCGCCCAGCAGCACCACCCGCACGAGCTGGCGGGCGGCACCATCCTGGTCTTCGACAACGGCACCTACCGCGACACCACCTCGGTGCCCTACTCCCGGGTCGTCGAGATCGACCCGGCGAGCGGCCGGCTGGTCTGGACGTACGAGGACAACCCGCCGCAGAACTTCTACAGCCCCTACATGTCCAGCGCCCAGCGGCTTCCCAACGGCAACACCTTCATCGCCGAGGGCTCCTTCGGCCGACTCTTCGAGGTCACCCCGGACGGGGACGTGGTCTGGGAGTACGTCGTGCCCGAGTTCGGCGCCTTCGGCCAGGGGGTGGGCCTGGAGTCCTCCCGTGGAGCGCAGAACGCCGTCTTCCGCGCCTACCGCTACTCCGCCGAGCAGATCCCCTGGCTCTGACGGCACACGGATGCGACGGCCCCGGCCCGCCCGCGCGGGCCGGGGCCCTGTGTCACTCGAACGCCGCCGCGGCCGCCTGGAGCGCCCGCGCGACGGTCTCCGGGTCGTACGGGGCGGGCTCGCCGGGCACGTAGGTGACCGAGCGGAGGGCGCCGGTGTACCGGAAGCTGCGGTGGCGTTCGAAGAGCGGCCAGGAGACCGGGGACTTGCGGTCGAGGCCGACGCTGATGCCCTGGAAGGGGGCCATGCCGATGAGTTGGTGCACCGGTCCGAGGCGGCCGGTCTCCTCACCGTCGACCAGCAGCCGGAACTCCCACTTGAGGTCGGCCACGGCCAGGGCCTCGACGGTGACGGTGCGGGCGCCCGGGGCCAGTGGCCGGGCATCCGTCTCGTACAGCTCGCCGTACTCGTTGTACGCGAACCGGAGCCGGCCGTCCTCCACGTACAGGCTGTACCCGCCTCCCTGGTCGCCGTGCGAGACGAGCACGCCCTGGTCGTCGGCGCGGTGGTCGTCGAGCTCGGCCACGATGTCGAAGGAGCGGAAGGAGATCAGCCGCGAGGAGCGGTAGCGCTCCAGCTCCGGGGTACCGGCCAGCAGGGTCACCGGGCGGCGCAGGCGGGCGTCCTCGGGCCCCCGCAGGGCCAGCGCGCCGCTGCCGTCGGCGAGCGGGAAGACGCCGTCGCGCCAGGCGGCGTTCTCCCAGGCCTCGGCCAACTCCTTGACGACCGCGGGGAATTCGGCCGCGAGGTCATCGATCTCGGTGGGGTCGGCGTGCAGGTCGTACAGTGCCCACTCGCCGTCGTCGTAGGGCGTGCCCGGGCGGTGCAGAGTGACCAGCTTCCAGCCGTTGCGGTAGTAGCTGCGGTTGCCGGTCATCTCGCAGTACTGCTCGGTGTGGGTGCTGTCGGCGTGCGGCTCGCGAAGCACGGAGGCGAAGCTGGTGCCGTCCAGCTCCTGGACGGGCTGCCCGGCGCGGATCTCGGGTCTTTCGATGCCCGCGAGTTCGAGCAGGGTGGGCAGGAGGTCGGTGACGTACTGGTACTGCGTGCGCACACCGGTGTCGTTCTCGGCGCGCGGGAGACCGGCGGGCCAGGAGAGGACGAACGGCACCCGTACTCCGCCCGCGTAGGTCTGGCCCTTGTAGAAGCGGAAGGGGGTGTTGGAGGCCATGCCCCAGCCGCGCGGATAGTGGACCAGGCTCTGCGGGCCGCCGATCAGCTCGATCTCCCGCTCGACGTCCGGGTTCCAGTCCGCGGGCAGGTCGGGGTGGTGGACGAAGCGGCTGAAGTAGCTGCGGGTGCCCTCCGGTCCGCCCTCGCCGGTGCCACCGTTGTCGGAGGTGAAGAGGATGACAGTGTTGTCGAGTTCGCCGAGGGCGGCCAGGGTGTCGGTGAGGCGGCCGAGGTTCTGGTCGACGTTGTCGACCATCGCCGCGTACACCTCCATGTAGCGGGCGTAGAGCTTCTGCTGCACCTCGGTGAGTCCGTCCCACGGCCCGACGTCGTAGCCCGCCTCGGAGTTGCGGTCCGGCAGCCGGGTGCCCTCGGGGAAGTGCCCGGCGGCGAGCTGGCGGGCGAAACGGGCGGCGCGCAGCTCGTCCCAGCCCCCGTCGTAGCGGCCCTTGTGCCGGGCCAGGTCCTCCGGCTTGGCCTGGAGCGGTCCGTGGACGGCGTTGTGCGCCAGGTAGAGGAAGAACGGCTTGGTGTCGTCGTGTGCGCGCAGCGACTTGACCATGGCGATCGCCTGGTCGGTGATGTCGTCGGTGTAGTAGTAGCCGTCCGGGAACTCGTCGATGTCCAGCGGACTGTTGTCGCGGACCAGTTGGTGCGGGTGGAAGAGACTCGTCAGGCCCTCCAGCACGCCGTAGTACTGGTCGAAGCCCTTCTGCAGCGGCCAGTTGGAGCGGTCGTTGGCCGCGTTGGAGGCCGAGTCGCGGGTCAGGTGCCACTTGCCGACGGCGTACGTGGCGTAGCCGCCGTCGTGCAGCAGCTCGGCGAGGGTGGGGATGTCGCCCGCGACCTCCATGCCGTAGCCGGGGAAGCCGGGATCGGCGTTGGCGACGAAGGAGTAGCCGACCCGGTGCGGGTTCAGGCCGGTCAGCAGGGCGGCGCGGGCGGGCGAGCAGAGCGGCATGGTGTGGTAGTTGGCCAGCTTCACTCCGGTGGCGGCGAGGCGGTCCAGCGTCGGGGTGGGGATCTCGGAGCCGAACGGTCCGATGTCGCTGTAGCCCATGTCGTCGATCAGGACCACGACGATGTTGGGTGCGCCCTCGCGCGGGCGGGTGCGGCTGGGCCATGCGGGCGTGGACTCGCGGAAGGTGCGGCCCACGCTGCCGGTGAATCCCTCGTACGGGTCGCGACGGGTGCTCATGCTGTGCTCCGGATGGTGAGTCGGGGGACGGCGGCGAGGAGTTCGGCCGTGTAGGGGTGCTGCGGGTCGGTGACCACCTGGTCGGCGGGGCCGGTCTCGACGATCCGGCCCCGGCGCATGACGGCGATGCGGTGGCTGACCTGGCGGACCACGGCGAGGTCGTGGGCGATGAAGAGCACGGCGAGCCCGAGGTCGCGCTGGAGTTCGGCCAGCAGCTCGACGACCTGGGCCTGGATCGAGACGTCCAGCGCCGAGACCGGTTCGTCGCAGATCAGGACGCTGGGCTCGGGGGCGAGCGCCCGGGCGATGCCGATGCGTTGGCGCTGGCCGCCGGAGAAGGCGCGCGGATGGCGGTCGGCCGTGTCGGGGTCCAGGCCGACCCGGCGCAGCAGCTCCGCCACCCGGGCAGCCCGCGAGGCGCGGTCGCCGATGCGGTGGGCGATCAGCGGCTCGGCGATGATCTGCCCCACCGTCATGCGGGGGTTGAGCGAGGAGTACGGGTCCTGGAAGACCATCTGGATATCCCGCCTGGCGGCTCGTCCGGCGGCCCGCAGGTCCTGCCCGCGGAAGCGGATGTTGCCCCCCGTCGGCGTGTGCACCTGCACCAGCGCCTGGGCGAGGGTGGACTTCCCGGAGCCGGACTCGCCGACCAGCCCGAGCGTCTCGCCGGGGTGCAGGACCAGGTCCACGCCGTCCAGCGCCGCCGTGCGCCGCCGGCGGGTGCCGTAGGTCTTGCGCAGCCCGGAGATGGTGAGCACCGGCTCCTCGCCCGGGGAGCTGTTGGCGGCGGCTGTGGACGGGGCGTCCAGCCGGGGCACCGCTGCCACCAGCTGCCTGGTGTAGGGGTGCCGGGGCTCGGTGAGGATGTCCTCGGTGGGGCCGTGCTCGACGACCCGGCCGTGGCGCATCACCAGGATGCGGCGGCAGGTTTGCGCGATCACCCCCAGGTCGTGGCTGATCACCACCAGGGCGGTGCCGGTGGTCTCGTTGATCCGGGCGAGCAGCCGCAGGATCTGCCGCTGGACGGTCGGGTCGAGCGCGGTGGTCGGCTCGTCGGCGACCAGCACGTCGGGCTCGTTGGCCAGGGCCAGGGCGATCATGATGCGCTGGCGCTGGCCGCCGGAGAACTGGTGCGGATGGTCCCGCAGGCGCTCGGCCGCCTCGGGGATGCCGACCAGGTCGAGCAGCTCCAGTGCCCGCTCCCGCCGTGCTGCCCGGTCGTGGACGGTGTGGGCGCGCAGCGCCTCGTCCAGGTGGCGGCCGATGGTCAGCACCGGGTTGAGGGAGGACATCGGGTCCTGGAAGACCATGGCGATCCGTCGCCCGCGCAGGGCACGCAGCGCGTCCTCCGGGAGGGCGGCGAGGTCCTGCCCGTCCAGCAGGACGGAGCCCGCGGTGATCCGGCCGCCCGAGGGCAGCATCCGCAGCAGGGCGAGCGCGGTGGTGGACTTGCCCGAGCCGGACTCGCCGACCACACCCACCGTATCCCCGGCGGCCAGCTCGAAGCCGACCCTGTCGACGGCCCTGGTCCGCTCGAACTCGACCGTCAGGTCGCGTACTTCGAGAACAGTGCTCATCGGCGCACTCCCCGGTTGAGGGCCTCGGCGATCAGGGTGAATCCGAGCACCAGCGCGGTGACCGCGACCAGCGGGGCGGCCGCGAAGGTCGGGTGGGTGGACAGGTAGGCCATGGACTGGCTGAGGATGCTGCCGAGCGACGGGTCCGGCGGCCGGATGCCCACGCCGAGGAAGCTCATCGCGCCCTCGACGAAGACGGCGATCGACAGGGCGACGGCGCTCTGCACGATCAGCGGATCGGCCGCGTTCGGCAGCACGTGCCGGAGGAGCACCCGGGCCCGGCCGGCCCCGCCGACCCGCGCGGCGAGCGCGTACTCGCGCTCCCGCTGCACCAGGATCCCGGCGCGCAACTGCCTTCCGAACCCCGGGATTTCGGCCAGCGCGATGACGATCACCACCGGCCACCTCCCCGGCCCGAGCACTGCGGTGACGGCGAGCGCCAGGATCAGCCCGGGGAAGGCCAGCACCAGGTCGAAGACCCGCTGCACCGCCACGTCGGCGAACCGGGAGGCCGCCCCGAGCAGCGCCAGCGTGCAGCCCAGCGCCGCGCCGACCGGCACGGCCGTGAGACTGATCACCAGGTCGGTGCCGATCCCGTGCAGGACCCGGCTGAACAGGTCGCGCCCCAGGTCGTCGGTGCCGAACGGGTGCGCCGCGCTCGGCCCGGCCAACGCCAGCGCGCTCTGCGCGTTCGGGTCGGCACTGGTGAGCACGGGTGCCAACAGCCCCGCCAGCACCACGGCGGCGACCAGCGCCAGGCCGGTCAGCCCGCGTCCGGTGAGCAGGCCCGCGAGGTACGGGTTCCTGCTCCGGGTCTCGGTGGCGGCGGCCGTCATCGGCGTCTCGGCGGCGGCGGTCATCGGCCCTCCCAGCGGATCCGGGGGTCCAGCCACGCGTACACCAGGTCGGTGAGCAGCTGGACGGCGACGTGGGCGGCGACGAGCAGCAGGAGCAGGTCCTGCACCACCGGGTAGTCCCGGCGCAGCACGCCCTGCTCGGTCAGCTGGCCGAGGCCCGGCCAGGCGAAGATGGCTTCCACCAGCACGGTGCCGCCGAGGAGTTGGCCGATCTGCAGGCCGAGGACGGTGACCGTGGGCGGCAGCGCGCTGGGCAGTGCGTGCCGCCAGACGATCCGCCGGCGGGAGACGCCGAGGGCGGTCGCGGTGCGCACGTAGTCCTCGGCGAGGGCCCGCTCCAGGCCGTCCTTGAGATAGCGCGCCAGGATGGCGGCGCTGGGCAGGGCGAGGCAGACGGCGGGCAGCAGCAGGTACTGCACCGCCAGGTCGGGTTGGTCGAGGAGGGGCTCGTGCCCGCCGGCCGGCAGCCACCCGAGGGTGACCGCGAACACCAGGACCAGCACCACCCCGGTGACGAACGGCGGTACGGCGAGCACCCCGGTGGTCACCGCGCGGACGGCGGCGGCGACCGGACGCCGCCGGGCGCAGGCGCCGAGCACACCGAGCGGCAGGGCCAGCGCGACGACCAGCACCAGGGCGCCGAGGGTGAGTTCGACGGTGGCACCGAGGCCGTTGCCGATCAGGTCGGCGACCTGGCCGCCGATCGCGTAGCTCGGGCCGAGGTTCCCGGTGAGCAGGTCGCCTATCCAGCGCAGGTACTGGCTGGGCAGCGGCTCGTCCAGGCCGAGCCGGGCGCGGACGGCGGCGACGGCCTCGGGCCCGGCGTCCGGGCCGGCCAGGCTGGTGGCGGGGTCGCCGGGAATCAGCCGCAGGACGAGGAAGACGAGGAACGACGCCAGCAGGAGCACCAGCAGCCCCGAGGGCAGTCGTCGCAGGAGGAAGGATCGCATGGTCAGGCCGCCAGGTAGGCGTCGTCGAGGTTGAGGTAGCTGAACTTGTTGAGGGTCGCGCCGCGCACCTTGGCGCCCGCCACCTCGACCTGCCCGGCGATCGCGAGGTCGATGACGAACTCCTCGTCCAGCAGGACATCGGTGATCTGCTGGTAGAGCGCCTTGGCCTCGGCACTGTCGCTGTCCGCGCGGTTCCATGCGCGCTGCACGATGTCGGTGTAGGCAGGGGAGCTGAAGTGCGAGCTGTTCTTCGCCTCGTTGAACGGGTACGCGCTCACCGCCAGGGTGGCGGGGTGCAGTTGGGCGAAGCCGTGGCTGAGCGTCCACAGCGCGGGCATGGTCTGCGAGATCAGCTGCTTCTGCATGGTCGGTGAGTCGGTGGGCTGCAGGACCGTCTCGATGCCGACCTGCTGGAGGTCGTACTGGAGGATCTGGGCGATCGCGGTGCCGCCCGGGTCGTTGGAGTGCGCGAACGGCAGGGTGATCGGTCCGAGCCCGGCCTCCTTGAGCAACTGCCGTGCCTTGTCCGGGTCGTGGCGGTAGCGGGTGGCTCCTGCCGCGCTGTAGGCGGGGGAGGACTTGGGCCAGGGGGCGGAGGACGCGAGGCCGTACCCGCCGAGTGCCTGCTGCACGAGTCGCTCGCGGTCCACCGCCCAGGCGATGGCCTGCCGCACGCGCTTGTCGCCGACGTGCTCGGCGGTGACGTTGACGCCGATGTAGTAGGCGCCGGCGCCGGTGTCGTACTGGGTGATCCGGAACTGCGGGTCGTTCTTGAGCGTGGCCACGTCCTTGCCGCGGACGCCGTACGACAGGTGGCTCTGGCCGGTCTTCAGGGAGGACAGCAGGGAGTCGGACTGCGGGATGACGCGGATCTCCACGCCGTCCAGGTAGGGGCGTTCGGGCTGCCAGCACCGGTCGTTGCGGGTGAAGGTGATCGAGGCGCCGGGCTTGCGCTCGGTGAACCGGAACGGCCCGGTGCCGATCAGCTGCTTGCCGGCGACGGCGTCCTCGACGGTGGCCTCATCGGCGATGATCATGAATTCGAAGAGGTCGAAGAGGTTGCTGACCGGGTGGGCCAGGGTCAGGGTCAGCTCGTGGTCGCCGTTCTTCCGGAAGTCGGTGACGGCGGCCGCGGTGGATCTCAACTGGGCGGATCGGGAGGGGTTCTGGAGGTTCCTGACGGCGAAGACGACGTCGTCCGCGCTGAACTTCCGGCCGTTGTGGAAGACCACGTCCTCGCGGAGCTTGAGGGTGACGCTGCGGCCGTCCTCGGCGACCTGCCAGGAGGTGGCCAGCTCTGGCTGCGGCCGCAGCTCATTGTCGTACCTGGTGAGGGTGTTGAAGACCAGCCGCTGGACCAGGGTGTTGGCGGACTGGGCGAACAGCAGGCTCGGGGTGAAGTCGATGCCGGAGGCGACGGTGAGGGTGCCGCCCCGGCGCGGCGCGGCCGAGGCGGCGTCGCCGGCGCCGTCGGCGGCCGAGCGGCAGGCCGCCAGCGTCAGCAGGCCGGCTCCGGCGACGGAGGCGCGGAGCAGGGCGCGGCGCGAGACGAGGTGGTCGGTCATGGCAGAGACCCCTTCCGGGGATGGTTAGTTGCTTTCGCAGCGGAAGTAAGGGAGTGCGCGGTGGGCGCGGGGGTGGGGGCGGCTGTCAGGCTCGGGCGAGGGCTTGCAACGGGCTGCGGTACAGGGCACCGAGCACGACCGCCCCCGCAGCCACGGCGAGCGCGTCGGCACCGCGCTGCTGGGTGATCACCAGCCCGGCGTCCTGGCACAGGTGCGAGCGGCGGAGGACCTCGGTGCGGATCGCCTCCAGATAGCGGCCGTCCATCAGGGCGAAAGTCTCGGTGAGCACCACCAGGTCCGGGTTGACCACGTCGACCAGCAGCGCCACGACCTGCCCGATCAGCCGAGCCCGCCGTAGCACCAGCCGGTCGGCGTGGGGATCCCCGGCGCGCACCGCCGCGATCATCTCGCCCCGCTCGGGCACCGGGATGATCCCGGCGGCCGCCGCCTCCCGGTACAGCGCGGTGTCCGAGGCGGCGGCCGCGAAACAGCCGCGCCGCCCGCAGCAGCACCGGGCCCGACTGCCGGCCACCCGCAGGTGCGCGACGTCGCCGGTAGCCGACTGCGGCCCCAGGTGCACCAGGCCGCCGACGCCCAGAGCCGCGTCCACCACATGGCCCACGAAGAGCTGCACCAGGCTGCGCCGCGCGGCCGGGTGCCCGAAGAGGATCTCCGACTGCGCCAGCGCCCGGGCATGGTTGTCCACCTGGACGGGCAGCCCCGTGGCCCGCTCCAGGAGCGCCCGCAGCGGCACCTCGCACCAGTCCAGCGGCGCGTGGCGCACCGTCACCCCGCGCACCGGATCGACCGAGCCGCCCGTGACCGCGCCGAGCCCGACCACGGACCGCCCGCCCGGCGCGGCGGCCAGGAACGCCGGCAGCCGGGCAAGTGCCGGATCCAGCACCGCCCGGCCCGTGCGGCCACGGTTGTCGAGCTGCTCCCGGGCCAGAACGTTGCCGCGCAGATCGAGCAGCGACAGCGTGGAGAACGGCACCCCGACGTGCAGGCCGGCCACGGCCAGCCGCTCGGTGTCGACGTCCACCGGCAACTGTGGCCGGCCGACGGCCCCGCTCTCGGTCAACTCCGGCCGCTCGCAGAGCAGTCCGAGCCGGAGGAGGTCGGTCACCTGCCGGGACACCCCGGCCGGGCTCAGTCCGGACAGCGCGGCGACCCGACTGCGGGCGATCGGCCCGTGGTCCAGCACGGTCCGCAGCACGGCGGCGGCATTGACGTCCCGCCGGTCGTCCCCGGTGCGGGCGGGGACGGGGCGGACCGTGGCGGGCATCGACGGGACCTTTCGGAGCGTACGGAGGCGTCAGACGGACGGTTCGAGCTGCTCGGCCGGCACCAGGCCGGGCACCGCCGGCGGGTCGGCCGGCTCCAGCAGCCGGCTCGGCACGCCGTCCACGCCGACCGGCAGGTCGCCGTCCAGGGTGATCCGGCGGACCAGGCGCGGCTGGTCACCGTAGTCGTTGACGGCGTAGTGCTGGGTCGCGCGGTTGTCCCAGATCGCCACGTCGCCGACCTGCCAGTCCCAGCGCACCGTGTTCTCCAGCCGCTCGACGTAGCGCTGGAACAGCGCGATCAGCGCCTTGCTGTCGGGGCCCGGGACCCCGACGATCCGCTGGGCGAACGCACCCAGCAGCAGGCTCTTCTCGTCGGTCACCGGGTGCACCCGCACCAGCGGATGCTCGGTCTTGAATGCAGTGGAGACGAACACCTGGCGGAACAGCTCGGCGACCTCCTTGTTCTCCGCCAGCTCGGGGGTCAGCGCGAGGCTCGCCGCGTAGTCGTAGTCGTTGGTGTGCACCGCCCGTAGGCTCTCCGCCAGGGTCTGCAGAGGGGCCGGCAGGTCGTCGTACGCGGCCGCGGTGTTGGCCCAGACCGTCGAGCCGCCCGCCTCCGGCAGCTCCAGTGCCCGCAGGATGGACGCCTTGGGGTAGGACGGGACGAACGTCACGTCGGTGTGCCAGTTGTTGGCGCGTACGCCCTTGGTGGCGTCCAGCTCGAAGATGTACCGTCCGTCCGCGCTCGGGACGGTCGGATGGCCGACCGGGTGGCCGAGCAGCCGGGCGAACGCCTCGTGCCCGGCGTCGTCCAGGTGCTGCTGACCGCGGAAGAACAGCACCTTGTGGCGGTACAGGGCGGCCTCGATCGCGGCGATGGTCTCGGCGGGCAGGTCGCCGCCGAGGCGGACGTCGTGAACGATCGCCCCGATGCGGCCGGCGGCCGGAGTCAGACGCAGTTCGACGGCAGTGGTCATGGCGGTACCTCGGTTTCTTGCGGAGGGGAAGGACGGCGGACGGCGCACGTGTGCGACGGCGGCAGAGAGGAAGGAGCTGACTGAAAGTCAGTCAGCTTGATGAGGGTCCGTCAGAGACGGACGGGAACCGGGCGGCGACAGGAGAGGAGACAGGCACGGCAGACGGCGGCGGTCATCGTCCCTCCTTCGGTCGCGGTTCCGGTGTGATGGGCTCATCGTGTGGAGGGCCGGCACCCGGTGTCAAGCTCATCCCGCCTGGTGGGAGCGGGTATTGCGGCAATGTTGCGGCGGATGGCGAACGGATGCCGGAACCGGGCACCGGCCTTGCCGGCCGTACGGCGCGGTGACTAACTTGCGGACTGAAATTCAGGTCCGCCAGGGTCTCGGCGGACCTCGCCCCGCCGCCCCGATCGGAGCGCTCCCGATGCGCAACGCCGCCGCGGTCGTCCGGACCGTGCTCGCCCACGGCCCCCTCCCCAGACATCGCATCGCCGAGCTGACAGGCCTGTCCGCGGGTACGGTCACGCGGCTCACCGCCCGGCTCGCCGCCGTGGAGCAGCTGGTCGAACTGCCCGGCGCGCCCGGCCCACGGGAGACGGGCCGCCCTCCCGTGCCGCTGGACCTGCCGGTCAGCGCGACCGCTGTCGTCGGCGTGCACATCGGCCTGCTGCGCACCACCCTGGGCCTGGTCGACGTTGCGACGCACTGCGGACGCACAGCGGCGGTGCTGCCGATCGTGGCGGAGCTCGCGGCGGTGGCCGAACTGACGCCGGCCCCGGCCCTGCGCGCCGATCTGCGCCTGGCCCGGGCGCTGGTCGCGGCCGACGGCGACGCCGAGCCGCTCTTCGAGGCCGCACTGGGCACCGACCTCAGCGCCCTGCCGCTGGCCCGGGCCCGTGCCCACCTGGCCTTCGGCGAGTGGCTGCGGCGCCGCCGCCGCAGCGTCGAGTCCCGGGACCACCTCCGCACCGCCCGCGACATGTTCGACGCGCTCGGTGCCATCCCCTGGGGAGAGAGGGCCCGCCGGGACCTGCGGGCGGCCGGTGAGACCAGTCGCGGCCGGGCACCGGACGTGCACGACCGGCTGACCCCGCACGAGTTGCAGATCGTCCGGCCGGCGGCCGGCGGCCTGACCAACCGTGAGATCGGCGAGAGGCTCTAGCTGTCCTACCGGACGGTCGGTTCACACCTGCACCGGATCTTCCCCAAGCTCGGCGTCGTCTCGCGCACCGAGCTGCGCACGGTGGCCGGCACCCTGCGTCGATGCGCCGTCACGTGACGCTCGATCGCCTCATGCTGGTGCGTCTAGTGTTCCCCCGGTCGGTGTTCCGAGGACGAGGGGGTTTCCATGGCGTGGCGCGGGCCGCGAACCGGGGCGGTGCGGCCGCTGGTCGGCCGCTTGGCCGAACGCGAGGTGATCGGACAGCTGCTCGACGCGGTGCGCGACGGGTTCGGGGGCGCCTTGGTGCTCGTGGGCGAGGCCGGGATCGGCAAGACGCGGCTGCTGGACCACGCGGCGGCCCTGGCCGCCGGCATGGAGCTGACCAGGCTGGTCGGCGTCGAGGCCGAACAGCCGCTGGGCTACGGCGCGCTGCACCGCCTGCTGCGCCCGCACCTGCACCGCGTCGACCGGCTGCCCACCAGGCAGCGGGACGCGCTGAACGCGGCGTTCGGCCTGGCCGACGCCGCCCCACCGGACCGGCTCCTGGTGGCCCTCGCGGCCCTGACTCTGCTCTCCGACGTCGCCTCCGAGCAGCCGATGCTCTGCTTGGTGGACGACGTCCACTGGCTCGACCGGGAATCGGCCGAGACGCTGGCCTTCGTCGCCCGGCGACTGCACGCCGACTCATTGGGCCTGATCTTCGCGGCCAGGGACGACCCCGGCGGCCGCACACTCTTCGAGGCCATGCCGCATCTGCGGGTCGACGGACTGCCCGCCGCCGACGCCCGGCACCTGCTCGCCCTCGCCGTGCCCGGCCACCTGGACACCGCGGTCGCGGACCGGATCGTGGCCGGCACCGGGGGCAATCCGCTGGCGCTCATCGAACTGGGCGCGAACCTGGGCGCCGAACAGCTCGCCGGGGTCGCGCCGGTGCCCGAGCCGCTGCCGGTGGGCAGGTTACTGGAGGAGCACTTCCGGCAGTCGGTGGCCGCGCTGCCCCCCGACACCCGGACGCTGCTCCAGCTGATGGCAGCGGCGCCGACCGACGACATGGCGGTGGTGTGGCAGGCCGCAGGCGTGCTCGGCCTGCCGGCCCGGGCCACCACCGCGGCCGTCGACGCGGGAATCCTCAACCACGGGGCCGGCGGCGGGTTCCGGCACCCGCTGATCCGGTCGGCGGTCTACGCGGCGGCCTCGGGGGACGACCGGCGGCGGGTCCACGCCGCGCTCGCGGCGGCCAGCGACCCGGCCCGCGTGCCCGACCGGCGTGCCTGGCACCGGGCCGAGGCGGCCCTCGGACCCGACGACTCGGCCGCGGCGGACCTGGACGCCGCCTCGGACTGGGCCCGGTCCAGGGGCGGCTACTCCGCCCAGGCGCTGTTCCTTTCCAGGGCCGCCGAACTCACCACCGACCCAGCCCGGCGCGCCGAGCGCTACCTCGCCGCGGCCGAGGCCCACCAGGCCTCCGGCGACCACGCCGCGGTGCAACCGCTGCTCGACCTCGCCGTACCCGCCCTCGACCGTCCTGCCACCCGGGCCCGCGCGCTGCGGATGCGCGCCTCAATCGAGCTGTTCAACATCCGGATCGACCGGGTCCCGGCCATGATGCTCGACGCCGTGGCCGAACTCGGCGACGCTGACCCCCGGACGACCCGGGAGCTGCTCTACGAGGCCGTGCACGCCGCGGTCATCGCCGGAGGGCCCGTCTACCGCACGACCTCGGCGGCGGTGTCCCGGGCCGTGACGGCCGCCCCGCCCGAGCCCGACGATCAGGCCTGGAGCCCCACGGGGCTGATCGAAGGACTGAGCCTGCGGTCGGCCAGCGGCTACCGGAGCAGCGTGACGGTGCTCCGCGCAGCCCTGGCCCGGCTCCGCTCCGCGCCCGAACTGCGCAACATGGCCAGTCCGTTCAGCGCCATGGTGAGCATCGCGGCGACCGAGGTGTGGGACATCGGGGCGTACGTGGAGATCGTCGGCCGACTGGCGGCCGTGGACCGCGGCAACGGAGCGCTCTACGGCCTCAGCCTGTCCTTGTCGGACCTCGCGTACACCGAGATCTGGAACGGGCGGCCGGCCGCGGCGGAGGCGCTCTACGCGGAGGCCGACGACTACGCCACCGCGATCGGGCTGACGACCCACGGGGACCTGCGCAGGGCCCTGCTGTACGCGTGGACGGGCCGGGAGGGCGAGACACGCGCCGCCGTGGCGATGATGGAGGCCGTCGCCGGGACCTACGGCCTGGGCTTGCTGCGCCAGCTGGCGCTCCACGCGCTCTGCGTTCTCGAGCTCGGCGGGGGGCGCTACGACGAGGCGCTGCGTCATGCGCTGACCGTCTGTCGCGAGGACGCGCCGTCACAGGGAAACCAGGTGCTGCCGCTGCTCATCGAGGCCGCCGTCCGCACCGGCGACCGGCGCACGGCGACCCGCGCGCTGGAGCGGCTCGAGGAACGTGCGCTGCTCGCCGGGACGCCGTGGGCGTTGGGGCTGTTGGCCCGGTGCCGGGCGCTGGTGGCCGAGGACGCCGAGGCGGAGAAGTGGTACGCGGAGTCGGTCGATCTGCTGGGGCGCGTGCCGTTGGCAGCGGAACAGGCCCGGTCACGCCTGCTGTTCGGCGAGTGGCTCCGGCGGCGCAGGCGCCGCGCCGAGGCCAGGACCCACCTGCGGGCCGCGCACGAGCTGTTCGAGACCGGGGGAGCGGCACTGTTCGCCGAACGGGCCCGGACCGAGCTGCTCGCGACCGGGGAGACGGCGCGCCGGCGCGTGCCGGGGACCAGCCTCGACCTCACCCCCCAGGAACGCCAGGTGGCGCTGCTGGCGGTGTCGGGACTGACCAACGCCGAGATCGCCTCCCGGCTGTTCATCACGACCTCGACGGTCGAGTTCCACCTGAACAAGGTGTTCCGCAAACTCGGCATCACCTCGCGGCGGAAGATCGCCGCCGCACTCGGCCAGGGCGCGCTCGCCGACGGTTCGGCGACCTCCGGTGCGAACCCGGCGCACGTTCCGTAGCGCCGCACCACGCCACGCCACACCACGTCGCACCGCGCCGGGACCGGGTCAGTGCCAGACTCCGGCGTGCCGTGCGCGGCTGAGCCGGTCGGCGGTGGCCGAACAGACGGCGAGCAGCCCCGCGGCCGTCCACAACGGGGCCGCCACGTCGGCGTGCCGCAGCAGAAGCCCGCCCCCGAAGGCGCCCGCGGCCATCGCCAGGATCGAGGCGACGCGCAGTCCGCGGACGCGGGCGCTGGTCCGGTCGGCGAACAGGCCTGCGGTGGTCAGTGTGAGCACCGTCGTGGTCAGGTCGGGCACGGCCAGGCGCCGCACGACGGCGTTCTGCATCCCCATCGCGACCGCGAGCAGGGTGACGAGGGCCAGTTGGACCGCTCGCCGCCCCGGGTCGGCGAGCGCCGCCAGCACGGCCGCCCCGATGACGACGGCGCACTGCGCGGCGGTCGAGAGCGCCAGCAGTCGCCCGCGATGCGTGCTGCTGCCACCGACGTGGCGTCCGCCGAGGTACGCCCCGGCGCCGAAGGCTGCCAGGGCCAGCAACGTCGCGCTCCACGAGACTCCGTCGACGCCGCTGAGGGCGAAGCCGGCGAAGACGACGTTCCCGGTCATGTTGGCGACGAAGACGTGGCCGAGCACCAGATAGCTGACGGCGTCGACCAGCCCGGTCGCCACCGTAAGGGCCAGCAGCAGCGCGGGCAGCGGGCCGTGGTTGCGGGGGGCGGGCACTGGGCGTTCTCCTTCGGCGTCGGGGGTGGCGCGGCGTCGGGGTCAGGAGCGGCCGAGGAAGTCGAGCAGCAAGGCGGTCAGTTCCTCGGGGCGCTCCTCGTAGATCCAGTGGCCGGAGTTCGGGATGGTCACGCCGGTGACGTGGGAGGCGTAGGCCTTCATCTGCTCGCCCTCGGCGCTGCCGAGGCTGCCCGATGCGCCGATGGCGAGCACCGGCATCGGGAGCGGGGTCCGCTGGAACTGCGCGTTGTCCCGGATGTCCTGCGGGAACACCCGGAACCAGGCCAGACTCGCCGCCAGGTGGGCGGGGTCGCGCAGGTAGTGGGCGAACACCCGGATGTCGTCCTGGCTCACCGCGCCCGGCACGCCCTCGAACCCGCCGATGAAGCCGGCGGTCCAGCTGACCTCACGGCCCCGGATCATGTTCTCCGGCAGGCCGTCGGTCAGGTTGAAGAACCCGAAGTTCCAGACCCCAGGGCCCCGCTCGGTCAGTGACGGGATCTGGTAGATGCTCAGGTCCGGGATCGGAGCCTCGCTGAGGACCAGCTTCTCGACGGTGGCGGGGTACTGCGCCGCGTAGGAGTAGGCGACCATCGTGCCGATGTCGTGACCGACGATCCGCACGTCGTCGTCCTTGCCGAGCGACACCAGCAGCGCGTGGAGCTCGGCGGCCATCGTCTTCTTGTCGTAGCCCGAGGGCGGCGCGTCGCTCTGCCCGGCGCCGGGCAGGTCCGGGGCGATGACGGTGTAGTGCTCGGCCAGGGCCGGCATGATGCCGTGCCACTCGTACCAGGTCTGCGGGTAGCCGTGGAGCAGCACCAGCGTCGGCCCGTGGCCGCCGGTCACGTAGTGCAGGCCGATGCCGGCGACCCGGGCGCGGTGTTCGGTGAACCCCGCGGGGATCCGTTCACCGGCGGATGCGGTGGCAGGGGAAGCGGTCGTGGGGCCCGCGGCGGCGCTGATCGTCGCCGTGCTCAGCGCGACGGCCGCGGCCAGGGCCGCGCCTAGCAGTCGACGGCGGCTGCGGGTTCCGGGCAGGGGGAGTCTCACTCAGTGCTCCAGGTGGCGGGTGACGGAGGGTCGGCGGCCCCTGGCGGGGCCGGGTCGGGCGGGCGGCGGTCGTGCCGCCGTCGACGGGTGGTCAGGCCGTCGGGCCCTGGCGCCGGAGCCAGGCCAGCACCGCCTCCGCGACCTCGCGCCAGCCGCTGTCGACGGTCAGCGAGTGCCCGCGGCCGGGGAAGGACAGGAACTCGGTGACCGCCTCGGAGTGCCGGTATTGTTTGAGCGTGGCGCGGGTCACCGACTCCGGGACGGTGTGGTCCTTGCCGCCGGACACCAGCAGCAGCGGGCCGCGTCCGGAGTTCGCGGTGTCGACCTTGGCCGGCGAGTGGGGGTCGAAGTTCGCCGCGGCCGCCTCGAACAGGGGCTTGCCCGGCGCCGGGATGGTCCACCGCTCGAAGAGTCCGTCGGACTCCTCCTCGCTCAGCGCGTTGCCGAACGCGAAGCGGAACTGCTCGGTGGTCAGGGACACCGCGCGGTGCCGGTTCGCAGGGTTCTTGAACACCGGCAGCGTCGAGCGCAGCGCGGACAGCGGAAGCGGCAGGACGCCCTTGATCTGGGCTGCGTCGATCGCCACGGCCGCCGCCGCCAGTTCCTGGCCGAGGAGCTTCTGGGCGATCATGCCGCCGAAGGAGTGGCCGATCAGGACCGGCGGCGCTCCCAGCCCGCGGATGATCGTCGCGTAGTGCTCGACGACGTCGTCGATGCCGTGGTCGGCGATGCTCTCCGGGTTCTGCCGGGCCTCCTCCACGGTGTCCGGGTCGCCGGGCCAGCCGGGCGCCGACGGGGCGTAGCCCTCGGCACGGAAGAGGTCGATCCACGGCTGCCAGGAGGTGCTGTGCAGCCACAGGCCGTGGATGAAGAGGACGGGGGTCGGGCTGGTCATGGCCGAGTGCCCTTTCTCGGGAAGGGGATCGGGCGGGACTGGGTCGGGTCGTACTGGGCCAGGTCGTGCTGGGCCTGGTCGTGCTGGGCCTGGTCGTGCTGGGCCTGTTCGTGCCGGGCAGGGCGCTAGCAGGCCGGAGGCGACGGTGAGTCGGGCCGGTTCTCGGGGCGCTGAGCGCCGACCGGTCCTCAGGGGCGGGTGCTGAACGGGCCGAGGATCCCGGCGTCGATCCGGAGCGACTCGACCATCGCTGCGGCGTTGTCGAGCGTGAACACGTCGGCTGCGGCGAGGACGCCGTTGTACTTGGCGATCACCGGTGCGGCGGCCTGCGCCGCCACCGCGTCGAGGTAGGTCTTGAAGATCGCCCAGGAGTTGCCCTGCGGGCCGTACTTCGCGAAGTACGGCCCGGGGTCCAGGTCCATCGAGGCGCGGGCGGCGGCTTCGAGGTCGGCCGTGTAGGCACGCTGGAGGTCGCCGTCCGCGCGCACGCCGAGCCGGCCGAGGTGACCGCCGACCAGGGTCCGCCAGGGGTAGCCCATGGCGATGTCCTGCGCCCGCAGCCAGGCCGGGATGTCCTGGGAGACCGCGAGGTTCTTGAACGGCACCCAGCCCGGGTACAGGACGTCGACGACCATCAGGGTCCGGTGCTCCGGCGCGTGGACGAAGATGTTGTCCGGGCTGTGGTTGGGGCCGTGGTAGGCCAGTTCCAGACGCTCGCCGCCGACCTCCACCGTGTAACGATCCTTGAAGGTGACAGTCGGCGCGGGACGGTTCGGGTCGCCGTCGCGCAGCAGCAGGCGCCGGCACTCGGCGTGACCGATCCGCACGACGTCCTTGCCCAGGATCGACGAGGCGCCCGCGTGGTCGGCGTGGGAGTGCGAGTAGACGAGGTGCGTGACCTGCGACGGCCGGCCGTTCGCCCGCGTCACGTCGGCTATCGCCCGCAGCAGGTTGTGCCCGATGGTCGGCGGGGCGTCGACCAGGACGACGCCTTCCCGGGTGCTGAGGAACATCGCCTGGTAGTACCCGTCGGTGACCCAGTGGAGGTTCCCGTCGATCCGGCCGACGTAGTAGCCCGCGTCGTTGATCGCCGGCCCCTTCGCGGCGAGCGGGACGGGCGCGAAGTCGGGCAGGTCGGTGCCGGTGCCCTGGGCGGCGG
The DNA here is from genome assembly GCF_055560495.1 of Kitasatospora sp. NPDC023176. Lineage (NCBI taxonomy): Bacteria > Bacillati > Actinomycetota > Actinomycetes > Kitasatosporales > Streptomycetaceae > Kitasatospora > Kitasatospora sp. NPDC023176. The sequence goes on along the minus strand of NZ_JBVHIP010000001.1, from coordinate 839,371 downwards.
CCGCCGTGCCACCGCCCAGGGCCGTGCCGGCGACGGCGACCGCGGGCAGGACGGCCGCCGTGCGCAGCAGGGCGCGGCGGTTCGCCGGGGTGTTCATCGGGTGGCTCATGGCGTGGCCTTTCGGGATCGGTCCGCGATCGGGTCGGATTCGGTCGTGCCGAGCGGAGGGGGGCGTCAGGCGCTCGGGGCGGATCACTCGAAGCAGGGGTCGGACACCCGAAGGACGGCGTCCGCCTCGGTACCGGCCCCGCGCCGACCGGACCGGCGCAGCTGCTCCGTGGAGTCGGCGGCGGCCTGGCCCAGCAACTCGGCCTGGCGCGCGCCGTCGCCGACCCGGCGCAGGCCGGCCTGGTAACCGCCGAAGTGGGCCAGCGGGCTCCAGTCGGGTTCGACCGGCGGCGCGGGCACTGCGAGGCCCTCGAACTCGCCGACCGCGTGCACGATCCGGCCGCCGACGACGGTGAGGGCGGCTTCGATGAGTGGGATGTCCTGCTCGGGGACGGTGAAGTAGTCGTCGGTGAGGATCGCCAGATCGGCGAGGAAGCCCGGGCTGAGCCGGCCCTTCATCTCCTGCTCGCCGGTGAGCCGGGCGCCGGCGGCGGTGTACATCTCCAGCGCGGTCTCCCGGCTGACGCAGTGTGCTGCCGAACGGGTGCGCAGGCCGCCGACGGTGCGCCCGGAGACGAGCCAGTGCAGGGCTACCCAGGGGTTGTAGGTGGACACCCGGGTCGCATCGGTACCGGCCGCCACGTGCAGCCCGCGTTCGAGCATCGCGCCGAGCGGCGGGGCGGCCGCCGCTGCGGCGGCGCCGTATCGGCGCGCGAAGGTCTCGCCCTGGTACGCCAGCCGGTGCTGGACCCCCAGCGACCCGCCGAGCGCCGCGATGCGGTCCAGACTCTGCGGCGATACGGTCTCTGCGTGGTCGAACAGCCATCGTCCCGGTCCCGGGAAGAGCCCTTCGGCGGCGAGCTTCTCGAAGACGGCGAGGTCGCGGCGGATGGTCTCGTCATACGTGGCGTGGAGTCTGAATCCCCAGCCGTTCTCCAGTAGGACCCGCACTGCCTGCTCCAACTGGTCCTCGTACGGGCCCAGTTCGGGACGCGGCTGGGCGAAGTTCTCGAAATCGGTGGCGGCCCAGACGAGGTTCTCGCCGGCGCCGTTGAACCTGAGCCACTCGTCCCCGTCGCCGGGCTTGACCAGGGTGGCCCAGCGCCGTAGGTCCTCGACCTCCTGCCCGAGGGTCTGCGGGAACAGGTGGTAGGCGATGCGCACCGTGAGCTCCTGCGCGGCGGCCAGCTCCGTGACGGCCGTGTAGCCCGACGGGAAGTCCTGGAACCCGCCGGCGCCGTCCACCAACGAGGTCAGGCCGAACCGGTTCAGCTCGCGCAGGAAGTGGGCGGTGGAGGCCTTCTGTAGCGCGGGGTTGAGCACCGGGGCCTTGGCGATCGTCGCGTAGAGCAGTCCGGCGGCCGGGGCGGCGATCAGCATCCCGGTCGGCTCGCCGTCGTGGCCGCGGACGATCTGCCCGCCCGCCGGGTTCGGGCTGTCGCGGGTGATGCCCGCTGCGCGCAGCGCCGCCCGGTTCAGCACGGCGGACTGGTACAGGTGCGTGATGATCACCGGTGTGTCGGGCGCTGCCGCGTTCAACTCGGCGGGCGAGGGCAGGCGGTGCTCGGCGACCGTCTCGACGCTCCAGCCCCCGGCGACCCGGACCCACTGGCCGGCCGGAGTCCGGGCGGCCTGTTCCCGCAGCATCCTGAGGACCACCGCGAGCGACGGCACGCCGTCCCACCGCAACTCCAGGACGAAGTGCAGGCCGCCGCGGACGACGTGGCAGTGCGAGTCGTTCAGCCCGGGGACGACCCTGCGGTACTGCGCGTCCACCACCACGGTGTCCGGCCCGAGGTAGGGCGCGACGTCCCGGTCGTCGCCGACCACGCCGATCCGCCCGCCGTGCACCGTCAACGCCGAGGCCGTCGGGCGTCGCCGGTCCCCGGTGTGGATCCGCGCGTTGCGGACGACCAGATCAGCGCGGTCGTCTCCCAGGCCGGGCCGCAGGCCGGCCACGGGCATCGATGTCATCGGAGCTCCTTGCCGCCATGGGTGCTACCCACAGCAGAGCACCGAGCCCGGTCCATTCGAACCGTGGAAAGACCCCAGTCCTGACAGGTCGTCGGCGCGTGGCAAGCCTGGGGACCAGCCCCGGTGCGAAGCCTTGGCGAGCCGTGGTGCGGCGCAGCTCGCGGCACCGGCCGATCACCGCACCGACTGCGCTGCGCCGCCCGGGAGAGGTCGGCGGAGCACGGTTCAGGCGCCGGCCCCGAGGCGCCCCAGGAGGTCGAACTCCACGCGGACGCGGTCGATGTCGGCCCTGAGGAACGCGGCTGCCCGGTGGGCCAGGTCGGCGTCGGCACCGGTCTCGGTGGCCCACTGCAGGACGCGGGAGGCGGCGAAGGTGTCGGCGATCACCCGGCCGGCCAGGACCATGTGCTCCTGGGCGAGTTCCCCGTCGAGGAACCGCAGGTCGAGGCCGTGCACCGAGACGGCCGGCGCGGTCGGCGCCCAGGCGGCCAGGAAGGTGCTGAGGGAGCGGCCGTCTGCGCTGTCCAGGCAGTGCCGGGCGAGCTGCTGGCTGAGGAGGTCGTTGGTGCCGTCGAATATGGTGAAGACCCGGGAGTCCAGGAACGCCTGGGCGGCGATGTTGGTCGGCGAGCCGTTCCGGTAGCCCTCACCGCCGGCGAGCTGCTGGTAGTGGTTGGCGGAGCTGACCATCAGCTCGGTGGCGACGACTTTGACGGCCAGGATGAAGGGGAACGCTGGGGTAAGGTCGGACGTGAGGTCCAGCCGGGTCCGGACGTAGTGGTTGAGCGCCGTGCAGACCGTGTGGGCGCTGTCGATGGCTGCGAGCCGGTAGCGGACGAACCCGATCGCTGACAGCGGTGAGCGCCCGATGCGACGCGCATCGGCGTAGGCGCGCGCCTCGCGGGCGACGCGGCGCAGGAAGCCGCATGCCAGCGCGCCGATCAGCGCGCGCCCCGACAGGTAGATGTCCACCATCGAGCTCAGGTTCCCCGCCCCGACGTCGATGCGCCGGTGCGCGGGGACGAACGCGTCGATCTCGTTGACCCCGTAGTCGATCACCTTCAGGCCCAGCGCCTCGTACCGCTGCGAGGTGCGGAACCCGTCGGTGCGCTCGACGACGAACCACCCGTACTCGCGGCCGCTGTCGCCGTCCCGCTTGGCGACGACCACCCACCAGGACGCGGTGGCGCTCAGCGCCTGCCAGTGCTTCCGGCCGCGGATGTGGTAGCCGCCCTCGACCTCCTCGAAGGTGGTGGTCAGGCCAGACATGGCCGAGCCGCAGCCGGGCTCGGTGGAGGCGAACCCCGCCGTCGGCGCCACCGGACCGGCGAACAGGGGCAGTACCTCGCGCTTGGCCTCCTCCCCGGCCCACAACACGACGGGCCGCAGCGCCAGTCCGGTGACGATCGCCGTGTAGACGGCGACGGCCAGGTTCCGCTCCGCCAGGACCTCGACCACCCGGCACATCTCGACGTGGCTGTTCCGGCCCCCGTACTCGACCGGCAGCACCGGCAGCAGCACACCCACCCCCGTCAGCCCGAGCCAGTCCTCCGCAGGCAACTCCCGCTGCGGGTAGGTCGCCGCGTCGAACCGCACGGCGGCCGCCTCGACCCCAGCGATGAACTCCTCCGTCGAAAGCGACGCGAGGACCGCAACGGACGCGACGGCGTCCGCAGGTTCAGTCATGTCTCCATCCGTTCCCGGAAGTCCGACTCGAGCGCTCGGAACCATTCCGTACGGTCCGCGGCGGCCGGCGAACGGGCGGCGCGGATGTCGGTCCGGCGATCCTACGGGCGGCGACAGAGCTTCACCGATCGGGGGCGGACTGCAACGGCATTGAGGTGCCCAGGTCGGCGGTCATCCGGCGCGGCTCTTGTAAGACCCGCATCCGAACCCGCCGCCCGGCGCATCCACGTCAGCGCCCGAACCGTGCGACGCTTCGTCCAGCGGATGTGCGAACAGGGACAACCCGTCCCGCGCTTGCCCGCGCCGAATCCACGGCCTCGGTTTGGTCGTCACCTCTCACGCGCTTCTCACGGACTGGGTGTCATGGAGTGTCATCAGGCATCATGCGGCCTGGATGCGGCAGGCCCTGACCTGCGGTTTCTGGACTGGACGGACTGGCCGTCACCCCCTTTCGACCGCTGGGGGTCAAGGGGTCGCAGGTTCAAATCCTGTCGTCCCGACGTATGTGACCAGCGGGTCTGTCAGAAATGACAGGCCTGCTGTTCTCGTTCCGGTGAACGGTGATGGCGGTAGCGGGCGTAGGTGGTGGGCTGGAGTACGTCCTCCTTGGTCCGCAGCCAACCGGTCAGATACCCGGCCACCGTCAGGTCGTCGTCGAGATCCAACCCGGTGCGCTCACACTCGAGAGCGGGCTCCGACGCCTCGCGCGCGGCCCGGCGCGTACGGAAGCCGCTGCGGCACCGCTGCCGACGGCGCCCGCCGGTCGAAGGCACGTCGAAGGCGTAGCCCCAGGAGCCATGGCGACTTGAGTGGTTGAGGCTCGGGCACCGCGCACCGAACTGTTTTCCGCTGGCGTCGCGGCAGCCGCAGCGCCGGTAGATCCGACCACGGTCAGGGGGGACAGCCACGTGGTTACCGCCAGCCAGGAGAGCCTGGACCCACGATGGCTCCCAGCGTTGGGAGAAGGAAGCCGGCCGAGCATGGCGTTTGAGCTGCCATCACTCCGCCATCACCCGCCACCGTGCGCTGCGGTGAACAGGGCGTTCCCCTTGGCGGTGCGCAAGTGAGCGTTACCAGATCGACTTGCGATGAGGACGGCCTCCCAGCAGCGACCTGCTGGGAGGCCGTCCGTCAGTGCTGTCGCGGGATGGGCAGGGGCTCGTGGTGGTGCCAGATCAGTGATCGGTCTTCGCGGTGAAGTTCTGCGGATCCCCATTCGAGGCGGACCACGCCGTCGGCCAGGGAGCAGGCGTAGGCGACGAGGACGAGCTTGGTGTCCGGTGAGAGGCGCGCGAGATCCGCGTGGGGCTCGTCCTCGTCCGGCAGGTCGATGCCGAGGTCCAGTTCTCCCTGGCGTGGGTCGGGGCCGTGCCTGCGCAGGAGGTCGGCGCGAATCCCTGAGGCGCTGCGGAGTCTGGCGGCAGTCACGGGCACGTCCTTCTTCGCGTACCGGTAAGGGTAGATGAGATGGCCGGCGACCACGGCGATGGTGCGCGCCTGGAGGCGGACCAGCTCAATGCCGGGAAGCCGAGAGAGGCCGGCCGATAGTTCCTCGTACTGTGCGGCATACAGCCCGTGTCCGTACGCTTCGAGCGTCTGCGTGTGAACACCTTTATGGCCACCTTGGGCTCGCTCGTGGGCTCGGACAAGGCATGCAGGCACGATCGCCGCGACCTCGGTGGCCAGGGAGCCGAAGACCGTGCGTGCCCACGGACTGGCGGAGTCTGCATCCGACATGAGAATCCCCCGATCGATCGTCCTACGACCTTCAGGGTCCGACAGTCCGCTGAACAGCACGGTGGATCAAGGGCGCACTGGGGGATCTCATGGTGCACGGACCAGGTAGTGGCACGTAGTGAGGCCCGGGATTGGTCTGGGGATCTCCGGGAGGAGTTCGGGAACCTTCTGTGGGCGACACCGACACCGACACCGACACCGACGCCGACACCGGCACCGACGCCGACGCCGAGGACGGTGTCCTGCGGGGGACTGAGGCTGAGGTGGTGTCGGTGCCCCGGAATACGCTAGGCGGCCATGGACTGGCTGGAGCGGGTGGCGAAGCTGAGACGGTGGACGAACAACGATGTCCGGGCGCCGCACAAACCGCTGTTGCTGCTGTACGCGCTGGGCAGTTTCCAGCGCGATGCCGATGGCGAACTGAGGTACAGCGCTGTCGAGGAGGAGTTGAAGCGGCTGCTCGAAGAGTACGGGCCGTCGCATCCGACGACTCCGGCGTACCCGTTTCACCATCTGGTCAGTGACGGCGTGTGGGAGGTCAGGACCGACCACGGGCCCGGGAGCCCTGGAAGCGGGGTGCGGGTCCTCCGCGCCAGCGGTGCGACCGGCAGGCTCGTACCCGAGTTGCGAACGGCGCTGAGGAAGGAGCCGGCGCTCCTGGGTCGTCTGGCGCGGGTGGTCCTGGACTTCCACTTCCCGCCGTCACTGCACACCGACCTGTGTGAAGCCGTCGGACTCGACCTGGACCTGGCCGAGACCGGAAGTGTGACCGGAAGCAGCCTGGGCGCACCTGAGCGGGCGGCGCGACGGCAGCGGGACCGGCGAATGCGTGAACTGGTCCTGACCGCCTACGAGTTCCAGTGCGCATTCTGTGGCTACGACGGGATGCTGGGTGCGAGCACGGTCGGTCTGGAGGCCGCGCATGTGCGCTGGTGGTCCTACGACGGGCCGGACGAGGTCGACAACGGCCTGTGCCTGTGCTCCCTGCACCACAAGCTCTTCGACAAGGGCGTCCTGGGCCTGGGGGAGGGGCGCCGCATACTCGTCTCACAGCGCTTCGTCGGACGCAGCGAGGCCAGCAGGCAGCATGTGCTGGGGCTGGCCGGACGGTTGGTCATCGGCCCGCAGGCAGGGGTTCCGCCGGTCGCGGGCCGGCACCGGCAGTGGCATGCCGCGCAGGTCTTCCGGGGCGAACCCCGGGAGCCCCTGACCCCGGCCCATGCGGGCTGACGAAGCCCGATCCGCTGCCCCCTCAGCCGTTGACCGTGCCCCCGGTCTGCACGGCCGGGAACAAGCCGTGCAGACCGGACGGCACCGCGTGCGCGTGCGGAGATCAGTGAGTGGCCGTCAGTCGCGGCGGCCGTGCCCCACGGCGATCTTTCCTGCCTGCCGCCCGTTGACCAGCTCCCGCAGTTTGGCGCGCGTCTCCGGGTCCGTGGAGTACACGACTGTGCCGATCATTCCGCGTGTGAGCAGCACCTTGTAGGTGTTGCGGATCAGACGGTCGACGTCGGCGTCGGTGGTGGACTTGCGGAAGACGGGGTCCTTGGACGCCGTCCGGTCGGTGATCCAGCGGTCGGTGCGCCAGACGAGGTCCGGCCCGAGGATCACGCCGCTCCAGTCGTACTCGAAGCCCTGGGCGGTGTACACGCAGCCGACCTGGCCGAAGCCGGCCGGGTCGGTGGCCCACAGCGCGGCCGGAGGCGCGCCCGCGATCGAGCGGTCGCCGTAGACGTTCCACGGGCGGGCCCAGTCACCGATGCGCACGTCGAGGGGGAGCGGATCGCCCGGGGCCACCTTCGTGGTCCACTTCCAGCAGTACCCGGCCGACATGCGGGCGCCGTACCCCTCCGCGCGCCGGGCGTCGAGGAGGGCCTCCAGCTCCTGGGGGCTGTCCACGACCTCCAGGGCGACCTTGCCGTCGGGCTCCCAGCCGACCGGGCCACCGGGTTCGAGGTCCAGGAGGCGCACCACCCAGTGCAGGTAGGCGTCACTGCCTCCGCAGCGGAACTGGCTGTCCAGCTCGACCACCTGGCAGTCCAGGCCCTTCACCGCGGCGGCGGCCCGGATCTGGGCCACGGTGCCCATCTCGCCGGGCCGGACGACCTGGTGCTCGTCCAGCAGGAACACGGGCACCCGGGCGGCGTCGATCAGTTCCTCGATCTGAGGCTTCCCGGTGCGCTGGGCGGCCCGGGTGTAGCGGTTCGCCGACGTCTCCCGGATCCGGTGGGCCTCGTCGCAGATCAGGACGTCCAGCCCGTTGCGCTCGGCGGTCATGAAGCTGTTGAAGTACTTGAACAGCTCCTGCACCTGCTTCTTCCGCGCCCCGGCCATCCGGCGCATGGTGGTGGTGAAGGAGCTGGAACCGGTGGCGTGGAGGGCCGTGACGCCGCGCCGGTAGAGATCGCCGAGCAGGGACAGCGCGATGACGCTCTTCCCGGTACCGGGGCCGCCCGTGATGACGACGACCTCCTTGCGGTCGGACCGCTGCGCCTGGCGGACGGCGCGCAGCACCAGCTCGTAGGCGACCCGCTGTTCGTCCAGCAGGACGAACTGCTCGCGCTCGCGGACCTCGTCGGCGGCGACCGCCATCAGCTGCTTGGACGGAGCCACCTTGCCCGCGAGCAACTGGTCCGCCGCCTCCGCGCCGGAGACCGGCTTCAACTTCGAGCGGAGGTACTGGACGAACTCCCCGCGCCGCTCGGCGGTGAAGAGCCGGCCGCGCTCGTCCTGCGGCACCTCGTAGAGGCCCTGGACGCCGAACTCGGTCGCGTTGTGGAGGAAGGCCACGCCGGACAACCGCTCGGGATGGGCGGCGAGTGCCCCGTTGAAGGAGATCAGGTAGTCGCAGTAGCCGCGGACCTGCTCGATCGGGTTCAGCACCGGCCGGGTGTACGCGTCGACCCGGCAGAGCAGCGGCTCGCCGTCCTCCGGAAGCGCGTTGCTCCACTGCTTGAGCTCGACCACCACGTACGACGGTTCGCCCGTGCTCGGGTGGACGCCGGCGAGTATGACGTCCGCGCGCTTGCTGTTCAGCGGAAGCGAGTACTCGAGGAGCACCTCGACCATGCCGAGCCCGGCGTCCAGGAGAGCACTGGTCAGGGCTGGGATGCTCCGCTCCCAGGAGCGAACCTCGGATGCGCTGGGCTTGTGGCCGTGCTGATGGACGAACTGGTCGATGAGGCGCACGAACAGTGATCCGGCCAGGCTCTCGGCAGCGACCGCGGACGCGGAGTCGCGGAACAGCAAGACATGCTCCCAGGCAGCACGAAGTGACTCGTGCGGGTGGGGGCATGTCCCTGAAGGGAAGCCCGGCGGGCCGCGCTGATGACTGGGCCAACCTATAACGGAGTGCCTGAGCGGGTGTCCGAACACTTGGGCTTTCCGTGGCGCGGTGGAGGCGGACGTTGTCCCGGACCGGCACGGTCGGGCCGGCGAGAACTGGAGCCGGGTGCAAACGAGAAGGCCCGGGAGAGCTGGGCTGGGCCTCGGGCGCCTGGGCTGGACCTTCGCCCGGGTCGATCTCTTGACGGGTGTGCCGTCGATGAGCATTGTGTACCGACGGCCGCCTCCGCATTTAGGATCAGCGGTACTGTTTGCGGCCCGACAGGCTTCCCGCTGAGGACATGCCCCCAACCCGCACGAATCACTCGTGGTCTGGTCTGGGGGAGTCCGTTCGTGCCCATGCTCCTGCTGAAGTTGTCGGCGCAGGATCTGCTCACTCTGAACTCGCGTCGCCGGATGGTGCCGCATCTCGCCGAGCGGTGGCGAAAGTTCCGGGAGCACGAGGCTTCGGAGACGGAGCGGTTCGCGTGGGCGGAGAGTTTGATCTGTCTGGCGAACGATCTGGTCGCCGCTGATCGTGGCAATGTGCAGATGGTCGTCGAGTGCGCCGCGACTGCCGACGAGGACATCAAGGGGAGCAGTCCCAGGCTCGTGGACGTCGTCCTCGTGGGCCGTCATCCACGCGAGAATCGGCCGTCCGTCCAGTTGGTGGAGCTGAAGCGTTGGTCGACGGTGACCAGGATCGAGCGGGCCATTGCGGACCAGGTCTACGTGGCGGGCCTGGCGAAGCCCAAGAAGCACCCTGCGCTTCAACTGCGCGAGTACTACCGTGCGTTCACCGGCAGCCGGGGCCCCTTCGGTACGGTCGACATCGAGTGCGGCGGCTTCGCCTACCTGCACAACGCCACCGAGGAATCGGTCCGCCCGCTGATCGACGTGGACGCACCGACGGGTGTCTACGCGCGGGTGTACACCGGTGATCGTCGCCGCCAGTTGCTGACCGACTTGCAGGGACACTTCGCCGCCGACGGCGGCGGCACCGAGGCCGAGCAGCTGCTGCAGGGCATCGGCGTGCGCAACGCACCGCTGCTCGACGCGATGATGTGGTCCCGAGGCACGGACACAGTCTTCACCCTGCGCGGGCGGCAGAAGGAGGTGGCTGATCAGATCCTGGGGACAGCTGCCAAGGTACTTCCCTCCCCGGGGCGGTCCGCGCTGGTGCCGGACGAGCGACGGGTGGTCTTCCTGGTGACCGGTGGTGCAGGCACCGGTAAGAGCGCCATCGGCCTGCAGATCAAGGCGGAGCTGGAGGCCGAAGGCCGCAACGTCAACTACGCCAGCGGGAGCAGGGCCTTCAACGCGGCGATGCAGGAGCACGTCGGTGTCGGTGACCGGGAGTTCAAGGAGACCTTCACCTACTTCTTCGACTACGTCACGACGCCCGACCCGCCGCTCGACGTCCTGATCTGCGATGAGGCGCACCGACTCCGTGACCGCTCCGAGAACCGGTTCTGGCCGCCGGAGAAGCAGGGATCCCGGCCGCAGGTGGACGAACTCCTCGATGCGTCCCGGCTGACGGTCTTCTTCCTCGACGAAGGCCAGGTCGTCCGTCCGAAGGAGGTCGGTACGGTCGACCTGATCCAGCAGGCGGCCGATCGGCTCGGAGCCACGGTGGTGCGGTACGGCCTTCGCGAGCAGTTCCGATGCGGTGGCAGTGACGCGTACATCCGGTGGGTGCATGCGCTGCTCGGCATCTCGGATGACGAACCTGAGCGCTGGACGCCGGACGGCTTGATGCATGTCGAGGTGGTGGACACGCCGGACGCGCTCGGGGACATCATCCTCGGCGAGGAGCGCGCCGGGGCATCCGCCCGTATGGTCGCCGGCTACTGCTGGCCGTGGACCGAGCCCCTGGGCCGGGAGAAACGACTGGAGCGGGATGTCAGGATCGGTGACTGGCATCAGCCGTGGAACGCGAAGAGCGACAGCTTCTGCGCGGACGGCGTCCCGCCCGGTGTCAGGTGGGCGATGCACGAGAACGGCATCGGCCAGATCGGGTGTGTGTACACCGCACAGGGCCTCGAGTGGGACTGGTGCGGAGTGATCATGGGCGATGACATGGTGCGCCGGGAGGGCCGGTGGGAGTTCCGCCGAGGCAAGGAGACGGAGAAGTCGGCGGAAGGTGCAAGGCGGGTGAGAGTCCCGGGATCGCTTGATCCGAAGGTCAGCGCGAGCAGCGTCGGTGACGAGGAGTTCGCCCGCCTGATCCGGCACGCCTACCACGTGCTGATGACTCGGGCGAGCCGGGCAACGGTGCTCTATTCCACGGACGAGGAGACCCGGGCCTATCTCAAGGGCCTTGTCGGAGAGACCGAGATCGACGGATTGCGGCCGACTCGGGAGAGCCTGCCATGGCATCACGTCCGTCCGAAGCGGGGACGGAAGAAGCCCAAGAACGACCTTCGGTTGTTCTGACGGAAGGCCTGGAGAGGTGGAAGTGGCGGGCTCTCCGGGCCCGCCACTGACCTGCGTCAGAAAAGCAGGTGCGCCACCGAGGTCAGCGCCGCCACCAACATGTTGGAGGCGACTCCGACGACGACGTCGGTGAGGATCTCGCGGATCCGTCCACGACGCGCAGGCTTGTACTCGGTCGAGGTCATGCGGCCATCCTCAGGTAGTGATATCGGAATGGCAGGGGGCGCCCTACCGGGCAACCACGCTCACGTCAGATGGTGACCACCTGACGGGCACAACCATTCGTCAATCGCCGCCTGTTGAGGGCGCACGGAACCTAGGCCTCGTACCCTCCGGGAAGGTGCGCAGCGCACTGATTCTACCGCCTGGGCAGATCGGCGGCGGGGGTCAGGGAGCGGAGAGAGCTGGAGAAGTGCCGGGGACCACCCGCCGTTCACCAGTGTCTCTGAGGCGCCTTTCGGTGAACGAACAGCGCGGGCTGTCTACCGTCTGACGTGCAGCGATGGGTATCGCCGGGCGACTGGGGGTCAAGGGGTCGCAGGTTCAAATCCTGTCGTCCCGACTTGAGTTCGCTCCATTGTCGCAGTTCAGAGGCTGTTTTCTCGCTCATGGGGAAGCGGCCTTTGATGTTCCTCGGGGCACGCCTCTCACATCCGTCTCGCGGTGTCACGGTTCGACACCCGGAGCGAAGGACGCTTGGCGTCGTGAACGGGTGAGCATTTGCGCCGTTTCTCCCGTTCGTCCGCTCTGGCGGTCGTAGCCATGGTCGCGATAGTTGCTCGCCGTGATCGCAGGCTCGCTCTGACGGGTTGGCACTTGACGCTCTCCGGCGCCGATCAAGTGGGCCCCGACAGGTACAGGTCCTGTGGCTGTGTTCGGCTTGCTCTCATCGAGGGATGCCCCCAGGTGCTGGCCTGTCACTCACCCCACCGGCCCCGCCCCGACAACCTCAGTAGCTACCTGGCCTTGGGTGAGGCCGCGATGGCCGGTTGACTGCCGCTGTCCTCGAACTCCGCCTGCGGCCGGGACCTCGACGGCGGCACGCCGGCGCAGTCTGGCCGGCCCGAGTGTTCGGCCCGTGCGACGATCACTAGTTCGAGCCTGTTCTGTGGCGGACCGCTCCCTCGCCGGTCGGCGTGGTGATTAATCTCGTTGGCACTCTGCTCCTTAATGGATGGAGCATGACAGGCGTAACGATCCGTGCAAGTTGGGTGTATGCGGCTATTAACGATCACAAAGTGAGGAAACTGCCACGGGGACCCCATGCCTCGGCGTAGTCTGCCGAAATTACCGCAAGCGGGCCGGGGTGGCCTGTAGTGCGGCGGAGGTGCCATGGGTGGGGACCTGTATATGTCAGCAATGGGCGGCGATCACGGGCGAACGGGAGTGCCCGATCCGTATGGCGACCAGGCTCTGCTGACCGCGGCCATGACGCAGGGTTATGACGCGTGCCCCGGGAGGGAACGGCGTCTGCTGCTGCGCTATCTCGAAGCAGTGGTTGCTGCCCGAGAGGCACCAGTGCACACCGCCGTCGCCTTCAACGCTGTGTACTTCGGGTACAACCTCGGAGGTGACGGTTACGGTGGCAGCCCCCTACGTCTCGATGACTTCCCTGTGGTCACCCTCGGGGAGTTGACTCGCCCGCTTCCGGTCGGCGCCATGGTGTGCGTGGCCACGGGATCCGACCCGCTCTACGCGGAGATCGTCCACCGCGAGGGCGCACACCCGGAAGTGGGAGCCCTCGGGGATGTGCCAGCTTGGGTGTCGGGGGCACCTGTTGGTGCCGCAGGCCCAGGCCGGCCAGCGACCGGCGCGGCTCTCCGCCGAAGAGAACTTCTGGTCCCGGATCTCCATGCGTTCGGCCCGGCCCTGAGCCTTTCACCGGCCCAGCTCCACCGTTTACGCACACGTCGGCGCTGGATCAACGAGGACGGGCACGTCGTCGTCGATGTCTCCTACCCGTCCCCGGAAGCGGCTCGGCGCGACGACCTGGCGGCCTATGCGGACCATCTCCTGAACACGGCACGGGATCAGCTGCTCAGTCCCTTTGTGCCCGTGTCACTGGCCGAACTCGTCGGCGGCACACGTGATGGCGAACTGCGAGCGGGCTTACTCGGTCTGCTCGACACGGTAAGGGGCGTCCTCGGCTCCAGCGCCGCGCTGCGCACGTGGGGCCACTACGCCGTGACCCGGGCCTCTCTTGCGAAGTGCTGGGGCGATACAGGCCCGTTGGGTGGCGGTGACCTCAGGTCCGTCGCGGCTGCGGTGGAACATGCAGCCTCTCCGGCGAGGCGGCGGCGCCATGGCTTTACCACCCCGGCGACCGTGTACACGGCGGTCGGACCGCGGCTTCGCCAGTTCCCCGATGCGACGGAACTGCTCAGGGGAGTGGGGTACGCCGCGGCGGTCTTCCGGGCGAACCTGACGATCGCCGACGTTGTCCGAGGGGACAGTGACCAGGGCCTGTTCGAGAACGGTTCCCTGATCACGTTCGACGACGCCTTCGAGAGCGGCGGCGTCTGGCGGTCTCAACATCCTGGTGGCGCCGGAGGGCCTGGCGACCCCTTGGCCCCAGCAGGACGTGGTTGGGCATCGACGCTTCCTGCGCCGTCGGATCCGGATGCAGGGACGGATCCGGAAGCGGGCGTCGATCCGGTTGATCTGCCCCTCGCCGACGATGCGCTCCTCGGCCCTGGTGAACTCCTACGGAACGACGCGAAGGAGATCACTTGGCGGTCGCCATTGCGGCTGGCCCATCTCGTCGACGGCTGGTTCCCCCTGCACCCGCATGTCGCACGCGAACTCCGCTGGTCCAAGGGCCCACGTCTCACGTCACACCTCGAACTTGGTCACGCCGGCCAGACACTCGTCGATCGCGAGGCGGCTCAGGATGTCATCGCCGAACTCGGCGACGAACCCGGTCGTTTGACGGGAATCCACTGGCCCGGCGACTTCTTCCCCGGTCTGATGCTCGAGTTGCGCTGGCTCCGCGGTGGAACGGTGATCCGCGTGGCAACGGCCCCGCTCCCGGAGCCGTTACACATCAGCGACCGGGTGATCGGGCACTGCTACGACCCTCGCGTGCTCACCAGAGAGGATGCTCCCGGCAGTGATCGCCATCGTGACAGCGCGGCCGGCCTCGGCCCTCGGCAGCTGGTGATGCGCACCGTGCGCAGGTGCGGGCTGCTCACCCTGGACGGCCATGCCCTGTTGGACCGTTCGGTTCTGCCGAGTGCGACCTACGGGCGTCGGCCGGCGCGCTCCCAGACCGACGCTCTGGAGTCGGCCGTCGCGGAGCTGATCGCGGAACGACTTCTGGAGCCGGCCCTTGGCAGCCGGGATGGCGGGGGCCAACCCCACTACCCGGCGCGCGACGGGCAGCTGACCATCCCGCTCATCGGCTACCGCCCCGTACCACGACGGGTCATACGCCCCTGGGGCGGCACGGACCTGGAGGGCTTGGGGCTGCTCACCTCCCAACTCGTTGCAGGTCACCTTCGGCGCCTTCGGCCTGGTTGCTTCCCCAGCGAAGCGCAGCGAGCTGCCTTCCGCGAACACTGCCGCCGGCTTGGCAAGGCGGATGGCTGGGAACTGCCCTTCGGCTACACGTTCGTAACTGAGCACACTCGTGGCCGCTGATCCGTGAATCCATGCCGCCAATCTCTCCTTCCGCCGTCCTGTCCCACACTTTTCCGGCTCCTCGGCGTCGAGCGAGCCGATCCCGCAGAATCAGCCGCAGAAACGGAGTAGGCGTACATGCACGACCGCTACCACGTCATCACGGGGCCGCCGTTGTCCCCGCCGGTTGCCTCGGCCGAGGACCTCGAAGGCCTGGCCGCCGCGCTCAACGCTTTGAAGCACCCGGTCGACGCCATCATGAGCGGCTTCACGGTCGACATGGTGGAACTCGCCTTCAACTCACTGGCGCCCAGGGAGCGGCAGCGGTTGCTTGGCAACCTGGGCATCCGCATGGCGGCCCCGCGGCGGGTGGGGAGGGCCCTGTGCCAGGACGTTCTCTCCCGGTTACGGCGCGATGTCCGGCAGCACGCCTGCACCTGCGGCATCAGGGACCTCACGCCCACCGTGGTGAACCAGATCGCCGAGGCCGTTTTCGCCCAGGACGACACGACCGTATCCGACCCCGTCTCCCGATGGGGCGGCACGCTGGTCCGGGCCACGGTGTTTGCCTGGTGCAACGCCTCCGTCACCGACGCCTACGTGCTCGCCTGGGCGGCCGGCCAGGACTGGTTCACCGAGACGGCCGACGAAGAGGAGTCCCTACGGCTGGCCTCCGTGGCTGACGAGGCCCGCTCCGTAGTGGCGGCGTACCCGGACCTCAAGGGCATACGAGAAGGCCGCGAGCGGCTGTCTGAGGGTGACGGAGACGGTGAAGCGGTTGCCGTCACCCACGGGTCGGATGGGACGGCCCCAGCTTCCGAGGACGTTGTGTCGGACTCCAGCGCGCCACACGACGTGCTGTTGGCCGCGTCCGAAGAGGCTCGTGCCCACCAGGAGACGGATCCGGAGGGAGTCTGCCGACAGCTGGAGTCGGCTCTCGCACTGGCTCGGCAAGCTGCGGAGAACGTGACCGGTACGGTGGCCGACGGCCGCCCTCCGCATGACGAGGACCTGGCCGCACTGGACGCGCTCGGCGCAGTCTTCGACACCGCCGACGCGGTGTTCCGTGCAGCGGGGATGAACGGGGTGCCCCGCCGACTGGAGAACATGACGCAGGCCGCACGCGAGTACCGGACGGTACACGACCATGACCGCCAGGTGCGGGAGACGCTGCGGGAACTGCTGGACGTCGCATGCCGACCGGACAGCCCCGCCGCATCCGCTGCCGAGGCCGTGCGAGGAGCGACTCGCCGTCTGCTGGACACCGCGGTATGGGAGCAGACCCAACGGCAGGAAAGTGCCACGCTCGCCGACCTCGCGCGGCTGATCCGGGACGGGCGGCAGCTATACGCAGCGGCGGAGATTCTGGCTCTGCAGGATCAGATGGTGCGGCTACTGCCCACCTGTGCCATGGCGGTGGTCATGGCCCATGAGCTGGTACTGGCGCAGCCGGAGGAAGCCTTCGCGGAATCGGCCGAAGCCGGGACCGAGGTTGAGATCCAGGCGGACGTGAAGACCGCTGAAGGCGATGTCGGAGAGGCCGACGAGCCTGCTGCCGCCGACGTGATCGCCGAGCACGGGGAGCAGGTCGCCGAGGAGCCGGACGATGGCCTGACGGTCAAGCCCGGTGGCCGCATCCCCGAGGGATCCCAGCCTCACGCCGTACCCGAGCCAAAAACTCCCGTCCCGACACCCGTGGCCGGTCTGCTCGACAGTGACGAGCCTCAGGCCATGGCATCCGCGGACGTGACGGTGGAAGCGACTACGGACCTGAAGGCGGGCCTCCCGGCAGCGCTCGCCCCCGTGCCCGCGTTGGTGTCCACCGGGTCGTACGACGAAGACGCTCAGTCCGTAGAGTCGGCTCCGAAGGATCTCGCCCGGGTCACCACCGAGGAGAACCTCGGCGCGGTCGCAACGGAGCAGGCACTGACGAGGCTGGTCGTGGAGCGACGCTTCGGGCTCGCCCACCATGTCGCGAACGCAGCCGGTCACGCCGAGCCGCAGGTGGTGGCGCTTCGTCTGGCCGGTGCCGCCGCACTGCTGACGCCGGGTGACAGCCAGGGAGCCCGGCTGACCGCGGACCTGCTCCGGCAGTACAGCGGATACGAAGGCCGAGACATGGAAGGCAGTGAGCTCCTTCTGCTGCCCGCCCTGCTACGTACGGCGCTGATCACCGGGGACCATCTGGCCGGCGCCCAGTTGAAAGCCTTGGCACCCCGGCTGCCGGAACGGTTGGCGGAGGCGGCGACCGCGGTGGCCGACCGTACCCTCAGCGGTGCCCTGATGACGGCCTCGCCCCTGGCGGTCAGCGCCGATGTCTCCGGGGCGGAGGTGCGGTTGCGGGAGTTGCTGGAGCAGTGTCGTGTTCTGCTGGTACCACCGAGGCTTCGGTTCGTGCGGGCGACGGAGATCGCCAAGCGCTGGCTGTCCGACGATGGCCTCCTCGGATCGATGCTCACCACCGTGGTCCGCGACTACCGTGACGGGGCGGCCCAGGTACGCGAGCAGGCCGAACGCCTGTCGAAGCTGCCCGAGGTGAACAACGAGATCGACCGTATGGACCGCAAGCACCGCGCGTCCAGTGGCAAGCCGCTCCAGGGCTCCGGGCGGCAAGACTTGGTGCATCTCGTGGAACGAACCGTCGGCCTGGCCAAGGAGTGGTGTCTGGCGGTCGACACCATCCGTCGTGGTGATCGCTCCGACAGCAACCGCGCGGTCAAGGAGATCTCATCCCTGCGCCGTTCCCTGCTGAACGGCCGGGAGGCGGCACTGGGCGAACTGGAGCAGTTGGCTCGAAGTTACGGCGCCGTCAAGGCCGCTACTGCCTGGGCGGCACTCGCTTCCATGGAGGAGCTGTTCGCCCTGCTGGAAAGTGGCACCGTGACGACGCGTCCCGGAAGCCCCGTGGATCCCGAACTCGTGCTCGACGCGGAACTGCTGAAGGTATGCGACCGCCGCGGCCAGCGTCCGGCGCTCGGCAAGCTGCTCACCGCGGTCGACCGGAGCTGGCAGGACGCTCTCGCCGAGCGGCTCGCCCACGATGCCTTTGCCCCAGCTCGTAACCTCGTCGACCTGGCGGGACGAGGGCTGCTGCCCGGCGCACAGCCCGGGGAGTTCACCCCACCGACGGTGGCCGAGATCGAGGCCTTGGCAGCTGCCCGGCGCGCGAAACTGCACGGCGAACACGACGACCTCGTTGCGGAACTGCACCGGGCGCAGGCCGACAGTGCCATCACCGACGACCAGGACCTGCGTCTCCAAGAACTCCTTGCCGACGCCAGGGGCCGGCTTGACGACATCGACGTGTACGGCCTGGTCGACGTACGACGGGCGCTCGACACCGTGCGGGACGACTTGCCCGCCTTCCGGCAGCAGGCGGCCGACCGGATCCGAGCCCGGCTCGACGTCCTGGACCCCACAGAGGAGTTGCGCTCACAGGTCCTGCGGCACCTGGACACCGGTGGCCTGGCCACGGCCGCGGATCTGGTCTACTTCCTGGAGATCGGCGAGGATGTTCCAGAGATCGACGGCGGCGAGTCCCACCTGACCGAGTTCTTCCCGGCGGTGCCCGATGGGCTGCCCAAGGGCATTGACCACGCCCTCGTCGACCTCATCCGATCCGGCGGAACCCACCCGAACATCCCTATCCTGGACTACAGCGCGCTGTCGACCGACGAGGCGGCCCTGGCGGCGGACGCCGTTGAGGAATGGCGGGAGCTGGGTGCCACCGAGCCGAAGGACCGGCTTGAAGTGTCCGCCCGGCGGCAGCTGCTCCCAGCCCTCAAACTCCTCGGCTACGAAGCCAAGAGCGCCAAGCCGCTCGACGAGAAGTCCCACCGCCGACGCGAGTACCGTCTGTTCGAAGCGACGGAAGTGGAGATCAACGGTAGGGCGAAGGCGCCCGCGTTCGGCTCGGAGATCCGGGAGCAGGGCGGCAACCTGCGTGTGCTGATGGTCTGGGGCCGTCCGTCCGCCAAGTACGTGATGAGTCTGGCGGAGGGCGACACGAGCGGCGCGAGCCTCCTCGTGCTCTACTTCGGCACGCTGGGCCGTGAGGCCCGTGCCGAACTCGCTGTCGGATCAGCCCGGTTGCAGCCGATGCTGGTTGTTGACGACGCAGCCCTGGCCTATCTCGCGGCACGGGGGAACCGGCAGGTCAGCACGGCCACGCAGACCCTGCTGCCGTTCTCGGGCGTCAATCCCTACATCAGGGAGAAGCGCGGACGGATCGGCCGGGAGATGTTCTACGGGCGCGACGTCGAGCGCAAGAGCGTTCTCGACCGGAGCGGCACACAGGTTATCTTCGGCGGCCGGGGACTCGGTAAGTCCGCCCTGCTCAGTGACGCCGGGGAGCGGTTTGAGGAGCAGCGCCCCGGTTACCAGCTGGCGGTGTACGTCAACCTCGACCAGGAGAACATCGGTAAGGGCAGCTCGCTGGGACCGGAGGCGCTGTGGAGTGTCCTCGATCAGAAGCTCAGGACGGCCGAAGTGCTGGGCGGACAGCCGAGCCGTAAGTCGGGGAAGGATATCTCCGAACGGGTTCGCGCGGGCATCTGCGCTTGGCTCGACGGGGACTCCCGTCGGCGGCTGCTGGTCCTGCTCGACGAATGCGACCAGTTCTTCGAGGCGGATGCTCCCCGCTTCGATCAGACCAAGAAGCTCAAGGGCCTCGGCTCCGACACCAAGGACCGCGCCAAGGTCGTCTTCGCAGGCTTGCACTCCGTGCAGCGGTTCTCCAAGCTCGCCAGCAACGGGCCATTCGGTCACCTCGCGCAGACCCCGAAGGTGATTGGCCCGCTCGCTCCCCAGTCCGCCGCCGAACTGTTGGTCGACCCCATGCGGGCGCTCGGTTTCGAGTTCCAGGACATAGATCTCGTCAACCGGGTACTCGGCTACTGCTCCTACCAGCCTTTCCTGCTCCAGATGTTCGGTCACCGGCTGGTCGAGGTGATGCACCGCAAGCGGACGAGGCGCGGGGTCGAGGGACCCCCCTACGCGGTAGAAATCGCCGACATCGAGGTCGTGGAGTCGGACACCGGCCTCAGGGACGGCATCTCGGCGGCGTTCAAGGACACCCTGAGTCTCGACCATCGCTACGACGTGATCGCCAACGTGCTGGCCTACCACGCGCGCCATCGCGGTCTGGAAGTGCGGCTGAGTGACGCCGAACTGCGCGAAGAGTGCGAGACATTCTGGCGCAAGGGATTCGAACAACTCGACACCGAGGGGTTCCGCGCATATCTCTCCGAGATGGTGGGCCTCGGTATCCTCGCTCCCAACCACGATGGCCAGGGCTGGCATCTGAGGGGCCCGAACGCCCTTCGCATGATCGGCACCTCTCATGAGGTGGACGCCCGCCTGCTCAGGGCCGAACAGGACTGCGAGCTCCAGGAGAGCATCGTGCAGGAGGGGCGTCCTGAGTTGCCCGATGGCCGGTCGGCCCCGCTCACCATTACCCAGCTTGACGACCTCCTCGGCGAGCGAGCCAACCAGACGAGGGTCGTCCTCGGCACAACTGCGACCGGTGTCGGTGACGTCGGCGACACCCTTCGTACGATTGCCGGACGTATCGCCGACTGGACGTTGCCGCCTGTCGGCAGGCCCAGTGTCTACAAGCAGGAACTCACAGGTGGGCGTCCGCGTGAACGACGTGTAGTCATCAGTGACTTCGCTCGGTACCCGGACGCTCGGCCCGAGGCCCCCCGGCAGGCTGTGGACCTGGCCGATACGCTGCTACCTGTGACCCCGGGGGTGACCCGCGCGGTGGTCGTGGTCACAGACCCCTCCCAACTGGGACTGTGGCGTCCCCTGCTGATGGGCACCGAATCCACCTCGGCCGCTCCAGTGGTGCTGCGCCGGCACGACCGCCGCAGCTTGCGCGGCTGGGCCCAGCGGGTCGAGAAGTTCCATACGGAGGACCGCCTGGACCGTCTCCACGAGCTGACCGGAGGCTGGCCGATCCTGGTCGACCGGGCCCACCGTTTCCACAGCGAACTGGGCGATCCGGATGCGGTGCTGCACAGACTGGCCGACCTGCGCAGGGACCGGGCTGAAGCTCGCGCCTTTGCCGACGTGACCGGCGTGTACGCGGACCCGTTGCTCGCGACCGGCTACCGGTCTCTTGCCGAAGAGTTCGTGGAGGACCCGTTTGACCAGGAGAGCGCGGTGACCGCCGTGGCAGTCCGGATCGAGGACGAAGACGAGGCCCGCTGGATCGTTACCTGCCTTGATGCCCTCCAGGTGTTCGACCACGAGGGAAGCCAGTTGCGCCTGGAACCGCTGCTCCGGACGTGCATGGTGCTCCAGGGCTGATCCCGAGGCGTTTCGCGCTCGATATCACCGCTGGGACAATCGTCACGTGCGAGACAGCAGAGGTTCGTCGGCATCCATGTGCTCACCGCTGGGCCGCAGTGAGGAAGCTCACTGCGGCTCGCGTACCTCTCACACAGTTCTCACGGACTGGGTGTCATGAGGCGGTATCAGGCGTCGTGGGGAGTGGATGAGATACGTCCAGACCTGTGTGGTTTGGACTGGTGGACACTGGCCGGATGCCCTTTCGACCGCTGGGGGTCAAGAGGTCGCAGGTTCAAATCCTGCCGTCCCGACTGCTGAACGATCCCTGTGTTGCGCAGAGCGGTGGGGCCGGGTGCGAAACGCCCCGGCTCCACCGCTCGCGCTTCCCGGTGCCACCCCAGCGTGACCACGCGGAGTACACGACAGGATTCGCACACGCTGGCTTTGCCCGCTGGTTGACTCGAACTCGCCGTACGAACCTCAGCCACGCCGAGATATCCAGCAGACCTGGCTGCGCGAGTGGAGACGTCCGCCGGAAGCCAAACCGTGCTGGGGGTTCCGGCGGGGCCGGCGCAACCGGTGGCTGAGGACCCTGGACCGGCTCGGCCTCGGCCCCGACCCCGGACAGATCGGCTGTCCTCCCGGCTGGAGCCGGGGCAGCAGCCGACAAACGGGAATTTCGGGGCCACGCCGTCCGGCAGCCTATTATCGCTTCCTGGGCCTGTGGACCTGATCCCCGGCTCACCAGGTACGGAGAGGCATGACCCGGCCTGCTGCCGATGCGTACCGGAGGAAACACGTGAGCACCGAACAGTCCGTCCCCGTCCCGCAGGTCCTTCGTGAGGCCGGCCGCCGACGGACCTTCGCCGTGATCAGCCATCCGGACGCGGGCAAGTCCACGCTCACCGAGGCGCTGGCGCTGCACGCGCGGGCGATCACTTCTGCCGGTGCGGTGCACGCCAAGGGTGACCGACGCGGCGTGACCAGCGACTGGATGGAGTTGGAGCGCGAGCGCGGTATCTCGGTGACCTCGGCCGCCCTGCAGTTCGGCCATCGCGGCCACGTGATGAACCTGGTCGACACCCCCGGCCACGCCGATTTCTCCGAGGACACCTACCGGGTGCTGGCCGCCGTCGACTGCGCGATCATGCTGGTCGACGCGGCCAAGGGCCTGGAGGAGCAGACCCGCAAGCTCTTCGCGGTCTGCCGCCATCGCGGCGTCCCCGTGATCACCTTCATCAACAAGTGGGACCGGCGCGGCCGGGATGCACTCACCCTGCTCGAGGACATCGAGACGCACCTCGGGATCACCCCCGTCCCGGTCGTCTGGCCGGTCGGCAACGCGGGTAACCTGCGCGGCCTGGTCGAAGCGGGGAACACCGAGCAGATGCTGCGCTACACCAAGGTGCCGGCCGGCACGCACGCCGCCCTCGAGGAGCAGCTCACCTCCAAGGAGGCTGCCGAGCAGGAGGGCGAAGCCTGGACGACCGCGCTGGAGGAGCTGGAGCTGGTGCTCTCCTCCGGCCCCGGCTACGACCAGGAGGCCTTCGAGGCCGGCAAGATCAGCCCGGTCTTCTTCGGTGCCGCACTGACCAACATCGGTGTGAAGCCCCTGCTGGACGCCGTGGTCGACCTCGCTCCGGCTCCCGGGCCCCGCCCGCTGGCCAAGGGCGGCAGCCGCGAGGTCGGCGAGGAGTTCTCCGGCCTGGTGTTCAAGATCCAGGCGAACATGGACCCGGCCCATCGCGACCGGATCGCCTTCGTCCGAGTCTGCTCCGGCGTCTTCGAGCGCGGCATGCACGTCACCCGGGCGGCCAGCGGCCGCTCGTTCGCCACCAAGTACGCGCACACCGTGTTCGGCGCCGAGCGCACCGTGGTCGACACCGCGTACCCCGGCGACGTGGTCGGCCTGATCAACGCGAGCGCGCTGCGGGTCGGCGACACCCTCTTCACCGGCAAGAAGACCGAGTTTCCCCCGCTGCCCGCCTTCGCCCCCGAGTACTTCGCGGTGGCACGGCCCAAGGACATCAGCCGTTCCAAGCAGTTCCGCAAGGGGGTCGCCCAACTCGATGAGGAAGGCGTGATCCAGGTGCTGGTCTCCGACCGGCGTGGCGACCAGGCGCCGGTCATGGCTGCGGTCGGCCCGATGCAGTTCGACGTGATCCTGCACCGGATGGAGCACGAGTTCTCCTCCCCGATCGCCCTCGACCAGCTGTCCTACCGCGTGGCCCGGATCACCGACGCCGACGGCGCCGCAGCCCTGGCCAAAGCCCGCCTGACCAACGGCGAGGTGCTCACCCGCCGTTCGGACAACGCGCTGCTGGCCTTGTTCGCGGACAAGTGGCACCTGAACGCCTTCCAGCGCGCCCAACCCGACATCCTGCTCCAGCCGCTGATCGCCACGGCGGACTGATCGCCGACCTCCCGGTACGGCGGCGCCGCTTGGCACGGCGGCGCCGCTTGGGCACAGCGGACGGCGCGTGGTGCGGCCCCTGCCGGAGGTCTTCCGCCGTGCGCCGCCCATGCGGGTGCCGACAAGTCTGTCCGTACAGGTCATGCGGCATGTCGGTACTCGTGGAGGGCGCCGCCGAGACGGTCGCGTTCTCGGACGTCCAGCCGGGCGATCCGCCCGGTATCGGCGATCGGGACGGGCCGTGGTGTCAGCGACGTGTCCTGGTGGAGTGCGTGATGTGGGCGGTGGGTTTGGCAGTGGCCCTCGAACTCCCACAGCACGTGCGGGAGAGGGAGCAACCAACACGAAGGCCGGGCCCGTCGCACACAGTGCGACGGGCCCGGCCTTGTTGCGTAGTAGCGGGGACAGGATTTGAACCTGCGACCTCTGGGTTATGAGCCCAGCGAGCTACCGAGCTGCTCCACCCCGCGTCGGTGACACCGACTCTACGGCACAGCCCGCACAGGACGAAATCTCATGTCCGCGGCCGTCGGGAAGCTGCCTGCGGCAGGTGGCTGCGGCGGCCCAGGAATCCATCATGAGCAGCACCTGCCGGATGGCCGGCCACCAGCGGACAGCCCGTACGCCATCGCCGCCTCGGAGACGAATCGGTTCCGGGTGACCGTCGCCCCGGCTCGCGACGTACGGCCGGCTGCCCCCGTCACCGACGAGGAGTACGCCGCCGCACCCGCCGCCGACCGACCCGCCCCGCCGGGTCCGCGGGACCGGGCGGGGCGGGAGCGGCAGGGGAGCGGCCGGGGGTCAGCGGCCCGGCGTGGGCTGTTCCGGCGCGAGGGAGTTGCCGGGCGGGATGTGGCCGCAGTCGGAGGTTCGCCGAATCCCGCGGAGGTGGCGCCCCGGTGGTCACCCGGTGGCGCCCGGACGTCGGCCGGCCAGAGCCTCCAGTGCGGTGTCCCAGTCGATCGAGGCCGCTTCCGACCCCTGGGGTACCAGGGTGAAGCTCTCGCGGCGCAGCCAGCGCCTGACCTGTCGGGGCGGGAGGTCGAGGAGGACGGTGCCGTCCCGTCCCAGGAGCATGATGCGCAGGGACGTGCGGCCGTGGCAGGTGCAGGGCGGCCAGATGCGGACGTCGCCGAGGCCGGCGGGCTTCTGGAGCCCCTCCCAGAGGAGGTCGCGGGAGAACCGCCAGGTGCCCGCTTCGGCCGCGGGGCCGAGGAATTCGAGGGCGACGGCGAGCGGGTCGTCGCTGCGGTACCCGAAGCGCACGGGAATGTCGACGGTCTCGTGCTCGCCGAGGACGAGACGGGCGCGGAGGACGAGGTCGGCGCCGGCGGCCTGGGGCTGGGAGCTGGGCAGCGGGTGGGGGGCGGGCATGGGGGGCTCTCCTGGTCGGTGGCGGGACGGGCGCCGGTGGCGACGGCGGCCGTCCGGGTTCGTTGCCGGCGGGGCGCGGTGTCCGATGGGGGCGTGGATGCGCCGATGTGCCGACGCGCGCGTGCCGGTGGCGGTGCGCTTCTCTCGCCTCGGGTCCTGGGAGCTGCCGGAACAGGGGGAGGCGGATCGCGTTCCAGGGTAGGGGCACGGCGACGGCGTGGATGTTCCGACGGTGCATCGCGCCGTGACGATCCGCGCATCGTTTGTCCGACGAGCCGGCGGGGATGGGCGCCCGTTCCGGTCGTGCGCGCGAGGTCCGGCGGCCTGCGGGTGGCCGGCCGGGGGCGGCCCGGTCGTCGTCAGGCTTCTTACGGGGTCGAACTCGGCTGGGGTGAAGCCGACTTCACGACTCGCACGCCGTGGCCGTCTCCCGACCGACCGCGGTCGCCGATCTCGTCCACGACGCCGCGGCCGCGGGTGCCGTACCGCGCAACGGTCTCCCGGCCGGTGACGTGGCCTCCGCCGTGCCAGGACGGGGAGGCGCGGCGACGAGTGAGGAACCGGCCGTCCGTGCGGGCGAGTTGTCCGGCCACGGCGGTGCCCCGCCCGTGGTGCCCGTGGCCGTCAGGCGGACACGGGTTCGTCAATCCGGCGCACATCACGGGGATCTTCCGGCCGGCCTTCCGGGCCGGAACCTGTGCACGATCAGACAACCCGGGCCGACACCCGGCAGTACGGTTGCGTGGCGTCCTCGTGACGCGGGTGGACCGGCCGTCCGCTCGGCGCTCGAACCGAGGACACGCCAGGGTACGTCTCGCGCCGCTGCGCCCATCCGATCATGCCAGGAGCGAAGAGTTGTCCGACCCCACCCCCTCGCACGTCCGACGACCGGTGCTCGACCGGGAACTCCAGGACTTCCTGGACGCCCGGGCGGGCCGGTCTGCGACGGAACCGCCGGACCTCGCCTTCCTCACCACCCCGGACGCCACCCGAAACGCCGATGCGCCCGGCCCGGCGGCACCGGACGATCCGTACGGCACCACGACGGAGTGGCTCGCCCTGCCCTGCGGACCGGCCGGGCGGGTGCACGTGCAGGTGACCAGGCCCGCCGGCGCCGCGGACCCGATCCCCGTGGTGCTGTTCCTCGGCGGACTCGGCTGGGTGCTCGGCGACGCCGCCTCCTACGGCCGGCTGATCCAGGACATCGCGCTGGGAACGGACGCCGCCGTGGTGTACGTGGACTACTCCCCGGCGCCCGAGGCGCGTTACCCGGTGGCCCTCGAACAGTGCTACGCCGTGGCCCGTTGGATCCACGCGCACGGCCACGAGATCGGCCTGGAAGGGGACCGGATCGCCGCCGTCGGCGACTCCGCCGGGGCCAATGTGGTGGCGGCGCTGACGCTGCTCGCGCAGCAGCGCGGGGACGTGCGATTCGCGCACCAGGTGCTGCTGTGCCCGGTGACCGACGCGGACTTCGACACCGCGTCCTACCGTCGGTTCGCGACGGGCTACTTCCTGCACCGTGACCACATGCGCGGCTTCTGGGACGCGTACCTGCCCGGGGCGCACCTGCGGAGGGAGGCCACCGCCGCCCCCCTGCGGGCCACGCTGGACGAACTCGTCGGGCTCCCCCCGGCGCTGGTGGTCACCGCCGAGGCCGACGTGCTGCGGGACGAGGGCGAGGCCTACGCCGCCAGGCTCCGCGCCGCGGGCGTGCCGGTCGTGGCAACGCGCTACCAGGGCACGGTGCACGGCTTCCTGCTGCTCGCCGGGCACTGCCCCACCGGCACCGCTCGGGCCGCGCTGATCCAGATCGTCGACACCGTGCACATGGCCCTGCACCGCCGGTCCTGCTGAACGGCCGGGCGACGCGGGGCCGGAGGGGTGGGGCCGGAGGGGTGGGGCCATGTGCCGTGGCGCGACGACCGGCTCATGAGTCCTCCCGGGGCGGTCCCGCGCCACCGGTCCCCGCCGCCGAGGTGGCAGCCGGCAGGGACCCGTGGCGCCGGGCGGTCCCGCCCGGTCGCAGGGCACCGGAGCCCGGCCACCGGAGCCCGGCCACCGGGGCCCGGCCACCGGGGCGCGGTCACCGGTCGGTGTGGAGCTCCGCGATGTAGCCGCCCGGGAACTGCACCATCGCGCTGTCCCGGCCGCCCGCGCGGACCGGTCCCCACAGCACCGAGGCGCCGGCGGCCTTGGCCCGCTCCAGGGTGGCGCCGAGGTCGGGCACGCCGTAGCCGGTGAGCTCCCGGCCGAAGGGGCTCGGCAGGTGGCCGTCCGTCACCGTGACCGTGGTGGCGCCGAAACCGGAGGTGAGGCGGATGAGCCGGTACGTCGTCCCGGGCAGGCCGATGGCGGCGCCGTCGGCCCGCCGGTCGTCGGAGACGACGCGGCCCCGGGTGAAGGCGAGGTAGCTGTCGAGGAAAGCGCCGACCGAGTCCGGTGACAGGTAGAGCCGGTTCTCCGGCACGCTCGCCGGGGCCGGGTAGGACGGCGCGGTGGTGTGCACGTAGAGCTGGGCGTTGATCCCGCCGGGGAACTGGACGACGGCGTCCCGGCCGATCGGGTCGGCGAAGGGCGCCACGGTCACGGCCGCGCCGTCGGCGCGGGCGGCCCGGACGGCCTGGTCGAGGTCGGTCACCAGCCAGCCGGTGCGCTCGGTGCCGAACGGGTACGGGACGGGCGTGGTGTAGTCGAACACCGACAGCGTGCCGACCGGCGACACGATCAGCTCGGACAGCGTCCGGCTGGGCGTCGGGGTCACCTGGGTGGAGACCGGCCCGAGCGTGCTGCCGCCGAAGGTGGACGTCCAACTGGCCACGAAGGCCTGCTCGCTGCCCGGCGACACGTACACGTGGGTGGTGTCGTACTGCGGGCCGACGGCGAACTGCTGGTGCGAGCCCGGCCGCTTCGCCGGGGCGCTCGGGGCCGCCGAGGCGGCGGGGACGGCCGTCAGCGCGGCGGCCGCCGCCACCAACGGGACGACGAGCCGGGTGAGTCGAAGCTTCACGGATGACCTCCTGGTCGTGGGTCGGTGCCCACCACCCGGGTGAGCGGGCGCCGGGCACCGACGGGGGACGGGCGGCCGCGGACGAGGGCGCGCGGCCGACCGGGTCACTTGGCGAGGAAGGCCAGCAGCGCGGTGTTCACCTCCTCGGCGTGGGTCCACAGCAGGCCGTGCGGCGCGCCCTCGATCTCCACGTACTCGGCGGAGGGCAGGGCCCGGTGGAAGACGCGGCCGGTGTTGTCGACCGGCAGGGTGCGGTCGCCGGTGCCGTGCAGGATCAGGGCGGGAACGTCGATGCGCGGGATGTCGGCGCGGAAGTCCGTGTACCAGGTGGTCGGGGCGGCCGAGGCGGCGTAGGAGCCGCCGGAGGCCGCGGTGTTCCAGCTGTTGCGGACGGCCTCCTCGCTGATCCGGGTGCCGAGGTTCTCGTCCAGGTTGTAGAAGTCGTTGAAGAAGCCGGCGTAGAAGGCGTAGCGGTCGGCCTTCACGGCGGCGACGATGCCGTCGAAGAACTCCTTCGGGGCGGCGCCGTCGGGGTTGTCGTCGGTCTTGAGCAGGAACGGCTCCAGGGAGGCCAAGAAGGCGACCTTGGCGACGCGGGCCGAGCCGTAGGTGGACACGTAGCGGGCGACCTCGCCGGTGCCCATGGAGAAGCCGACCAGGACGGCGTCCCGCAGGTCCAGGGTCTCCAGCACGGTGTTCAGGTCGGCGGCGAAGGTGTCGTAGTCGTAGCCGGTGGTGGGCTGCGAGGACTGGCCGAAGCCGCGGCGGTCGTAGGTGATGACCCGGTAGCCGGCGTCGAGCAGGGCGGCGCTCTGCCGCTCCCAGGAGCGCCCGTCCAGCGGGAAGCCGTGGATCAGGACGACCGGCTGACCGGTGCCGTGGTCCTCGTAGTAGAGGTCGATGGCGGTGGAGTTCTCCTGGCCAACGGTGATGAACGGCATGGGACTTGTTCCTCTCGGGCAGCGGGTGTGCTGTTGACGCGTCCCACGCTAGGGCGGCCATCCGCGGCTGCTTGCCTCTGAGCGCACATCGCGTCGCCCGGGAGTGCCGTGGGCTGTCGAAGCCGCGCGCCGGGCCGCCTGGCCGGTCACGCTGAGGCGCACGGACCCTTGCGTCGCGCATGCCGGAACCCGGCTGTGTGCCTACCCCGGGACGGGGTGCGCACACAGTCGGGTTCCTCCGCGTGAGGCCGTCGCCGGAGCCGGCGGGCGGTCGGCCACCGGGCCCCGCGCACGAAAGGCTCGGGCCCCTGGACACGGGGGGGTGTCCAGGGGCCCGAGCCGATCGGGGGCTTCGCCGTCGCCGTCAGGTCCGGTGCAGGGCGAGCCGGGTGGCCAGACCGCCGCCCACGCCGGCGAGGACGGCCGCGGGCAGCCACCACAGCGGCCAGTGCGCCAGGCCGAGGGCGCCGTCGACCGACCACTGGCCGGGGCCGGTGGCGGTCAGTGCCGCGCCGATGACGATCAGGACGAACGGGAACTCGTACCCGTCGTGCTGCACCCACAGCCCGTGCGGCCACTTGACCGTGAGGGCGACGGTCATCACCCCCATGACACCCGCGCCGGCCAGCGGAGTGAGCAGTCCGGCGGCCAGCATCAGCCCGGCGCCGATCTGGGTGCCGCCGGCGGCGAGGGCGGTGAGCTTCCCGCCGCGGAAGCCGTCGCCCCGGAACTCGGCGGTGCCGCCGTCCAGTCCGCCGCCACCGAGGTGGAAGCTGACCTTCTGGACGCCGTGGCCGGCGATCAGCAGACCGGCGACCAGGCGTAGCAGGAGAAGGCCCGTGTTCATGTCTGACTCCGTCGGTTCGGTGCGGTCCGTCAGCCGGCGGCGTGCGGGTTGATCATGGACTGGGCGTAGACGATGCCCAGGCCGTAGGCGCCGGCGTGCTCCTTGACCAGGTCCGTCACGGCGACGTAGGTCTCGGTGCGGGCCCAGTCGCGCTGGAGCTCCAGCAGCACCTGCACCCAGGTGACGGGCACGGCGCCGGCCGCGGTCATCCGCTGCAGGGCGTGCTCGTGAGCCTGCGGGCTGACGCCGCCCGAGGCGTCGGAGACGACGTACACCTCGTAGCCCTGGCCCAGCGCCGAGAGCGCCGGCAGGACCAGGCAGACCTCGGTCCACAGGCCGGACAGGATGATCTTCTTGCGGCCGGTGGCCTTGACCGCCGCGACCAGGGCCTCGTCCTCCCAGGCGTTCATGCTGGTCCGGTCGATGACCTCGTGGTCGGGGAAGACGGCCCGCAACTGGGGGAGGATCGGTCCGGAGAAGGACTCGGCGGCGACGGTCGAGAGCACCACCGGCACGTCGAAGATCTTCGCGGCCTTCGCCAGGCCGACGGTGGAGTTGATGATGGAGGTGCGGTCACCGCTGCCGGTGCCGAAGAACATCTGCGGCTGGTGATCGACGAACAGCATCATCGCGTTGTCCGGGGTGAGCAGGTCGGGGCTCGGGGCGGCGTGGACCTTGGTGATGTCGAACATGGTTCTTCTCGTTTCTGAGGGGTGCAGGGCCCCGTCGGCGGATCGACAGCCGAACGGGGGAAGGCCTGCGGGGGAATCCGTCCGGGAGGACGAGTGAGTGACACGGCGTCAGTCGCTGTCCCCGGGGACCGGCCGGGGCGGCACACCGACGACGTTAGCGGGCGGCCGGCCCGGGGTTCTGATCGTTCTGTGCCCTGGGCTGTTCTGACAACGCACAGTCGTCCGGCGCGTCGGAGCAGCGCCGATCACCGTGCACTGCAAGGCAACCGGCGATGCGCGGCGGGGTGCATCGGAGGTGGACCGGTTGCCTAGGTTTCGCCGGGTGGCCCTGTCGGGCCGAGACCACCGTACGAAGGGACCCCTCGTTGTCCACCATGCCCGTCGCCGGGATCCGTCCCGGCGCCCCCGCCCTGCCCGCCGACCTCGTGGTGCGCAACGCCAAGGTGTACACCAACGACCCGCGCCGCCCCCAGGCCACGGCGGTGGCCGTGCGGGACGGTCGGATCCAGGCGGTCGGGGGCGACGCCGACGTCGTCCCGCTGGTCGGCCCCGACACCCGGGTGGTCGACGCGCTCGGCCGCCGGGCCGTGCCCGGGCTCAACGACGCGCACCTGCACGTCATCCGCGGCGGCCTCAACTACGTGATGGAGCTGCGCTGGGACGGCGTCCCGACGCTGCGTGAGGCCCTGACCATGCTCAAGCTCCAGGCCGAGCGCACTCCGCCCGGCCAGTGGGTGCGGGTCGTCGGCGGCTGGTCCGCCGACCAGTTCGCCGAGCGGCGCCTGCCCACCCTGGCCGAGCTCAACGCGGCGGCCCCCGACACCCCCGTCTTCGTGCTGCACCTCTACCAGTCGGCCCTGCTCAACCAGGCCGCACTGCGGGCCGCCGGCTTCACCCGGGACACCCCCGACCCGGCCGGCGGCCAGATCGTGCGCGGCCACGACGGCGAACCCACCGGCCTGCTGATCGCCGCCCCGGGCGCCCTGCTGCTCTACTCCACCCTCGCCAAGGCGCCGACCCTGGACGAGGCCGACCGCATCGGCTCCACCCGGCACTTCCTGCGCGAGCTCAACCGCTTCGGCCTCACCTCCGCCATCGACGCCGCCGGCGGCTTCCAGAGCTTCCCCGAGAACTACGGCACCGTCCTGGAACTCGCCCGTCGCGGCGAGCTGACCCTGCGCATCGCCTACCACCTCTTCCCGCAGACCGCCGGGCAGGAACTGGACGACCTCACCCGCTGGGTCAACACCGTGCGCCCCGGCGAGGGCGACGCGTGGCTGCGCCTCAACGGCGCGGGGGAGAACCTCACCTGGGCTGCCGCCGACTTCGAGAACTTCGCCGAGCCCCGGCCCCAACTGGGCTCCTACGAGAGCGAGTTCGAGAAGGCCGTCCGGCTGCTGACGGAGCACGGCTGGGGATTCAGGCTGCACGCCACCTACGACGAGACCATCCGCCGCGACCTCGCCGTCTTCGAGAAGCTCGCCGCCGAAGGCCTCTTCCCCCAGGGCAACCGCTGGCTCTTCGACCACGCCGAGACCGTCAGCCCCGACAGCCTCGACCGGATCGCGGCCCTCGGCGGCGCCGTCTCCGTCCAGAACCGCCTGTCCTTCCAGGGCGAGGCCTTCGTCTCCCGCTACGGCGCCCCGGCCGCCGCCGAGGCACCGCCGCTGCGCGCCATGCTGGACCGCGGCCTCACCGTCGCCGGTGGCACCGACGCCACCCGGGTCTCCTCCTACAACCCCTGGGTCGCCCTGCACTGGCTGGTCTCCGGCCGGGCCGTCAGCGGGCGGCGCCTGGCCGCCGAGCACAACCGGCTCGGCCGCGAACAGGCCCTGGAGCTCTACACCCTCGGCGGCGCCCGCCTCACCGGCGAGGAGGACGTCAAGGGCCGCCTGACAGTGGGAAGTTACGCGGACCTCGCGCTGCTCAGCGCCGACTACTTCAGCGTGCCCGAGGCCGACATCCCGCACATCGAGTCCGTCCTCACCGTCGTCGGCGGACGCATCGTCCACGCCACCGCGGAGCACCAGGGGCTGGCCCCCGAACTGTCCGAGGTGACGCCCTCCTGGAGCCCGGTCACCCGCTTCGGCGGCTACCACGCGACGCCCGCCCCCAGCCTGGCCGGCGTCCACCAGGCCGAGGGAGTCCTGGAGGCCGTGGCCGCCTCCGGCGAGCAGCACGCCTGGCGTACGGCCCGCGGCCTCGGCCTCCCCGGGCAGCCCCAGGTGCCGATGGACCCCTGCTTCTTCTGACGCTCAGCCACCTCATCGGCGGGTGGGCACCCCCGAGCTTCGGCGGTGCCCACCCGCCCCGTATCCCCCTATCCGCACGAGGAGCCGTCGTGACCACATCCCCGCCGCCGCAGTCGTCCGGACCGCAGATCCGCGACCGCCACCCGCTGGCCCTGGCCCTCTTCGGCCTCACCCTGGTCAGCGGCCTGATCGACGCCGTCAGCTACCTCGGCCTCGGTCACGTCTTCACCGCGAACATGACCGGCAACGTCGTCGTCATCGCCTTCGCCCTCGCCGGAGCACCCGGCTTCTCCGTCGCCGGCTCGCTCACCTCCCTCGCCGCGTTCCTCCTCGGCGCGGGACTGGCCGGCCGGCTCGCGACCCGACAGGCCGCGGTCCGGAGCCCGGCGCGCCTGCGGGCGGCCTTCCTCCTGGAAGCGGTGCTGCACGCCGCGGCCGCCGTCGTCCTCTTCGTCCGGAGCCCCGAGGGGGCGGTGCAGTACCCGGTGATCGCCCTGCTCGCCCTGGCGATGGGCATCCGCAACGCCACCGTGCGGAGCCTGGGCATACCGGACCTCACCACCACGGTGCTCACCCTCACCCTCACCGGCCTGGCCGCCGACTCCCGCCTCGCCGGCGGCACCGCCCCCCGCCAGCGCCGGAAGGTCCTCTCCGTCGCCACCATGCTCGCCGGTGCCGCGCCGGGGGCGGTCCTGGTCCTGCACGGGCAGATCGCCTGGGCCCTGGTCGCCAGCGCCGTCCTGGCGGGTGCCACTGCCCTGCTCTACCGCGAGTGACCACGGCGACCTGGTCCGCAGCAGCCCGGACCAGACCATGACCGCCGATCCCTGCCACGTCCAGCTCCGCTGCCAGGGCACGTCCTCCAGCGCGACCCGTCCCTACGACCAACTGCCGTGGCGGCCGGGCCTCCTCACCCTCCAGCGCTGACCGGTACCCACCGCATCGAGGAACCCCGGCCGGGCGTCGGCCGGGGTTCCGCTACGAGCGATCACCAACCCCGGCACCGCGGTCGCGGCCATGCGGTTCCCAAGTTTTGGCAATGATTTCCATCTCGACCTTGAGTGCTCTGGTTCTGAAAATCGTTTCCACCTAGGCTGAGGGCTGTCCACCGGCGCCGGCCCCTGTCCCCCGGACAGGGGCCGGCAGGTATGCGAGGAGTAGCCCGTCATGAGCACCGCCCAGTCCCGCCGCAACCCGCTCAGAGCCGTGCTCGGCGTCGCCGTCGTCGCCGCCCTCACCGCCACCGCCGCGTGCTCGACCGCGTCCTCGGCGAAGACCTCGTCCGCCGGTTCGAGCGGCGCCGGCGGATCGAAGGTCATCCAGGTCACCGCGGCGGAGAACTTCTGGGGCTCCATCGCCACGCAGCTGGGCGGCGAGCACGTCAAGGTGAGCAGCATCATCAGCAACCCGGACACCGACCCGCACTCCTACGAGCCGACCGCCGCCGACGGCCGGACGGTCGCGGGCGCGGACTACGTGATCAGCAACGGGATCGGGTACGACGCCTGGTCGGACAAGCTGCTCGCCGCCAACCCCGCGCCGAGCCGGACCGCGCTGAAGGTCGGGGACCTGCTGGGCAAGAAGGAGGGCGACAACCCGCACCAGTGGTACTCGGCGGAGAGCGTCACCAAGGTGATCGACCGGATCACCGCCGACTACAAGAAGATAGACCCGGCCGACGCGGCCTACTTCGACACCCAGAAGCAGACCTTCACCACGCAGACACTGGCCAGGTACAACCAGCTCGAAGCGGACATCAAGGCCAAGTACGCGGGCACGCCGATCGGTGCCTCGGAGTCGATCGTCACCCCGCTCGCGGAGAGCGTCGGTCTGAAGATGCTGACCCCGGAGTCGTTCCTGGACGCGGAGAGCGAGGGCACCGACCCGACGGCCGCCGACAAGGCCGCCATCGACCAGCAGATCGCCGGCAAGCAGATCAAGATCTACGTCTACAACTCCCAGAACTCCAACCCCGACGTGGTCGCCCAGGTCAACGCCGCGAAGGCGCAGGGCATCCCGGTCGCCCAGGTCACCGAGACCCTCGCCCCGGCGAACGCCGGCTTCCAGGACTGGCAGGCCCAGCAGTTGCAGGGCATCGCCGACGCGCTGAAGCAGGCGACGGGCAAGTGAGCATCCACCCGGCCGAGAAGGTCCGTACGGAGATGGAGCGCACCCCTCCCGGCGACGAGCGGGTGCCGGTGCTGTCGCTGCGTGGTGCCGCCGTGCGCGTGGGCGGGCGGACCTTGTGGTCGGGTGTCGATCTGACTGTGGGGGCCGGGGAGTTCACCGCCGTGCTCGGCCCCAACGGGGTCGGAAAGTCCACCCTGGTCAAGGTCCTGCTGGGGGTCCTCCCGGCGTCGGCCGGGGAGGTCCGCGTGCTCGGCGCGGCGCCCGGCGAGCGCAACGCGGCCGTCGGGTACCTGCCGCAGCGGCGCAACTTCGACGCGAGTGTGCGCATCCGCGGGGTGGATCTGGTGCGGCTGGGCCTGGAC
Source organism: Kitasatospora sp. NPDC023176 (assembly GCF_055560495.1). Lineage (NCBI taxonomy): Bacteria > Bacillati > Actinomycetota > Actinomycetes > Kitasatosporales > Streptomycetaceae > Kitasatospora > Kitasatospora sp. NPDC023176. The sequence continues at coordinate 804,173 of NZ_JBVHIP010000001.1, read as the reverse complement.
GGGGATTCGTGGGGGATCCCCGTCCCGGGCCTGGGCCGGGCGAAGCGCCGGGCCGCGCGCGAACGCGTCGAGGAGGTCGTCGAGTTGGTCGGTGCCGCGACGTACGCGCACCGTCCGATAGGGCAGTGCTCGGGCGGCGAGCAGCAGCGGCTGCTGATCGCCCAGGCGCTGGTGCGGCGACCGCGGGTGCTGCTGCTGGACGAGCCGCTGGACAGCCTCGACCTGACCAACCAGGCGGCGATCGCCTGCCTGTTGGGCAAGATCTGCCACCTGGAGGGGGTGTCGGTGGTGATGGTCGCCCACGACGTGAACCCGATACTCCACCACCTGGACCGGGTGGTCTACATCGCCGAGGGCGGCGCCGTCTCGGGCACCCCGGCCGAGGTGATCACCTCGGAGACACTGACCCGGCTGTACCGCACGCCCGTCGAGGTGCTGCGCACCAGCGACGGGCGGCTGGTGGTGGTCGGCCAGCCGGAGGCCCCGGCCGTCCACACCGACCGGCACGGCACCGGAGGCCGCGATGCCACTGGCTGACGCCGCTTCACCAGTCTTCTCCTGGAACCTCGTCGCGGACTTCCAGGACATGTGGTCCTACCTGTCCATGGTGAACGCCTTCCGCGCGGGAGCGATCGTGGCCGTGGTATGCGCGGTGGTCGGCTGGTTCATGGTGCTGCGCCGGCAGACCTTCGCCGGGCACACGCTCTCCGTCGCGGCCTTCCCCGGCGCCTCCCTGGCGATCCTGGCGGGTTTCTCCACCTCGCTCGGCTACTTCGGGTTCTGCGTCGCCGCCGCCCTCGTGATAGCCGTACTGCGGCGCGGCGGGTCGGAGGAGTCCGCCGTCACCGGCACGGTGCAGGCGTTCGCACTGGCCTGCGGGTACCTGTTCATCAGCCTGTACAAGGGCCTGTTGGAGGGGCCGACGGCGCTGCTGTTCGGTGACTTCCTGGGCATCACCACCGGCCAGGTCGCGATCCTGGCGGTGGTCGGCGCGGTGGTGCTGGCCGTGCTGGCGGTGGTCGGACGTCCGCTGCTGTTCGCCTCCGTAGATCCGGAGGTGGCGGCCGGACGCGGCGTACCGGTACGGCCGCTGGGCGCGCTGTTCCTGGTGCTGCTGGGCGCGGCCACGGCCGAGGCGAGCCAGATCACCGGCACGCTGCTGGTGTTCGCGCTGCTGGTGATCCCGGCCGCGACCGCCCAGCAGCTCACCGCCCGGCCGGGGCTGAGCCTGTTGCTGTCGGTGATGCTGGGGTTGGTGGTCTGCTGGGCGGGGCTGATCGCGGCGTACTACCAGCCGTACCCGCTCGGGTTCTTCGTCACCGGCTTCGCCTTCGCCGGATTCGTCCTCGCGCACCTGTACCGCTTCGCCCGGGAGGCGGCCGGCCGGGCGCGTACGCCGCTCGCGACCGGAGGTGCCGCATGATGTCCGTCCTGGACCAGGCGTTCTTCCAGCACGCCCTGCTGGCGGGCACGTTCATCGCCCTGGCCTGCGGGCTGGTGGGCTACTTCCTGGTGCTGCGGGCCCAGATCTTCACCGGTGACGCGCTCAGCCATGTCGCGTTCACCGGCGCGATGGCAGCCCTGGCCGGCGGCTACGACCTGCGGCTCGGACTGTTCGCCGCGACCGTCGGCGTGGGCCTGCTGATCGGCGGGCTCGGTCGGCGTGGCCGGGCGGACGACGTGGTGATCGGCAGCGTCTTCGCGTGGATCCTCGGCCTGGGCGCGTTCTTCCTGACCATCTACACCACCTCCCGCAGCGGGGCGCAGGGCGGCGCCGGCACGAGCGTGCTGTTCGGCTCGATCTTCGGCCTGCACGGCAACCAGACCACCCTCGCGGTGGTGATCGCGGGCGTGGTCTGCGTGGTCGTGCTGCTGATCGCCCGGCCACTGCTGTTCGCCACCCTGGACGAGGCGGTAGCCGCCGCACGGGGTGTGCCGGTACGGCTGCTGGGCTTCGGGTTCCTCGCGCTGGTGGGTGTCTGCGCGGGTGAGGCCACCCAGGCGGTCGGCTCGCTGCTGCTGCTCGGCCTGCTCGCCGCCCCGGCGGGCGCGGCGATCCGGCTCACCGACCGTCCGTTCCGCGCGCTCGCGCTGTCCGCCGCGCTCGCGGTCGTGGAGATGTGGGGCGGGCTGCTGCTCAGCGCGGCAGCGCCCACGCTGCCGCCGAGCTTCGCGATCATGGCCGCCGCCAGTTGCGTCTACGCCGCCACCTTCCTCGTCCGCCCGAACCGGACCGCCGCTCGTCCGGCCACGGCCTGAAGCGCCCGCGGAAGCAGGGGGTGGCCGTGACCGGTGAGAAGACCAGCAGGTTCGTACGGGCCGCGCGGCGGCGGGAGACGAGAGCCGAGACGCCCGGCCCGGGCGCTGATCCGCTTCGTCGGCTGACTCCGCAGCGCGCCGAGGTGCTCCGGGCGCTGGACCGGCTTCCTCGGCTCGGAAACAAGGGTCGGTGGCGGGTCATCCCGTCGGCTTGCCGCCGGCCTGCCAGTCACTCGGCGTCATGCCGTAGGCCGCGCGGAAGGCGCGGCTGAAGTGACTGGAGTTGGCGAAGCCCCAGCGCCGGGCGATCCCCGCCACGCCGAGTTCTGCGGACACCGGGCGCAGGAGGTCCCGGCTGCAACGCTCCAGTCGCTGCTTTCGGATCCACCCGCCGACCGTGGTGCCTTCGAGGTGGAAGAGCTTGTGGAGGAAGCGGACCGACATGAGGTTCGCCTCGGCGATCGTGGACGGCGACAGGTCCGGATCGCGGAGGTTGCGCAGGATGTGCTCCTTGACCCGTTCCAGCGAGCCCGCCGTCCGCGAAGCCTGCGGCTGGGAGCGCCCGGACCGGTCGTCGACGAGCAGCGCCAGCAGGTCGAGCGCCGTGGCCGCGGCCCGGCGGCCGACGGCCTCGTCCAGGCTCTCCGCCTCGCGCGCCATCCGCGCGAGGTAGGTCGTCACCAGCGCGGCGCTGCCCTCCGTCCCGCTGAACGACGTCGCGGTCAGTGCCCGTACGTCCCGCTCCGACACGTCCAACTCCGCGCGGGGGAACTGGAAGGACGTGAAGACGAACCCCTCCTCGATCCTCTTCCGGTAGACCCGGGTCGTATCGGTGATGGAGAACTCACCCGGCCGGATGACGGACTCCCTGCCGTCCTGCTCCTTGATCGCGGTACCACGCTGCTGCAGGCTGAGGACGATCGACGGCGCGCCCCCCGCGGCGATCATGCGCCTGCTGCGCGTCACCACCTGTGGCCCCGCCTGGACCCTCGTTATCCGCACCGATCCGAGCCGATGGCTGACGATCGTCCCGGGTGACGGCACCTCCTCCAGGAGGTCCACCGCCAACGGCACGAAGGCACGGGACACCGTCTCGTGCCAGCTCTCGGCCCGGTCGGCGGCGGACAGTCGCGCAGTGGAGAGAAGAGTTGCGGGCACCGGATTCCTCTCGGGTCGATCGGCCATCGGTATCCCCGTCCACCGGGGGGCCTTCCCGAACACCCTGCCAGCGGGCCCGCGGCGGGACATCGCGTGAACCTACTAGATCGGGGGTGGTCCTCACTTCGGGGCCGCGCCGCTGACGGCGCTGGTGACGTGGCGCTGGGCGACGACGAGCAGGACGGCGGCGGGAACGGACGCCAGGACGCTGGTGGCCATGACGGCGTTCCACTGGTTCGTGTGGGCGCCGAGGTACTGGTAGACGCCCAGGGTGATCGGGCGGACGGTCTCCGTGGTGGTCAGCGTGAGGGCGAAGAGGAAGTCGCTCCAGGCGAAGAGGAAGGTGAAGACGGCGGCCGTGATCAACGCGTTGCGGCTCATCGGGAGGACCACGGAGCGGAAGACGCGCAGCCGGCCGGCGCCGTCCACGTGCGCGGCCTCGATGATCTCCTCGGGGATGCTCCGCATGAACGCGTGCAGGATGACGATCGCGAAGGGGACTCCGGTGGTGGAGTCGGCGAGGATCAGCCCGAGGTAGGAGTTCAGCAGCCCCAGGTCGTTGTAGGCGCCGTAGAGCGCGTCGGCCACGACGATGCTCGGCACCGTCTGGGCGGTCAGGACGCCGAGGAGTACGAGGTTGGTGCCGCGCAGGCGGAACCGGGCCAGGGCGTGTGCCGCCGGTGCGGCGAGTGCGAGGCTGAGTACCACGCTGCCGAGGGCCACGACGAGGCTGGTGACGAGGTTGCGCCCCTGGTCGCGCAACGCGGTGGCGTATCCGCTGAGGTCCGGATGGAGGGGGAGCCACCCTCCCCGCAGGGTGTTGCCGGCCGGCTGGAGGGAGGCGTTCACCATCCAGTAGACGGGGAACAGCATCAGCGCGAGCAGGGCTGTCCCGACGAGGGTGGACAGCGGGCCGCCGCGGCCGGGTGGGCGCTTCATGGGACGGCCTCCCAGACGGCCCGGGCGCGTCGCCCGGCGCGCAGGTAGCGGAGGGCGAACACCAGGGAGAGGAGGACGAGGAGGTTGCTCATCGCGGCACCGCGCCCGAAGTCGTACTGCCGGAAGGAGAGTTCGTAGGACTGGGTGGCGATGGTCTCCGTGGCGTTCGCCGGCCCTCCGCCCGTCACCACCAGGATGATGTCCAGCACTTTGACCGTGTAGACCACGCCCAGCACCAGCACGACGCTCACCACGGGCCGCAGCAGTGGCCAGGTGATGTGGCGGAACGAGGCCAGCGGGCCGGCGCCGTCCAGCTTCGCCGCCTCGTACAGGTGCGGGGGGATGTCCCGCAGACCGCCGTACAGGATCGCGGTGTTGAAGGGGACTCCGACCCAGATGTTGACGAGGACCACCGACATCAGCGCCTGGGAGGTGCCGGTGAGCCAGGGGACACCGGACGACGAGAGGTGGAGGCCGCGCAGCACCGCGTTGACGACTCCGGTGTCGGGGTCGAGCATCCACTTCCACGTGGTTCCGGAGGCCACCAGCGGCAGCAGCCACGGCAGCAGCAGGAGCGATCGCAGCACGCCGCCGAGCGGGAAGCGGCGCTGGAAGAACAGGGCGAGGGCCAGGCCGACGGCGAACTGCCCCAGGACCGAGCCGGCCGTGAACAAGACTGTGGTCAGCAGGGTGTGGGGGAAGCGGCTCGACGAGAGGATCGTCTCGTAGTTCCGCAGTCCCACGAACGGTGCGTCACCGGTGTAGAACGTCGTGACGGTGTACTGCTGGAAGCTCATCACGACGTTCTCGACGATCGGGTAGCCGAAGAACAGCAGCAGGTACGTGGCGGCGGGCGCGATGAACATCCACCGGGCCCATCGCTCCCCGCGCCGAACCGGGGACGGGTCAGCGGCCGGTCGCGGTCTGCTGCGCATGGCTGAGGGCTACCTCCGGTGTCTGCTCACCCGTCAGCGCGGACTGGACCGCGGTGTAGATTCCCGTCGCCGCCCTGGGCCACTCGACGCCGAGCTCGTCGGTGCGGGCGCGCGCCGCCGCCACGCTGTCCGTGAAGGCGGACATCGACGGGATCGCCTCGGCGTGCTGCGCGGCCACCGCGGTGCGGGAGGGCACGGTGAAGTGCTCCTGGGCCAGGGTGAGCATGTTCGAGGGGGAGTTCAGACAGGCGAGAACCCGGGCGGCCTTCTCCTGCCGGGTCCTGGACGGATTCTGCGGGACCGTCCACACCTCGCCGCCGAGCGGTGTGACCGGAGTCCGTCCCGACTGGGGGACGGGTACGGGGGCCACTCCCCAGTGCAGGTTCTCGTCCTGGTTCAGGGCCGGGATCCGCCACGGGCCGTTGATCATCATGGCTGTCCTTCCGGCGACGAACTGATCGTGGACATCGGCCTGCGTCCAGTTCAGCACCGACTTCGACATGGATCCGCTCTGCACCAGGTCGACCCAGAGCTGGAGTGCCTGTGCGGCCTGCGGGGTGTCCAGGTGCCGCTCGTCACCGCCGTTGGACCACAGGAAGGGCAGGAACTGCCAGGTGCCCTCGAATGTCGCGTTCGCGTCGACGGCCATTCCGTAGCGCCCGGGGCGGGTCAGCGCGGCGGCGGCCGCCTTCAGTTCGTCCCAGGTCCTCGGGACGGCGACACCGGCCTCGGTGAGCATGTCCTTGTTGTAGATGAGGGCGACGGTGCTGACGTTGGGGGCCAGCCCGTACACCCGTCCCTGGTAGGTGCCCGCCGACAGGATTCCCCGGGCGAAGCCGCTGGAGTCGATGCCGTAGCCGTCCAGCGGGGTCAGCGCGCCGGTCCGGGCGATCTGCTGCAGATCGGGGTTGTCGAGCATCAACAGGTCGGGGAGGGTCCGCGACGACGCCTGTTGCAGGACCTTGGGGATGAGCGAGGCCCCCGGGACGCTCGTCTGCTCGACCCGCACCCCGACCGTCCTGCCGCAGTCGGTGAGCATGTCGCCCCACTGGGTGTGTTCGGTTCCGTCGGTGTAGTAGTCGAGCGCGGTGATGGAGGTGACCTCGCCCCCGGTCGGCCCGCCACCGCACCCGGTGACGACCGGCGCCAGGACGAGGATCCCGGTCAGGAGGGCGGCGATCCGCCGTGCCGACGATCTGGCCGGTGAGGTCATGCTGCTGCCTTTGCCGGGTGACTGGGTGACTGGGTGACTGGGCGCTCGGGTGACTGGGTGCTGGGGTGCGGAACGGTCGCGTGACGGCGTGGACTCCGGTGGTGCCGTTCATCGGACCGACCGGGCTTTCCCGTTCGAACGCACATTAAACACCCCCGGGAGTGCTTACGGCGTGCCCGGTGGCCGGGCCCCGCTCAGTCGTCGGGCAAGGAGGCGACCAGGTTGGCGAGCTGGACCCGGGAGCCGATCGACAACTTGCGGAAGACGGACGCCAGGTGGGTGTTGACGGTGTGCGGGGACACGACGAGCACGTCGGCCGCCGACCGGTTGGTCCGGCCCTGGGCGATGAGGCGCGCGACCTTCTTCTCCGAGGGCGTGAGGGCGCCCCAGCCCTGGACGGGGCGCTGGGTGGTCGCCGCCCTGCGGCTGCCGGCCCCGGCACCCTCCAGAGCACGTTGGACGAGTGCCGCCGCGGCGTGGGCGCCCGACTCGGCGAACGTGCCACGCGCGTGGGTCAGCGCGGTCACCGCCTCACTCCGTCGCCCTGCCGAGAGGAGTGCCTGTCCGAGGTCGGCGCAGGCGGCGGCCCGGGCCAGTGGGCGGGGGCTCGACCTGAGCAGTTCCACGGAGTGTTCGAGGACGGCCGGATCGTTCCGCACGAGTCCGCGGGCCTGCGCCGCGATGCCCGCGGCGGTCGGTACGGACGGGTTGCGTTCGGCATGGGCCTCGGCCTGCGCGGCCAGGTCCTCGGCGAGCTCGCGCTCCCCGCCGCTGAGGGACACGCGGATCGCGGAGTCGACCCAGTCGCGCAGGAGCCGCCACCGCATGAAGGGTCCTGCCTGCTGCACGTGGCGGATCCTGTCGACGGCGAGCCCGACGTCCCCGTCGGCCTCGGCATGGACCGCCTCCAGGAAGCGCACCGCGGCCGTGTTGCCCGGGTTCGGTTTGACCGCCAGTCCTTCCCGGGCGGCGAGCAGGTGCTCCCGCGCCGCCTCCCGGTCGCCGCGCAGCAGGGCGATCCGGGAGCGGATCACACGACCGTTCACCTGCTGGACGGGCACCTGTACCTCGTCCTCCAGGCGCTCCATGGTCACGAAGTCGGCGTCGGCGTCGTCGAGCCGGCCGAGCCCCAGATCGTGTTGGCCCTGGGCCCACATCAGCATGGCCTGACGCACCGCCCCGGCCTTGTCCGCCGCCCGCAGGAGCAGTCGTCCGCTGGACTCGAAGTCGTCCACGTGCAGGTGCGCGACGATCTCCTCGGGAAGAAAAGCGGGATCGATGGCGCTCAGCGCGGCGAAGCGCCCCAGCGCGACCGCGCTCTCACCCGCGTTCAGCGCGATCTCGCCGAGCCCGGACAGGGCCAGGACGTGGGCCTCCCGGTCACCGATCGCGGTAGCGGCATCCAGCGCGCTCTCGCCGGCCTCCCGCGCCGCGACCAGATCACGGCCTCGGGACAGGGCCAGTGCGCGCAGGGCGGCCAGCCGTGCACGGATCTCCGGGGCGGCGCCCCCGGTGGCGAGAGCGGTTTCGGCCCGGCGGCGCAGTTCGCCGGCGAGATCCATGGTCCACAGCGTCCCGCCGAGGGCGGCCTGCAGCCGACCGAACGTCTCCAGCGAAGGCCGGTCCGCCAACAGCCGGTCGCCCGTCGCCAGCGCCTCGCGGTTCCGGCCGGCCCGGGTCAGACAGAGGATCGTCTGCTCGCCCACCGCGAACTTCAACGGCCCTGCCGATGGCGCCAGTTCGAGCGCGCGCGTCATCAGGTCGGCCGCCAGGCCCGGTGTGACCGTCAGCACGTCGTCGACCGCACGCCGCAGCAGCGCCACGGCTTCCTCGTCCCCGGGCAGCGCCCCCCTGAGGATGTGCGGCACCGCGTCGATCGGCTGCCGGCCCGCGGCGACGAGGCGGTGAGCGGCCTCGCGGTGCAGCGCCTTGCGGGCCGACGGCGGGATGTCGGCGTAGACCGCCTGGCGCAGCAGATCGTGCCGGAAGACCAGGTGGTCGCCGTCGTCGTCCAGGAGTCCGGCGCGCACCGCTTCCTCGAGCGCCGGGATCAGTGCGGCCGTCGGCCGGCCGCAGAGCGCGGCGGCGTCGTGGAAGTCGAAGCTGCCGCCGAGTACCGCTCCCATCCGCAGGAAGCGCAGCGTGCCGGGCTGCAGGGACCTGAGCCTGCCGCGCACACCCACCACGAGTCCGGAGGGCACGACCTCCTGCGAGGCGTCGGCGGTCCGCAGCCCGGCCAGCATCTCGACCGCCAGGAACGGGTTCCCGCCGGCCCCGTCGAGCAAGCCCCGTACCCGCTGGTCAACCGCTGCTCCGAGGGTGTCGCCGGCCAGTTGACCGATGGCCGCGCCGGACAGGGGCCCCAAGGACACGGTGGCCGTCGGAAGGTTGCCGGTCGCGGCTGCGACGACCTCCTCCGCCGGGCCCGCGGGCTCCCGTCGCCCGGTCAGTATCCACAGGACCGGCGAGGTCCGCAGGCGGCTCGGGAGGTGCTGCAGGGCGAAGCGGCTCAGCTGATCAGCCCACTGCACGTCATCCAGACCGATCAGCACCGGCACGCTGCCGGCCCTGGCCTCGATCGCCTCCGCCAGGCGCTCCACCAGCCAGATCCGCCGATCGTGACTGCCGGCGACACCGGCGAGGGCATCGCCGGACAACAGCGGCTGATCGCCGTGCAGGAGGCAGGCCGCCAACGACGAGAGCGGCACAAGGTGGTGCAGCTCGTCGGCTTTGCCGAGGCTGACCGAGAATCCCGCCGCGGTGGCCCTGGAGACGGCCTCGGCGAGCAGTGAGGTCTTGCCGATACCCGGCTCCCCCCGGATCAGGGCCAACCTCCCGCTTCCGGTGCGGGCCACCGAGGAGATCAGCGCCTGCAGTTCCTCGAGCTCGGCCTCTCGGCCGCGCAGGCCGCTACGGGACAGCGGACCGCCCGACCCTGCCGTCTGCCCGGACGAAGCGACCGGCCCCGGCACGGCGGCCGTGGAGACGGCCCGGCTCCGGCGGCGAACCGGGCTCCCGCCGTCCGGGAAGCCGGCCGTGTCGATCACCGATGTCATGGACGCCCTCCCGCCGGTCGTGTGCCGGGACCGGCCGACGCGCTGCCGGGCACATGACTCTCGGCGCACCGTGACTGTTCTCTGCGTGCACACAGCCTACGTCAGTCCAGGTCAGGGCACTGGTGCAGGTGTAGAACGCGAGAGCGGCGCCCGCCCGGTCGGGCGGGCGCCGCTCAGCGCGGTTCCGCGGACGGGCCGAGACGGTCCGCAGGCGGCGCCGGTGCGGGCGACGTTCCAGGTCAGCGGCCCGACCCGACGCATCCGGGGTACGCTCTGCCGGGCGTGGCCCTGGGTGTCCGGGACAGCGAGCGGACCGGTCGACCCGGAGGAACGAGAATGGTGGACGAAGCCCCGGCCCCGACCCCGACCGGTCGGCGGCGGGAGACGGAGTTGCTGACCGCGGCCCTGGTGCGGGCCGCGGGCGGCGCGGGTGGCTCCGCGGTGTTGCTGCGGGGTGAGGCCGGTGTCGGCAAGAGCACACTGCTGGCCTGGGCGGAGCGCGAGGCGCGCGAGCGGGGGTTCACCGTGCTGCGGGCCGTGGGCGCCGAGGGGGAGGCCGACTTCGCGTTCGGGGCCCTGCACCAGGCCGTCTGGTCGCTGCTCCAGCGCTCCAGTGCCCTGTCCGCGCATCAGCGGGAGTCCCTGGACAGTGCGTTCGGCGTCCGGGCCGGCCTGCCGAGCGGGTTCGCCGTCGGCGCCGCCACCCTGGCCTTGGTGGCCGAGGCGGCGCGGCGAGCCCCGGTCGCGCTGATCCTGGACGACCTGCAGTGGATCGACTCGTCGAGCGCGACCGTCTTCGCCTTCCTGCGCCGGCGCGGTGCGGAGCTGCCGCTGGTGATCGTCGGTGCCGGCCGCCCCGAGGGCACGGCCGTGCGGACCTGGCCGGTCGAACCCGTCGAGGTACGGGCGCTCTCCCGGGCCGATGCGGCCCTGCTGCTGGGCACCCGCTACCCGGAGCTGGCGGCGAGCACCGCGGAGCGGATCCTGACGGAGGCGGCCGGCAACCCGCTGGCCCTGGTGGAGCTGCCCCGGCAACTGGCGGATGCCCAGCGACGCGGGGCCGCCCCGCTGCCGGACCGGCTGCCGCTGGGGCGGAACCTGGAGCGGATGTTCGCCGAGCGGCTCGAGGCACTGACCCCGGAGGCGGGGCGCCTCCTCCTGCTGGGCGCGCTGTCGACCGGCGACGGTTTCAGCGGTGGGGCGTGGCTGAGGGCCGCCGGCGGTGACGTGCGCGGGCACCTGGAGCGGATCGAGGCCGGCGGTCTCGCCAGGCTCGATGCCGCCGGCCGGCTGGTGTTCCGTCACCCGCTGGTCCGCACCGCCGTGATCTCGGCAGCCTCGGACTGCGCACGCGGCGAGGCCCACCGCGCCCTCGCCGCCGCCTTCGCGCCGGACGATCCCCGACGGTTGGCCCACGAGGCGTCCGCCGCGCTGCTGCCGGACGAGGACCTCGCGCACCGCCTGCAGGACGTCGGCACCGAACTCGCCTGCCGTGGCGGCGACGCCGAAGGGGCCCTGCTGCTCGAACGGGCCGCCGTGCTCAGCGCCGATCCGGCCCAGCGCGCCCGCCGGCTCACCTGGGCCGCGGTGATGGCGGCCCGAGGCGGGCAGCTGCGCCACACCGCGGCCCTGGTCGAGGAGTTGAGGAGCGGGCCGGTCCCCGATGACGTGGCCCCGCTGTTCGGGTACGCCACGGTGTACGCCGACCAGAGCCACCACGTCGACTTCACGTCCTCCGCCGTACTGCTGCCCGCGGCGCTCGACGCCCTGACCGCGCCGGGCGCCGACACCTTCGACGGGCTGGTCGACCAGGTCTACTTCAAGCTGTTGCTGGCCGCCAGCTACACGGACGATCCCTGCGCGTGGCGGGCCCTCGAGCGGCACCGGGACAACGTCTCGGAGGCGGGGAGGCTCTGCCTGCAGGCCTGGACCGACCCGGGCCCGGACACGGTCGGTGCGCTCCGGACCCTGGCCGACCGCCTGACGCAGGAGCAGCAGGCCGGCACGGCCTGGCTCCTGCTGTGGACCGCCTCCGCCCTCGACTGCCCCGAGAGCGACCTGTGGCAGCGTCTCTCCGGGCTGCACGGCTACGCCAGCCAGGGCTCGGTGGCGAAGGCCAGGTGCCATCAGGACTTCCTGCTCGGCCGCTGGGACCAGGCATCCGTCTGCCTGCGTGAGGCCGAGGAGGCGGACGAACTCGGCTACCACTGCAACGCCCTGATGTTCCGTCACCACTACGCCCACTTCCTCGCCGGCCGGGGGGACGAGAGCGGGCTGCGGGAGATCGAACGGGCCATCGGGCCGACCGCGACGCGCGCCCGGATGCGGTTCGTCCTCGACCGCCTGACCCACCTGCGCGGCCTGGCCGCGCTCGCCCACGGGCGCTACGAGGAGGCGTACGCGCACTTCTGCGAGATCACTCCGCCCGGCCGGCCGCCCGGCGGCCCTCCCTGGCCTCACATGCTGGTCTTCGACCTGGTGACGGCCGCCGTGCACACCGGCCGGGACGACGAGGCGCGGGCGCACCTCGCGTTGCACTCGGTGACGATCTCCGACCGCCACGCCTTCCTGCTGGCGGCGGCCGCCGCACTGGCCGCCCCCGATGAGGAGGCGGAAGCCGCCTACCGCGACGCCTACGCCGTGCCCGGGGCCGAGAGATGGGTGTTCGACCTCGCCCGGCTGCGGCTCGCCCACGGTTCCTGGCTCCGCCGCCGGCACCGGCCCGGGGCTCGGCAGGTCCTGCGGGTGGCGCACCACGTGTTCCGCCGACTCCGGGCGGATCCCTGGGCGCGGCGGTGCGAGGAGGAGCTGCGGGCCGCAGGCGACCCGGTGGCACCGTCACCGGCCGACCCGGCCGCGGAGCCGACCGGATTGACCGGCCAGGAGCTGCGGATCGCCCGGCTGGCCGCGACCGGCCTGAGCAACAAGGAGATCGGCACCATGCTCCAGCTGTCACCCCGGACCGTCGCGGCCCACCTCTACAAGGTGTTCCCCAAGCTCGGCATCACCTCGCGGGCCGCGCTCGCCCACGTCCTCGGTGACGGCTGAGCCCGGTGGTGTGCCCAGCGTGCACCGCCTTCGTTCTCGCAGCGCACCACGGCCCCGGAGCAGTCAGATGACCTAAGCGTCCCCCCGGTCCGCGCAGCACGCTCGTCGCAGGACTTCGGCGGAGGGCAGGCAGATGGCTTTGCAGGTGACGACGGCGTCCGTCCCGGACGACGAGAAGGCGTCGTACTGGGGCGGGGCGATGTCGCGGACGCTGGTGCCGGTGGAGGTGGTCCCGCTCGCGGGTGCGCCGTTCGACGGGCGCCTGGTGTCGAACCGGCTCGGCTACCTGCGGATCTCGACGCTGGAGGCGGACGCGGCGCGGGTCTCCCGCACCGCGGGGCTGATCGCCCGCACCCCGCAGGTCGAGCCGCAGGTGGGGGTCGGGGTACAGCTGTCCGGCCGGGCCGTGCTGGAGCAGGACGGGCGCCGGGCGCAGGTGGCCGAGGGCGGGCTCGTCCTGTACGACACCGGGCGGCCGTACTCCGTCGACTTCCCGGAGCGCTTCCGCACCCATCTCTTCCACCTGCCGCGCCGGCTGCTGGGCGTGCCGGAGCGCGAGTTGCGGCAGGTGGCGGGGACGGCCGTCACCCCGGCGGAGGGGTGCGGGTCCGTTCTGCTGCCCTTCCTCGAAACCCTCGCCGCGTCCGCGCACTCCTACTCCGCCCCGGTCGGCGACCGACTGGCCGGCAGCGTCGCCGACCTGGTCGGCACGCTCGTCGCCCAGCTGGCCGCCGACCGGGAGGCCGACGGCGCCGAAGGGCCCCGTACGCCGAACGGCCACCTGGTCCGGCGGGTGCGGGAGCACATCGACCTCCACCTGGGTGATCCGGAGATGTCACCCGAGACGATCGCGCGGGCCCTCCACATCTCCGTGCGGTACCTGCACCGGCTGTTCGAGGGCGAGGAGGTGACGGTGGGCCGACTCATCCAGCGGCGCCGGCTGGACGAATGCGCCCGCGAACTGGGCCGCCGCAGCCGTACCGCGCCGACGGTGTCGGCGGTCGCCCAGCGCTGGGGCTTCGTCAACCCGGCGCACTTCAGCCGGGCCTTCCGGGCCGCGTACGGGGTTTCGCCGCGCGAGTGGCGGGTGCTCCGGGCCGCTGCCGACTGACGCACCGCCGCGCCGCCCGCCGCGCCGCGGCTCTTCCTGCCGTTCTTCCTGGTCCGCCAGGACGGCTCGCGGTGTGACGGAGCCGGCGGTGATTCCGTGCCCGCCCGATTCCCAGCGTCGCCGGACCGGCCGGTCCGGCCCGCCCAGGCAGCTATACAGGAGTGCTGATGTCCGTCGTTCTCGACACCGCAGCGGTATCGTCCGCCGACCGTGCCGAGTACTGGCACGAGGTGCTCTCCCGCACCTTCATCCCGCTGGACGTGTCCCCGCTCGAATCCGCGCCCGCCCCCGCGACCATCACCAGCCACCACCTGGGTGCCCTGCGGGTCTCCCTGGTGGAGGCCGGCCCGCAGCGGGTCGTCCGCAGCGCGGGGCTCATCGCCGGCGGCGGGGAGGACCACGTCACACTGGCGCTCCAGCACCACGGCACCGCCCGGCTGGACCAGGACGGCCGCCAGGTGCTGCTGCGTCCGGGCACCTTCGTCATCTCCGACGCCGGGCGGCCGTTCGCCGTGGAACTGCACGAGGCCTTCGCGTTCACGGCCTTCCACTGGCCGCGGTCGGCGATGGGCGGGTCCGGCGAGGACCTGCGGGAGCTCACCGCGACGGTCTTCGACGCCGCCGACGGCACCGCGGCGCTGGTGGCCGCCTACCTGGAACGCCTCTCCCGGTCGGCCGGCTCGCTGGAGCCCGGTGTGGCCGCCCGGCTCGCCGCGACGGCCCTGGACCTGCTCGTCGTGCTCGCCCATGAGCGCCGTGGTCGGTTCGCCCCCGACGCGCCCGAGGCGGCCCTCGCCACCCTGGCCCGGGTGAAGGACTACATCCTGCGCCACCTGGGGGACCCGGGTCTCGCGCCGGAGCGGATCGCGGCCGCACACCATGTGTCGGTGCGGTACCTGCACAAGCTCTTTCGGTTCGAGGACGTGACGGTGGCGCGCTGGATCCAGCAGCAGCGCCTGGCCATGTGCCGGCGGGACCTGGCCCGCCCGGCGGCGGGCAGGTCGACCGTGGCAGCGGTCGCGGGCCGTTGGGGGTTCGTGAGCGCCAGTCACTTCAGCCGGTCGTTCCGGGCGGCCTACGGAGTCTCCCCCCGTGAGTGGCAGGCGGGACTGGGGACGGGCCCCGCCCCCGTCGCGGTGCCTCCGGGGGCGGCGGGCGACGGGTACGAGCAGGCCGCCGTCACGTCCGGACACGCCGTCACGTCCGGACACGCCGTCACGTCCGGACACGCCGTCGCGTCCGGACATGCCATCGCGGCATGACGGGCGTCACCGAGGGCGCGGGCGGCCGCCCGGGACAGCCCGAACACCTCGGGCACCCTGTGTCGTCCGAGAGTGCCCCGGGTGGGCACACCCGGGGAGCCGCGCAGGTGACAGGCGGTCGATTCCGGACCGGGTGCGCGGACCGGCTCTGGGTGGTGCGTTGTCGGAACAGACGGCAGGCCCGCGCATTCCTAGCCTGATGAGTGGTGCCGGACCACCGGTGCCGGACCACCGGCGCCGAGGCTGATCGCCGCCCTGTCCGAGCGCGTACGTCGCCGGCCGTCCGGTCCGTGAACCACTGACAACCCGACTCCAAGGAGCCCGAGGAACACCATGACCAGCCAACCGCGCCTGCACCAGCACAGCCCCGAGATCCAGGAGTTCGGCACCGTCACCCAGCTGCCGATCGCGCTGTCCCACGACGCCCGGCAGTACTCGTGCCAGCGGCTCAACCGCATCCTCGCCGACACCCAGTTCCTGTACGCGATGTACAAGAAGCACCACTGGGGCATGCGCGGGCCGACGTTCTACCAGCTGCACCTGCTCTTCGACAAGCACGCGCAGGAGCAGTTGGCCCTGGTGGACGTGCTCGCCGAGCGGGTGCAGAGCCTGGGCGGCGTCGCGGTGGGCGACCCCCGTCACGCCGCCGAGTTCACGTCCGTTCCGCGTCCGCCGGACGGTGTCGAGGACGTCCACGCGATGGTCTCGCGGCTCCTCGAAGCCCACGAGAGCATCCTCGCCGAGGCCCGCGACGCGGCCACCCGCACGGCGGAGCTCGGCGACGACGGCACCCAGGACCTGCTGGTCTCCCAGGTCATCCGTACAGCCGAGACCCAGGTCTGGTTCCTCGCCGAGCACCTGGTCGTCACCCCGCAGACCGGGGCGTGACCTCCTCGGGGCCGGGCCCGTCGTCGTGACGGGCCCGGCCCCGGCGTTCCCCGGCCCACCGGGGCCGGGTCTCAGCCGCGGTAGGTCTCCAGCAGTCGCAGCCACACTTCGCTGATGGTCGGATAGGCGGGCACCGCATGCCAGAGCCGGTGGAGCGGTACCTCCGCGGTGACGGCGACGGTCGCCGAGTGAAGCAGTTCCGCGACCCCGGATCCCGCGAAGGTCGCCCCCACCACGGTTTCCCGGTCCAGGTCGATGACGGCCCTCGCCTGGCCGCGGTACCCGTCGGCGTACAGCGAGGCCCCCGCCACGTCGCCGAGCCGGTAGTCGACGGCCCGCACGCGCCGGCCGCTCGCCTCGGCCTCGGCGAGGGTGAGCCCGACCGAGGCGACCTCCGGGTCCGTGAACACCACCTGAGGCGCGCCGGCCCGGTCGGCGGTGGCGACACTGCGCCCCCACGGAGCGAGGTCGAGCTCACGGCCGGCCGCCCGGTCGGCGATCGCGGTGCCGAACAGCCGTCCCTGGTACTTGCCTTGGTGAGTCAGCAGTGCGCGGTGGTTCACGTCGCCGGCGGCGTAGAGCCACCCGCCGGCCACGCCCACGGCGCGCCCGGTGTCGTCCACCTCGATCCAGTCGCCGGGTGCCAACCCGACCGTCTCCAGCCCCAGATCGCCGGTCGCGGGCCGCCGCCCGGTGGCGAACAGCACCTCGTCCACCCGCAGTTCGCCCCGTTCGCCGAGGTCCAGGACCACCTCGCCGTCACGTGCCAGGCCGCTCACCGACACCCCGAACCGCACGTCGACACCGGACTCCTGAAGAGCGGCGGCGACCAGTCCGCCGACGAAGGGCTCCATCCGCGACAGCAGCCCCGACTCGCGGACGAGCAGGGTCACCTGGCTGCCCAGTGCGTGCCAGGCCGTGGCCATCTCCACCGCGACGGCTCCGCCGCCGACGACGGCCAGCCGGGCGGGCACCTGCTCCGCGCTGGTCGCCTCACGACTCGTCCACACGCCCGTGTGCGCGATCCCCGGCAGGTCGGGCACAGCGGCGCGCGTTCCGGTGCAGACCGCCACTGCATGACGCGCCGTCAGAACACGGCGGGTGCCGTCGGGTTCGTCGACCAGCACGCGCCGTTCACCGTCCAGCCGGCCGTGCCCGCGGACCAGTGCTATCCCGGCGGATTCCAGCCAGGACACCTGACCGTCGTCCCGCCACCGGGACGCGAAGCCGTCGCGTCGCCGCAGGACCGCCTCGGCATCGAGCACACCCGTGATCGCCGCACGGGCGCCGGGCAACCGCCGTGCGTCCTGCAGCGCGGCCGCCGGCCGGAGCATCGCCTTGCTCGGCATGCAGGCCCAGTACGAGCACTCGCCACCGACGAGTTCCCGCTCCACGATCGCCACACTCAGCCCGCCGGCCCTCGCACGGTCGGCGAGGTTCTCCCCGGTCGGGCCGGCGCCCAGCACCACAACGTCGAACTCGTCGGTTCCACTCATCTGTCGGTCGTCTCCTCGTCATCGCGCGGACGCGCGCCGGTGGTTCCGGGCAGCGCGGGGCCGCACGGGGCCGCTCGGGGCCGACGCTAGGCGGTCCGGCCGGCCGGGCGCTGCCCGTGTGTGCCCTGTGCTGTCCTCGGAGTGCACAGGAGTGTTGTCGCGGGTCGGCGGCGTGGTCGGCGGTCCCTATGCTTCGGGCACCCGCGGAACGGTGCCGCGCATCCCTACGGCCATCAGCCACGCCCTGCAGGAGGAAACGATGGAGCAGCAGCTCGTCAGCGACAACGCCGAGAAGTCGCGTTTCGAGATCAGCGACGGCGGAGAGCTCGCCGGCTTCGCCGAGTACCACCGCTCCGGCGACGAGATCGCCTTCATCCACACCGAGATCGACCCGCGGTTCGAGGGCCGCGGACTGGGCGGTCGGCTGGCGCGCGCCGCGCTGGACGCGGCGCGCGGGCAGGAGCTCGCCGTCCTGCCCTACTGCCCGTTCATCCGCGGTTGGATCGTCAAGCATCCCGAGTACGCCGACCTGGTTCCGGCCTCCCACCGCGCGCGGTTCGGTCTCTGAGGCTCTCGAAAATCCGAGGCCCTCGAACTCCGAGGCCCTCGAACGATTCGCTGTCGGCGCTCCCGCGGGTGTCGGCGGGCTCGGGGGTGTCGACGGGCTCGGGCCCCTGGACGGGGATCTGTCCGGGGGCCCGAGCCGATCCGGGGCTCGCCCCGCCGGTACGGGTGCGCCGTCCGACAGCAAGCAGTGCGCTGACGGGCAAACCGGTCGGCTGGTGCCACCTAGCCTGACGGTGACTCATGGCCGCGCCGCCACACCAAGGAGGCGGCGGCTCCATGACCCACCTGGCGCGCGGTCGATCCGCGGAACATCCCGCGCTCCGACCTCCGCACCCGCCCGTCCCGCGCACCTTCCTCCCGGAGACCTCATGGCCTCACCGGCTGCCCTGGAACTGTCCCGGTGGCAGTTCGCCGTCACGGCGATCTTCCACATGTCCTTCCCGGCCCTCACGGTCGGCCTCTCCGTCCTCCTCGCCGTCGTGCAGACCGTCTACGTGCGCACGGGCAATCCGCTCTACCAGCAGATCTTCCGGTTCTGGAAGAAGATCTTCGCGGTCGGCTTCGGCCTCGGCGTCGTCGCGGGCACCGTGATGACCTTCGAGTTCGGTCTCAACTGGGGCGTCTTCGCCCACGCGGTCGGACCCGTCATCGGCGTCACCATCGGCATGGAGGTCATCACGGCCTTCTTCCTGGAGGCCGGCTTCATCGGCGTCATGCTCTACGGCGAAGGCCGGGTCAGCCCGCGCACCATGGCCTTCGCCTCCTGGATGGTGGCCTTCGGCACCCTGCTGTCCACCACCTGGATCCTCTCCGCCAACAGCTGGATGCAGGACCCGGTCGGGTACACCGAGACGGCCGGTCAGTTCCAGGTGAGCGACTGGACCGAGGTCCTGCTCAACCCGGCCTTCACCTACCGCTTCCCGCACATGCTGCTGGCGGTGCTGATCAGCGCGAGCTGGTTCGTCGGCGGCATCTCCGCCTGGTTCCTGGTCCAGCGGCGCCGGGCCGCGCTGCCGTTCGCCCGCCGCTGCCTGTCGATCGCCCTCGGCGTGCTCGCCGTCCTGATGCCGATCCAGCTGTACGCGGGCGACGCCACCGCCATCTTCATGGGCGGGCACCAGCCCGCGAAGCTACAGGCCTTCGAGGGGAACTGGCGCACCGACAACAACGGGTACAACCTCGTCGTCGTCCCCGACACCGATCAGGGCCGGAACGACCTGCGGATCACGGTGCCCCATCTGGGCGCGGTGATCGGCCGCGACCTCACCGGCGAGGCGAACGTGCCCGGCCTGCTGCAGACCCCGCCCGACCAGCGGCCCAACATGTGGAGCGCCTTCTACGGCTTCCGCGCCATGTACTTCGCCGCGCTCGCCATGTTCGCCACCGCGCTGGCCGGCCTGGTGCTGCGCCTGCGCGGGCGGCTGTTCGACTCCCGCCGCTTCCTGCGCTGGATGGTCTGGATGACACCGGCCGGCGTCATCGCCATCACCGGCGGCTGGATCACCGCCGAGACCGGGCGGCAGCCCTGGGTGGTGTACGGCAAGCTGCGCACCTCCGACGCGCTGTCCCACCTGACCACCGCGCAGGCCGCGACCACCCTGACCGCCTTCGTGCTCCTCTACGCGACCCTGCTGGCCGTCTGGATCCGCTACATCGTCCGTACGGTCAAGGCCGGCCCCGAGACGCCCGCGGACGCGGCAGAGTCAACCCTCGGAACGGAGGCCCCCGTTGCTTGAGTACGCCACCTACGCCCTGCTCCTGCTGTCGCTCGGCATGTACGTCGTCCTGGACGGCTACGACCTGGGCGTCGGGATGCTCAGCCTGTTCGCCAGAGGAGAGCACCGGCGCGAGTACGGCGAGTTGATCGCCACCGCCTGGGACGCCAACGAGAGCTGGCTGGTGCTGGCCGGCGTCGTCCTGTGGGCCGGGCTGCCCGGCGTCTCCGCGACCGTGCTGCCGGGGGTCTACCTGCCGCTGACCGGCATGCTGCTCTCGATCATCCTGCGCGGCATGGGGCTGGAGTTCCAGAGCGCCGCCACCGGCTACCGGCGCGGCTGGGCCCTGCTGTTCGGCGCGGCGTCGGTCGCCGCGACCGCCTGCCAGGGCCTGGTGCTCGGCGGGGTGCTCTCCGGCCTGCGGCAGCACGGCGGTTCGTTCAGCGGCGGTGCCTTCGACTGGCTCACCCCCTACAGCGTGCTGTGCGCCCTCGGCCTGGTGGTGCTCTACCTGCTGGCCGGCGCCGCCTGGCTGCAGGACAAGACCGAGGGCGCCGCCCGCGAGCGGGCGGGCCGGGCCGGGCGTCCGCTGCTGGCGGGTACGGCGGTGGCCGCGCTGATCCTCGGGTTCGGCCTGGAGGTCGCGGATCCGGAGCGGTTCCGGTTCGACGAGCCCGTGCGCGCGACGCTGTACTGGATCGCGGTCGCCGGTGCGGTGGCCGCGGGGGCGGTGGCCTGGCACGGCTTCGGGCGGCGGCCGGACTGGCGGCCCTTCGCGGGGGTGGTCGCGGCTCAGGTCTGCGGGCTGCTGGCACTGGTGATCGCGACCGTCCCAGTGATCGTGCCGCCGGACCTGACGCTCCATCAGGCCTCCAGTCCGTCCGGCTCGCAGACCTTCCTGGTGGTCGGCGTGGGACTGTGCATGCCCGTGGTGTTCGCCTACAACGGGTACGCGTGGTGGGCCTTCCGTGGCAAGTTCACGCAGGCGCCCGAGGCGCCGCTCGCCCCGCTCCGGGTGCGCACGCGTCCGTCCCGCCAGGCCCCGGTCGAGCCGAGCGGCTTCGTGACCGCCGTTCGGCGCACCGTGCTCACCGTGCTGGGCGTCGGGCTGGTGGCGATGTCCCAGGACGTCTTCGGGGGCGTCGCCACCTGGATCGACCCGGTGGGGATCGCCCTGCTGTCGGGGACGGCCCTGATCGCCTGGATCGTCGGCGACCGGCGCGACCAGCGGGACGGGGTCTTCGACCTCGATCCCGCGGACCCGGACTCCGAGCAGGTCACGGCGTGAGCACATCGACCGCCCTGCTGGCCGAACTCGGCGAGCGGGACCGGGGGCAGGGCGATGACGTGTCGGCCCGGCTGCACGCGTGGGCCGAGCCCGGCCGCGGCGAGCTGCGGCGGGCGGGCCTGCTGCGGGGACTGGCCCAGCTGGGCACCGTGCTCTGGGCGGCCGGCCTGGCCTGGGCCGCCCAGAGCGGGCTTGCCACCCAGCACGGCGAGCGGATCACGGTGCGGGTCCTGCCGGCCGCCGGGCTCGTCGCGGCGGGCCTGGCGGTCCGTGCCGTGCTGCTGTCCAGCGCCGACGCGGCCGCCGCGCGCGGGGCCTGCCGGGTACGCGCGGCGCTGCGCGGGCGCCTGCTCGCCGCCGCCCTGCCCGCGAGCGGCCCCGCCCGCACCGGCCCCGGCGATGCCGCCCTCGCCGAGTCCATGACCGGCGAGGTCGCCAGGCTGACCGAGTGGCTCACCGAGTACGTCCCCGCGCGCACCACCATGCTGCTCGGCAGCGGCCTGGTGCTCGCCGCCATCGCGGTCCGCAGCTGGTTCGTGGCGCTGATCCTGGTCGTCGCCACCCCGCTGCTGCCGGCCAACCTCAAGGTCATCGGGCTGGGCACGCAGGCCGCCGTCCACGCACAGCTCACGGCGGTGCGCCGGCACGGCGCCCGCCTGCTCGACCAACTGCGCGGCCTGCCCACCCTGATCGGCCTGGGTGCGCGGGAGACGGCCGCGACCGCCCTGCGGGAGGATGACGAGGAACTGGCCCGCCGCACCCAGGCGGTGCTGCGGGTCGCCTTCCTCTCCACCGCCTGGATCGAGCTGCTGATCACCGGCACCCTCGCCGTGGTGGCGACCTACTGCGGACTGGTGCTGCTCGACTACCTCCGACTGCCGCTGGTACCAGGGCAGATGAGCCTGGCCACCGCACTCTTCGTGCTGGTGCTCACCCCCGCCTACTTCGCCCCCGCCCGTGACCTGGCCCGCGGCTACCACGCCCGCGCCGAGGCCCGCGCCGCGGCGGAGCTGATCGACGGGATCCTCGGCAGCTCCGGCGGCGAGGACGAGGACGCCCGCCCGCCCGTACCCGCCCGGCGCGGTGGCGGTGCCGTCGGCGTGCGTCTGGACCATGTGACGGTCCGTCACTTCAACCGTACGGTCCCGGCCCTGGACGACGTGAGCCTCGACCTCGCCCCGGGCGCCTTCCTCGCCGTCACCGGGCCGAGCGGTGCGGGCAAGTCGACGCTGCTCGCCGTCGCCGTGGGTCTGACCGCACCCACCGCCGGAACCGTCGCCCACCAGCAGGACGGCATCCTCCGGCCGGCGTGCCCCGCCTCGGTCGCCTGGGTCGGCCAGCCCGCGCACCTGCTGCCCGGCACCGTTCGCGACAACCTGCTCCTCGCCCGGCCCGACGCCACCGACGCGGACCTCACCGCCGCCTTCCACGCGCTCGGCTTCGGCGACCTGCTCGCCGATCTGCCCGGCGGGCTGGACACACCGGCCGGCGAGCGGGGGAGCGGGCTCTCCTCGGGCCAGTCCCAACAACTCGCCCTGGTGCGAGCACTGTTGAGGGACGCGCCGCTGCTCTGCCTGGACGAGCCCACCGCCCACCTCGACCCGGTGGCGCAGGCCCGCGTGGTCGCGGCCCTGCACACCCTGACGCGCGGTCGGACCGTGCTGCTCGCCACCCACAGTCCCGAGCTGCTCCCGCTCGCGGACCGGACGATCACCCTGGACCGGGGGAGGACGCGATGAGCGCCTGGCGACTGCTGCGCCACTCCATGCCCCGCCGCGACCTGGTCGCCGGCATCCTGCTGGCCGCGGCGGCGGAACTGGGCGCCGCGGCCCTGCTGGGACTGTCCGGCTGGTTCCTGGCGACCTGCGCGCTGGTGACGCTGCTGGCCGACACCACCTGGTCGTGGATGTACCCGTCGGGCGCGGTCCGCGTCCTGGCCCTGGCACGCACCGCCCTGCGCTACCTCGAACGGCTGGCCAGCCACCGGGTCGTCCTCGGCACGACCGTGGCCCTGCGCGGCCGCCTGGTCAGGGGCGCGGGCGAACTGAGCGCGCGCGAGCTGCGCGCCCAACGGGACGGAACACTGCTCGACAGGCTGACCACCGACGTGGAGACGGTCGCCGGACTACCCGCCCAGGTCGTCGCGCCACTCGTCGGCTCTGCCGTGACCACGGTGCTGGTGGAGGTGCTGCTGCTCCGGGCGAGCCCGGCGCTCGGCGCCGCCGAGCTCGCCGTCCTCGCCGGCGGTGGCTGGTGGGCGGTGCGCACCAACCACCGGGCCCGACGGCACCTCGCGGCCGCCGCCGCCGCGCGGGCTGGTGCGCGGACGGACCTGATCGCCGCCCGGGCCGCCTTCAACGAACTGCGCTGCCTGGACGCGGTGGCGCGGGCCGGCGGCGTCGTCGCGGCGGCGCAGGAACGCGAGGAGGCGGGTACCGCCGCGGCGGCGGCCGAGCAGCGGCGGGGCCGCCTGGGCATGCGGCTGCTCGCCGCGCTCGGCCAGGGCCTCGCCCTGCTGCTCGGCCTGCAACTGGGTGCCCGGTCGCAGCCGGTGGCCGACGTCGTCGGCGAGGTGCTGTTGCTCGCGGCGGTGTGGGAGCTGCTGGACCGCCTTCCCCAGCTGCTCCGGGAGCTGACCGCCGGCCAGGACGCGGCCGCACGGCTCGGCCCGTTCACCGCGACCGCCACCGACCGGCAGCCGCACGCGGCGACCAGCGCAGTCGCTGCTCTCACCGTGCTGGACCTGCCCGCCGGCAACGACGGGCGGCCCCTCTCGTTCACCGTCCGGGCGCCCGGGCTGGTCGTCGTCACCGGGCCCAACGGCAGCGGGAAGTCCACGCTCCTGGGCCAGTTGGCCGGACGACTGCCGACTGCCTCCGGACAGGTGCGACTGGGCGCCGCCCCGGTCACGGAGCTGCCCGCCGACGTGGTCGCCGACATGGTCACCCTGGTCGAGGCCGACGACTGGCTCGCCGACACGACCGTCGCCGCCAACCTGTGCCTGGCCGCACCGCTTGCCGACCCGGAGCGGCTCCGCGCGGCACTGGCGGCGGTCGGGCTCGGTTCCCTGCCCCTGGACACCCCGGTCGGCCCGGCCGGCCGCGCACTGTCCCAGGGGCAGCGGCGCCGCCTCGCCATCGCCCGCGCGCTCCTGCGCCGCCCGCGCATCCTGCTGCTCGACGAACCCACCGCCGGACTCGACCGGCCGACCGCCGAGGCGCTGCTGCGCGAGCTGCGCCGGGCGCTGCCGGACTCGGCGCTGGTCCTGGCCCTGCAGGACCAGGACATCGGGCTGCTCCCGTGGCACCCGGATGTCGCCGTCGACCTGGCCGACCACCGGATGGCCGACCCCCGGATGGCCGGAGCACCGGGGCGACCCGGGTGAGCCGCAGGCCGGCGGCCCCCCGTAGGTGTGCCCGCACCAATGCCGGTGATTCACGTCGTGTCCGGTCCGGTGACCGTGACGATGGCCGGCCTGGTCGACTCCCGGCTCGTGTGGTGACACGCACTCAGCCTGCCTCGTGGCAGCGCTGCCTGGTCGCGCGGGGGCCACTGGGCCTGTCGGAGCACGGCCATGGCATGGAGGAGGTCCGCGGTGCTGGTCAGCAGGGCCCCGCAGGAGGTGGTGACCTCCCAGTCGTCCGTGGTCGGGCCGGGGCGGGCGGTGCCCAGGCTGCGTGGGCTGGTGATGTCGGTGCGGTCCTGGATGTCAACGGAGTCGCCGACCAGAGTGGCCGTGTAGGTCCGGCCCATGCACTTGACGACCATGGGGCTGGAAGTGACCTCGTCGAGCCGCAGGATCCTGGCGCTCGGCTCGTGCTGGATCAGCTGCGCGAGTCTGTCATCCGACATGGATAGACTACTTTCAGTACACAAATGCCTTCTCTCGGTAACTGTACCGATGTGGACGCGCTGTCTTCCCGCTTTCCGGCATTGCGCGCATCCTTGGCCGGGTGCTGACAGCGATGTCGGACCACAAGGGGGGAGCATGGAGTACGCGAGTGTGCTCGGCCGGGTGGCCAGGGCGGCGCGGCAGGTCGCCGGCACCGGAGAGGTGGCCACCTACATCCCGGCGCTCGCCCGCGCCGACCCGGTTGCTTTCGGGATCGCCCTCGCCACGGCCACCGGTCCCGGGTCGGTCCACGGCGCGGGCGACTGGCGGACACCGTTCTCGATCCAGTCGATCTCCAAGGTGTTCACCCTCGCCCTGGTCCTCGCCACCGATGGCGACACCCTGTGGCATCGGGTGGGCAAGGAACCCTCGGGTTCGCCGTTCAACTCCCTGGCCCAGCTGGAGCGTGAGGGGGGCGTGCCGCGCAACCCGTTCGTCAACGCCGGCGCACTGGTGGTCACCGACCGCCTGCAGACCCTGACCGGCGATGCCAGTGGAGCCCTGCGGGAGTTCCTCCGCGCGGAGAGCGGCAACCCCGCCATCGACTTCGACGCCCGCGTCGCCGCCTCCGAACAGCGCCACGGCCACCGCAACGCCGCCCTCGCCCACCTGCTGGCCGACCACGGCAAGCTCACCAACCCCGTGCCCACCGTCCTGCGCCACTACGTCAAGCAGTGCGCGATCACCATGACCTGCCACGACCTCGCCCGGGCGGCCTGCCTGCTGGCCAGACACGGCATCCGCGCCGACGGCACCCGCCTGCTCACCCGCAGCGAGGCCAAGCGGATCAACGCCGTCATGCTGGTCGGCGGCACCTACGACGCCGCCGGGGACGTCGCCCACCGGGTGGGGCTGCCCGCCAAAAGCGGCGTCAGCGGAGGCATCCTCGCCGTCGTCCCCGGCCGCTGCGGGCTGTGCGTGTGGGGGCCGGCCCTCGATGTGCACGGCAACTCCGTGGCCGGCATCGCCGCGCTGGACGCCTTCACCACACTCACCGGCTGGTCGGTCTTCTGACCGTGGCCCGCGGAGCCAGGAAGCGCGCCGACGAGGACGAGGGCGCCGTCGGGGGCCGTCGGGGGCCGCCGGTGCCCCGGAGCCTCCCGGAGGCCGTCAGCCTGTCCGGGATCAGTCGGGGCGGGGCGGCTGCTCGGCGAGTGCCCTGACGTAGTCCGGTTCGGTGAGAGGGCCGAAGAGGACGGCTCGGGGGGTTTCCATCAGGTCGATCAGGTCCGTGGCCCGGGGGAGGAGGCGGTGGCACAGGTCGTTCAGGCGGTCGGGCAGCGAGCGGACCTGTTCGGGAGTGAGCAGCCCCTCGGTCACGAACCAGCCGCTGTGCGTCCGGACCTCTTCCAGGCAGCTGAGCAGGGAGAGGTCGTGCAGCAGGGAGCCGCGCCCCGCAGCCCCGGGCTCCCGCGCCTGCGCTTCCAGGGCCTCGGCCCGGAGAACCTCCGCGGTGGTGCGGGCGACGTGGGCCTCGGCGAGGAGGAGCGCCAGGTCGGTGTGGGCGTCCCAGGCCGCCGCAGCGGTCGTTCCGGCCTCCTCGCAGCTGGTCAGGCGGTGCGTCAGCTCGGTGTGCAGCAGGCGCTCACGGGCCCGGAACAGGGCGTGGAAGTCGTCGTCGTCGTCGGCCGGCGGGAGGCCCGTCGGCTCCTCCGGCGCCGGGTGGGCGACGGCGTCGACCATCGTCCGGGCGGCGTCCAACAGGATCAGCCGGTTGTCGCCGCCCGCCGAGTGGAACGCCATGGTGAGTGCCTGGTACTCGATCAGGCGGTTCTCGGAGAAGAAGCCGACCGCGCCGACCGCCGAGCGGCACTGGGTCACCGCCCGGTCGGCGAGCCGGTCGACGCCGGCCTTGGTCAGCGCCAGCGCGCGCATCACCGCGGGTGCCGGTCCACTGCCCGCACCGCCCCCCTCGGGGATGTGCCAGCTCGCCGCGGTCGCCCGGCGGGCCAGTACGGTGGCCGAGTGCGCGGCGGCGGCGGCGCCGAACAGCAGACGTTGCTGGTGGCGCAGCCCGAGCGCGGGGCGCTCGCCGGCCAGGCGGTCGGCGGTCACCCTGCGCAGCGCGTGCGGCAGGGCGATCGCGACGGCGGCCCGCGCCGCCGCGGCGAGGCCGGCGGTGACCGCGCCCCAGGCGAAGCGGCTCATCGCCAGGCTGCGGCGGGTCCGGTCCGCCGCTCCGCCGGCCGGATCGGAGAAGGCGCCGTCCTCGGTGAGCCGGGCGCCGTCGGCCAGCCAGCGGTGGCGGGGCACCCGGACGCGGTCGAAGCGGACGGTGGCGTAGTCCAGCGGCAGCAGCGCGGTGGGCGGACGGGGAGTGACGGTCACTCCGCTTGACGGTCCGTTCTCGTCCCTGAGCGTGACCAGGAAGAGGAAGACCCCTCGGTCGGTGCCGTCGACCCGCAGCCGGGCGCTCACCACCCCCGTCCGGGAGATGCCCTCCTCGCCCACGTTCGGCGGGTACTTGGCCGCTGCGGCGTCCGGGGTGTGCAGGACGAAGTCGCCGCTCGCGCGGTCGAGGACGGCTTCGGTCCGGATGTCGGAGCTGCTGTTCCCCCGGCCCAACTCGGTCATAAGGGCCGCGCCGATCGAGCGGCCCTGGGCCAGTTCGGCGATGTCGCCGCTCGTCGCGCCGTAGTCCAGCGCGGCGCCCAGGGTCATGCAGTGGTGCAGGAACATGAGGTGGAAGAGCCTGGGATCGGCGGCGGCGGTGACTTCGAGCAGCGCCCTGAGGCCGGGCTGGTCGGTGGTCAGCAGGGGTCCGCCGCCGCCGGTCCGGGCGGTGATGCGGCGCAGCGCCGGATAGGGCGCCGGGCCAGGCCGGCCGGCGCCGGCTCGCAGGACGGCTTCGGCCAGCGTGTCGTGGGCGTCGCTCACTGGGTGGGCTCCTTGGCGGGGGTGGGGCGGCGCGGCAGGCCGGGGCAGGCCCAGGAGTCGATCGCCCGGGCCACCGAGGCCGCGTCCTCGGTCAGCATGGTGAAGTGATCGCCTGGGACGTCCACTCGGGTGTGGGGGAGCGGCCAGTGGGCCGCCAGGGCACCGATCCCGTCCAGCGGGCGTTCGGCCCGGACCAGCAGCGTCGGTGGGGACGCGCCGGTGTCGGAGCCGTCCGGGCCGCCGTCCGTGAGACCGTCCAGCAGGCGCAGGTACGCGCCGGTCGCGGTGAGCCGGGTGGGGTTGACGGGTTCGGCCGCGAGCGAGCCGGGCCGCTGCCGCTCCTCCAGGAGGGCGAGGACGGCGGGGAGGGTGACCGTGCTGAACTCGTGCTCCGGCCAAGGGGTGTCGAGTAGGACGAGACCGGCCGCCGGCCGCCCGATCGACCCCAGGTGCTGTGCGAGGGCCTGTGCGACGAGCCCGCCCGAGGAGTGGCCGCAGAGCAGGACCGGCCGGTCGCCCGTGTAGCGCAGTGCGCTCTCGGCGTGCGCGGTGACGAGCGCGTGCGCACTGTCCGGCAGGCGCTCGCCCGCGGCGAACCCCGGCAGCGGGAGCACCGCCGTCTCCCAACCGGGCAGGCACCGCGCCAGCTGCGCGTACTCGTGCGGGCCGCCGGTCGGGAGTACCGACGGAAGGCAGAGCAGCACCGGTGCCGGTCTGCGTGAGCCGCCCGGCAGGCGGACGGCGGCCGGTGCGTTCTCGGTGCCCGCGGAGCCGTCGAAGGACGGCCGCAGCCGTGAGGCGGTCCGCAGCAGGTCGGCGGCGACCGTGCCCAGGCCGCTGCGGCAGGCGTGCCGGTACAGGGCGTCCAGGCCGTCGGGCAGGTCTGCGGTGGGTCCGGCGGACGCGGTCCGCTGCTGACGGCCCCGCAGGTGCGCGGCGAGCAGCGCGGGGGTCGGGTGGTCGAAGACGGCGGTGGCTGACAGGGCGATGCCCAGGGTGTGGCTGAGCCGGGTCCGCAGTTCGACGGCTGCCATCGATCCGGTGCCCAGCTCCTGGAAGGCCGCGTCGGCGGGCAGCCGGGTGCCTGCGGGGTGGCCGAGCACGGCGGCGGTGTGGGCCAGGACGAGGGCCAGCAGATCCTGGTCGTGCGATTGCCGACGGCCCGGCTCCGGCAGGGGCGGTGCTTCGGCGCCGGCCCGGCCGGGGCGCTGATCTGTCGTCAGCCAGTACTGCCGACGCTGGAAGGGATAGGTGGGGAGGTCGATGTGCTCGCCCCGCACCCCGGTGAACGCGGCGGTCCAGTCGACCGGTGCGCCACCGATCTGGGCGCGCGCCGCCGACAGCAGGAACTGGCGTGGACCGTCTGCCTCCTGGCGCAGTGTGCCGACCGTCGTGGCGGTGACTCCGGCGGCCTCCGCCGTCTCCTCGACAGCCTGGCTCAGCACGGGGTGCGGGCCGATCTCGATGAACCGGCGGTGGCCCTGCCGCAGCAGGGACTGGATCGTGTCGCGGAGCCGGACCGGCTGCCGCAGGTTGCGGTACCAGTAGTGGGCGTCGAGCCGGGAGCAGTCCAGGGGGCCGGGGCCCGGTTCGACCGTGGAGAAGAACGGTACGCGGCCCGGACGGGCGCCGACTCCTGCCAGGCTCGCGGTCAGGGCCTCCTCCAGGGGCTCGACCGCCGCGCTGTGCGACGCGTAGCCGACCGGCAGCATCCGGGCCCGCACGCCGTGTTCGGCGAGTTCGGCGACGAACTCCTCGACGGCCGTGACGTCTCCGGCGACCACCGCGGACCGCGGGGAGTTCTCCGCGGCCAGGGCCAGTCCGGTACGCCGGGCCAGCCGGTCGGCGAGTTCCCGCGCGGGCAGGCCCACCGCCGCCATCCTGCCGGGCGCCAGTTGCCGCACCGCCCGCGCGCGGACCGCCACGATCCGGGCCGCCTGCGCCAGCGGGAGCGCGCCGCAGACGTGGGCGGCGGCGATCTCGCCCTGGCTGTGCCCCACCACCGCGTCCGGGTGGACACCGAAGGAGCGCCAGAGGGCGGCCAGCGAGACCATCACGGCGAAGAGGGCCGGCTGGGCGACGTCGTCGCGTTCCAGCGGCGGCGCGCCGCTCTCGCCCCGCAGCACGCTCGCGAGCGAGAAGCCGAGGTGCGGCGCGAGCGCCCGCTCGCACTCCTGGACCGAACGGGCGAAGACCGGGAAGGCGTCCAGCAGGTCGGCGGCCATGCCCGGCCACTGCGCGCCCTGGCCGGGGAAGACGAAGACCGTCCCGCCACGCTGCCCCGTGCTCCGGCCCTGCACGACGTCGGCCGACCACCGGCCGGACGCGACGGCGGCCAGAGCGTCGCGCAGCTCGTCCCGGTGCCGCCCCACGACCACGGCCCGGTGCTCGAAGGTGGACCGGGACCGGGCCAGGGCGGCCCCGATCGCGGCCGGGCCGGGGGAGACGTCCGCCCCGGTGGCCGCCGCGAGCCGCTGCGCCGCGGCGCGCAACGCCTCGTCGCTGCGCGCGGACAGCAGCCAGGGAACGGCGGGATCCACCGGCTGGTCCGCCGCCGGCCCGGGCCCGGTGGGGTCCTGCTCCGGCTCTTGGAGCGACACCGGCGGCGGCTCGGTGAGGATGACGTGGGCATTGGTCCCGCTGATGCCGAAAGCCGAGACCCCGGCACGGCGTGGGCGGGCCGAGACCGGCCAGGGCCGCGCACGGTGCAGCAGTCGGACGGCCTCGTACGCCGCGTCGTCCTGCGGCTGCGGGAGGTCGGCCACCGGTGCGCCGCTGTCCACGTGGAGGGTGCGGGGCAGCAGGCCGTGCCGCAGGGCGAGCACCACCTTGATCACTCCGGCGACCCCGGCCGCCGCCTGGGTGTGACCGATGTTCGACTTCACCGACCCGAGCCGGAGCGGGTGTTCACGCGGCCGGCCCGGGCCGAAGACGGCCCGCAGCGCGCCCGCCTCGACGCGGTCCCCCAGCGGGGTCCCGGTGCCGTGCGCCTCCACGGCGTCGATCTGGTCGGCGGTGAGGTTGGCGTCGGCCAGGGCCAGCCGGATGACCTGCTGCTGGGCGGGCCCGCTGGGGGCGGTCAGTCCGTTGCTGGCGCCGTCCTGGTTGACCGCCGATCCGGAGACCACCGCGAGCACCGGGTGGCCGTGCGCGCGGGCGTCGGAGAGCCGCTCCAGCACCAGCACCGCGGCTCCCTCGCCCCAGCCCGCGCCGTCGGCGTCGGCGGCGAAGGCCCGGCAGCGTCCGTCCGGGGACAGTGCTCGCTGCCGGGCGAAGTCGACGAAGGACGCCGGGGTGGCCATCACCGTCGCCCCTCCGGCGAGGGCGAGGTCCACCTCGCCGCGGCGCAGGGCCTGGACCGCGAGGTGGAGGGCGACCAGGGAGGACGAGCAGGCGGTGTCCACGGTGAGGGCCGGTCCGGTCAGGCCCAGGAGGTAGGCGAGCCGCCCGGACGCCACGCTCTGGGCGTTGCCGGTGAGCAGGTGTCCGTCGTAGAGCTCGGGGGCTTCGTGCAGCCTCGGTGCGTAGTCGGAGGGCATCAGGCCCAGGTAGACCCCGGCGGGCTTGCCGCGCAGCCCGGCCGGGTCGGTCCCGGCCCGCTCCAGGGCCTCCCAGCCCGTCTCCAGCAGCAGGCGCTGCTGCGGGTCCATGCCCAGTGCCTCCCGCGGGGAGAGGGCGAAGAACGCGGCGTCGAAGGCCCCGGCTCCGCCGTCCCCGGTGAGAAAGCTTCCGCCGCGGGCGGTGGTGCGGCCGGCTCGGCCCGGCTCCGGGTCGTAGAGGCGGGCCAGGTCCCAGCCGCGGTCCTGGGGGAAGCCGCCGACCGTCTCCAGACCTGCGGCGAGCAACTGCCACAGGCCCTCCGGTGTGTCGATCCCCCCGGGGAAGCGGCAGCCGATGCCGGTGATGACGACCGGATCGTCACCGGACGCGGGGAGCCGGGGGCGGGTCCGGGGTCCGGGGTGGGGCGCTTCGGGGGCTGCCCGTCGGTTCGGCCCGGCGGCTATCCAACGGGCCAGTTCCCAGGGCGACGGGTGGTCGAAGGCGGCTGTGCTCGGTAGCCGCTGTCCGGTGAGGGCGGAGAGCCGCGCCGCGAGTCGTACGGCTCCGGCGGAGTCCAGGCCCAGCTCCCTGAAGGATGTCCGGGGGTCGGCGGTGCCCTCCGCCGGGCGCCCGGTGACCGCGGCGATCTCGGCCTCGACCTGGGAGAGCGCCGCCTCCAGCGCTGCCGTCGTGGGCGACGGCAGCGGTGCCGGGTCGGCGTCCGGTGGGTCGGCGTCCGGTGGGCCAGGGTCCGTCGGGCCCACCAGCAGCGGGGCGAGCCGCGCCCGGGCCACCTTGCCCGTCGGCGTCACCGGGATCCGGTCGACGATCAGCAATTCCAGCGGCCACTTGTAGGGGGCCACCCCGGTCTCGGCGAGCCTGGCGTGCACCTGCGCCAGTTCGAGCGTGTGCCCCTGCCGTAGCGCTGCCAGCAGCACGGGGTACTCGCCCAGCCTGTCGTCG
Source organism: Kitasatospora sp. NPDC023176 (assembly GCF_055560495.1). Classification (NCBI taxonomy): domain Bacteria; kingdom Bacillati; phylum Actinomycetota; class Actinomycetes; order Kitasatosporales; family Streptomycetaceae; genus Kitasatospora; species Kitasatospora sp. NPDC023176. Next base: position 771,966 of record NZ_JBVHIP010000001.1, on the reverse strand, counting down.
GCGCGTGCGGCCACCGCGAGGGCCTGCGGCTGGGGCAGGCCGCTGAGCACCGTCTCGACCTCCGAGGCGGTGAACTTCAGCCCGCCGACGTTGATGAGTTCGGCATCGCGGCCCTGGTAGGAGAAGGTGCCGTCGGGGTTGCGCCGGGCCCGGTCGCCGGTGCGCAGCCAGCCGTCCGGGGTGAAGGCCGCCCGGGTGGCCTGCGGATCGTCGAGGTAGCCACGGAACGAGTACGGGCTGCGGTACTGGAGTTCGCCGGTCTCCCCGTCGGGGTACGGCGTGCCGTCGGGCCCGGCCACCCGTGCCTGAGCGCCGGGAACCGGCCGCCCGATGCTGTGGGCCGCCACCTCGACCGGGTCGTCCGGCCCGGTCGTGGTACCCGCGCCCAGCTCGGACATGCCCCACTGCACGACCGTCGTCGCGCCCAGCACCCCGCGGATGCGGGCGACCAACTCGGCGGGAACGGCGGCCCCACCGGTCCTGACCTCCCGCAGGGTGCCGCGCTGCTCCCCGGGGGACCGGAGCACGTCACGCAGCTGCGCGGGGACGGCGAACAGGACGCTCGCCGCGCTGTCGCGGGCCAGCCGCCCGAAGGCGGCCACGTCCCAGCGCCGCAGCAGGGCCTGCCTGCCGCCGGTGAACAGGCTGAGGTGGACGGAGAGCAGACCGAACAGGTGGGTGAACGGGCTGGCGCTGATCAGCACGTCGTCGTGGGAGGCGAGGCTCTGCCCGGCGACCGCCTCGGCGTTGGCGAGCAGGCCCGCGTGCGCGTGCAGGCAGAGCTTCGGGCGCTCGGAGGTGGTGCCCGAGGACGGCATCAGCACGAAGGGCAGATCCGGCGTCACCAGCACAGGCCTTGGCCGGGAACCGATATGGCGGTCCATCAGCTCATCGAGGCCGATGTGCCCGGCATGCGGCTCCCCTCCGACGAGCAGGACGCGATCGAGGGCCGGGAGCCGGGCCGGCGAGATCCGGTCGGTGGCGTCGCCCGGGGCCGGGTGCCCGGCCGGGCGGATGAGGACTCTGGCCCGTGCCCGGGTCAGCAGGGACTCGGCCTCGCGCTCCCCGAGCGCCAGGTGCAGCGGGAGCAGCACCGCGCCGAGTTCGGCCACGGCCAGGTGGGCGACCAGGAACTCCCAGCAGTTGGGCAGTTGGACCGCCACCACGTCCCCGGTGCCGATGCCCGACTCCTGCAGCGCGGCGGCCAACGCGTACGACTCGGCCCGCCAGTGGGACCAGGTGCGCGCACGGCCCGCGTCGAGCACCGCGACCGTGTCGGGGAGGCGGTCGACCACCGCGTCGAACAGGGCGGGGAGGGTGTGGCGGCGCGCGGGGTCCCCGAAGGCGGCGACGAGGTAGTCGTCGGTGGTCACGGTCATCTGCCCGCCCCCGGAACGCCGTTGGCCGGTCGGCGGCGGGCCCGGAGCAGGAAGCCGTCCAGGGGCGGCGGGCCGGGCGCCGTCAGCCGCAGGCCGGCCGCCTCCGGCAGTTCGGCCGGCGCGGCGGTGAAGAGCGGCGCAGCCGCGTGGATGAGCGTGCAGTGACGCGCCAAGTCGGCGCGCTTCCTTGGCCCGACGGTCGGCGGCAGCTCAGCGAGGATGTCTTCGAGCCGGGCCGAGCGGATGAGTCCGACGGTTTCCTCGAGTACCGCGAGGTCCGCCGGGTCGATCACGGGCCGGTCGGTGGTTCGGTGCGTCAAGCTGCTCCCTCGTCCCGGTCGCTGTGCCGGCCGCCGTGCGGGTGCTGCCGACGCCTGCCTCTGCCGGCCACGGCGAAGCTAGCACCGCGGCTCCCCGCCGTGTGGTGCGGGCGACGAAATCCGGGCAGCCGGAGCACCCTTCCGCCCGGGCCCGGGCCCGGGCACGTGTCGGCACCGGTGACGGCGAACGTCACGGCGCCCGCACCGACCGTGGAACCGGCCCCGCCGCCGCCCCGAAGTCCGTCGCTCAGCGGTGCAAGTCCCACAACGGCGACTCCGAGGCCACCACCGGTAGTGCCGAGTGCACAGCGCCGCGCCAACCGGGGTGCACCGTGCCCTACCCAAGGGTCATCCGGATCGCGACAGTGGAGCACCACGATCGACCGACAAGGACAATGAGATGCCGGAGTTGTCGACCGCACAGCGACGAGCGCGCGGAGCTGCCGTCCTGGGTGCAGGCGTCGTCGCCACGGTCATGATCCGACTCAGCGCCCGGAGGCGCGGCGAGTCGCATGGCCGTCACACAAGATCCAGAACCGCGAACGAGAACGTACGGGTCGCACGCGTCGCCGCGACCACGGCTGCGCCGAGCGTGGAGCAGCCGAAGAGTCGGTGGGTGGTCTTCCTGGGCTACGGACTCCTGGCAGTCGCGACCCAGGCGCTCTTCGTGAACTACGCACCCGTGACGCAGGACGCCGCGCGGCACTTCGGCGTTTCCGTCGGCGAGATCGGCTGGCTCTCCCAGGTCTTCCCGCTGATCTACGTCCTGCTGGCCGTCCCCGCCGGCATCGCGCTCGACCGGTTTCTGCGTCCAGCCCTCGTGATCGGCGCGGTGCTCACCGCGTCAGGGGCGTTTCTGAGACTGGTTGCGGACGATTTCACCTGGGCGTTCGTCGGCCAGGTCGTCGCCGCGGTGGGACAGCCCTTCATCCTGAACGCCGTACCGGGTCTTGCCGCGGGCTACCTGGCGGAACGGCACCGTGCCACCGGGATCGCCGTCGCGTCCTCCGCCACGTTCGCCGGCATGGTCCTGAGCTACCTGCTCGGCGCGTTCCTGCCTGGTGAGAGCCAGATCCGTACCCTGACCCTCATCACAGCCCTGATCGCCATGGACGCGGGGCTGTGTCTCATCGCGGCACTTCGCTTCCCGCCGCATGCGAACCGCGAGTCCGCGGCCGCGACCGGCGGCCTCCGTGCCTTTCGCGCGGCGTTCGGCAATCGATACGTACGACGTCTGTGTGCGGTCGTCGCCATCCCCATGGGCACGTTCATCGCACTCGCGACGTTCGTGCAACCGCTGTTGGCGCCGGCAGGCGTCCCTGAGTCCACCGCCGGCCTCATCCTCGCGCTGACCATGATCGCCGGGGTGATCGGCTGTGCTGTCGTGCCGGTCTGGGCAGATCGGCGCGGCCGCGAGATCGATGTCATGGGTGTCGCGATCGCTTTCACCGCTGTGGCCTGCCTGCATCTCGCCCTGATCCCCAGCACACTCACGGCCTTTCTCACCCTCACCGGGACGGGCTTCGTGCTGCTCCCCGCTCTTCCCATCGTGCTGTCCCTGAGCGAGCGACACGCGCCCGAAGCCGAGAGCACGGCGGCTGGACTCATCTGGATGGCGGGCAATCTCGGAGGGGTACTGCTGGCGACGGCAGTCGGACTGTTCGTCACCCGCCCCGCGATGGCCTTCACGGCCCTGCTGACCGCCACCCTGCTCGCTCTCCCGGCCCTGCACTGGTTCAGGAAGCTGGAGCACCAAGTCGGCCCCGGTGCCGTGAGTTCAGCTTGAACCGGTCGCGATGTCGGGCGCGATGTCCAGCACGAGGAGCGCGGCCGCCACGTGGGTCGGGTTGTCCTCCACCTTGACCGCCGAGAGCTCGTTCGCGCGCGAGACCCTCCGCTCGACGGTGTTCCGGTGCGCGTAGAGGTTGGCGGCCGCCCGGGTGGTGTTGAAGCCGCACTGCACGTAGGTGAGGAGTGCCTGCCGTAGTGCCGGGTCGGCTTCGACCAGCGGACCGAGGGTGTTGAGGACGAACCGGCGGGCGCCGGCCCGATCCTTGGTGAGCGCGTCGATCAGCTCGACGTCGGCGTAGGCGAGGAACTGCCGATCGGACCCAAGCCGGATGACCAGTGCCTGCGCCGCGAGAGCGTCCTGGTGACTGGACCGGAACCCTTCGAGACCATGCCCAGGCCTTCCCACCGCCCCACGAACCTCGTCAGCCGTCGCCATGACCTTCTCCACTGGGTGAAGGTCCGGGATGCCTGCTCCCGAGAGCCAGATCCAACGCGACGTGGCGCTGGCACGCGCCACCAGGGCGCTTCGACCCGAAGCGACGGAACGCACGGCCGAGACCGCCTCGTCCAGAGCGTCGACCTGCCGGGGGTCGTCGATCCACAGCACGAGACCGGTGTGCCAGCGCGCCATCCGGTAGTGCAGGCGTCCTTCGGCGAGATCCTCCGCCATCGGCGCCCCGCCGGCGATCAGCTGGATCAGGGCGATCGCGTCGGCGTCCGCATTGCCCATCGCCGCGGCGAGGCCGGCTTCGCGCAGGGCCAGGACCGAGTCGAGGGCGTACTGCACCAGCGACTTCGCCGACACGTCCAGGACGCCGACCAGGAGGTCACGGTCGGCGCAGTGCGCCGCGCACTCCTCCAGCCACCGCCGCCATCCGATCCCCAGGGCCACGCGCCAGGCACCGGCGAAGTCGGGCGCGATGCCACGGGAGACGAGGTCATTGATGTACGCCGTGGTCCTCGGGCCCACGTAGGGCTCCACCCGCCGTCCCGGCTGCTGGATGTTCGCCGTCAGCCATTGGAGGAGATCGGAGCGGTTGAGCTCGCGATCCTCCTCGACCAGGGAGGCGTCCGCGAGGAGGGCGGGATCGTTCTGGGCCACGAGAGAAGGCCTTGCGACGGCGTCGAGCAAGGTGTCCGTTTCCGTCAACAGGCGCTGGCACAACGACCTGATCGCGTCGGCGACCTCAAGGGAGGGCGGGGGCCACAGCTCGTCCATATCCGAAGTCTGCTCCTGGCCTCGAGGAGCCGGTGCTCCCGACATGCGCGGCGTCACCGGCAGGGGAGGCGCGAGCCGGCGGCACGGCCCGCAGCGAAGGCGCCCGTCGTCAACCCGCCGACGGCAGCGAGAGGGGCCATCCCGAACGGCGCCACCGCGGCGACGACCGCGCGGACGGTCTGCGGCCCACCGAGCCCGCGGTGCCGCAGGTCGGCCGCGCCTGCCGCACGCGCCGGGGCTTCGCAGCGCCCTGTCGTGGAGAGACCGGCCACGTGACCACCTTTCAGCCGGCCGGCCGGGCGGTGCCGGCTCGCCGGGGTCGGACGACGAGTAACTGGGTCGGTGCGGCCACCTGAGCCGGACCGGCGCGTCCTCCGCCGCCGTGGGGCGGCGAGATCCGCGTTCTGCCCCTCCGACGCCACAGGCACTCCTCCGGGCTCCGGACCCGTGGTGACCGCGGTGGGTGATGAGTACCGGTAATCGCCGCAAAGCTCTATCACGCCCGTGATGTCACGACAAGGGCCTGCGACAAGGCCTGCGGCGAGGCGGGCCGCTTCGGAGACGTCCCCGGGCGCCCGGCTTCTCGAAGCGCCGGGGGCACGTCGGCCGGCGGGGTGTTCGGCTGTCGACGGCGGCTCGGGGCGGCGCCGCCGGGCCGGCTGGTGCATCGTGCACCGGGCCCGGTGCGAAGCAGGTGCGCGCTGTCGTTCTCACCGGTGGCCGTGGCTGGCGACAGTGAGGTCACCACCCCGGGAACAGCGAGGAAACGCCATGACAACTGAGGTGCGTGACGCCGTCGAGGAGTTCGACGTGGTCATCATCGGAGCGGGCATCTCCGGTATCGGTGCGGCCAGCTATTTCAGCCGGGAACTGCCCGGCAAGTCCCTGCTCGTGCTCGAGGGCCGCGACACCATCGGCGGCACCTGGGACCTCTTCCGCTATCCGGGCATCCGCTCGGACTCGGACCTCCACACCTTCGGCTACGCGTTCAAGCCGTGGCGCCACGAAGCCGCGATCGCCGACGCACCGCTGATCCGGGACTACCTCCGGGAGACGGTCGAGGAGAACCACCTGGAGCAGCTCATCAGGCTGCCACTTCTCCGCCCACCGCGCCCTGCACGACGTCATGGCGGCACCGGGCCCGCGGCCGACTCAGAAAGCGATCGCACCGTCATGAACATCGACACCATCGAGTACAGCACCTTCACCGGCTGGATCGACCCGCCCACGGACGTCCTCCCGAGCCTCGACGGCGACCTCACGTGCGACGTCGCCGTCATCGGCGGCGGCATGGGCGGCATGGCGACGGCCCTGCGGCTCGCCGAGCGCGGTCGGGAGGTGGTGCTGCTGGAAGCCGAGTTCTGCGGCTACGGCGCCAGCTCCCGCAACGGGGGCCAGGTCGCCTCCGTCCCGGGCGGCGACCTGCGACTGCTGAGCCTCTTCTACCCCAGGAAGGTGCCCGGCCTGGTGCAGCTGGCCGAGAACTCGGCGCGCTTCACGGAGGACCTCATCAGGACCCACCACATCGACTGCGACTACGAGCCCAACGGCCTCGCCTTCGCCGCGGTGGGACGAGGACAGATGCTGCGGACGCGGACCATCGCCGCGATCCTCCGGCGCGCCGGAGGGCGGGGAACGGTCGGTACCAGCGAGGAACTCGGCATCCCCCGCACCTTCGTGGGCGGTATGCGGGAAGCCGTGGGCGGAGCACTGAATCCCGGCAAGCTGAGCCGCGGGGTGCGTGGCGCCGTGCTCGCGTCATCGGCGCAGGTGTTCGAACGGACCAGGGTCACCGACGTCAGGCGGGACCGCGGCAAGGTGGTGATCTCGACGCCTCGCGGCAGCGTGCGAGCGAACACGGTCGTGCTCGCGACGAACGCGTACTCGGGCGAGTGGGCCATCACCCCCGAGCGCCTCTCGGTGCCGATGTGGCTCATCGAGATGGAGACGGAGCCGATCGCCCCGGAACGCATCGCCGCGCTGGGCTGGAGCAGTCGATCAGGGGTGATCACCCAGCACCAGATCATGGAGCACTACCGCCTCACCCCGCGCAACACCATCGTGTTCGGCGTCCGCCGCGTCGAACGGGGTGAGCGGTACCCGCTCCCGGCAAAGGCCCCGGACCGGGCCATGGTCGAAGAGCTCGCCGGCGCGTTCGCCAGTCGCTTCCCCGGCCTCGCGGACGTCGCCGTGGCACGCGCGTGGGGAGGCTGGATCGCGATGACCTCGTCCTTCCTGTCGATCGCAGGCCGGATCGAGGACGACGTCTACTACTCGATCGCGTGCAACGGACACGGACTGGCCCAGGCGCCGTACGTCGGGTCACTCATCGCCGACCTGATCGTGGACGGATCGCGACACGAGGACCTGGACGGCATCTGGGCGAAGGAACCGAAATTCCCACCCTTCGTGATGCTGGGTCCGTTCGGCCTGCGCACGGCGTGGGCTGTCGACCGCTTCACCGACATGGTCAACGGCAGCCGGCGCCGCGCCCGGCGCGCCGCCGCCCGTGCGCACTGATCAGCCGTCGCGAGCCGGTCGAGCCGCGTGAACCGCTCCCTCTCCCGCGGCGCGGAACCCTCCGGGACCACCTCCGTCCCCGTGTGATCCCCACCTGCCCCGGGCCAGGCCGTGTGTCCCGTTCCCCGCGGCCTGGCCCGGCCCACCGTCCCGGAAGACACCATGCCGAACCTCTCGGTCCTGCGCGAGGACTCCGCCCGCACGGACCCGAACCGGTACGCCGTGGTTCCCGGGCCCGACACGGCGGACGCACCGGCCGGCCGTCGGACCGGTACGCGATCCGGTGCCGGTCCGTCCTGAGCGGGTGGTGGGTGCCGCCGGCTGTCCCGCCGTGCTGGGAAGGTTGTTGATCACGTCGACGGGTGACGGGCCGCTCGGCGGGGCGCCGGTGATGCCGCGCGGCTGCGGCCGGGTTCCTGGGCTGCCCCGCCGTGAGGCCGGCCGGGGTGGGCCAGTTGGTGGCGCAGGGCATCGAGTCGGGCCAGGTGCGTGTCCAGGGCGGCGGTGGTCTCGCTGCCCAGGGTGCGGACCCGGGTTTCGAGGTCTGCCAGTTTCCGGAGGATGGGCTGCCACCGGTCGGGGCCGGTGGTGTGGGGGTCAGGCGCGTCGTTGGTCGCTGTCATCGCGGAGTCGGTCGGTCTGGCGGGTGAGGTCGTCGAGTCGGTCGGCGAGATCGGGGTGGGCGGTGGCGAGGTGGGGCCGGATCTCGGCCAGGGGGGCTATCAGGTCGGCGGGGTCGGCGGCGCCGAGGGCGGTGGTGAGTGCGGTCAGCGCGGGCCCGGCGGCCGGGACGTGGCCGGAGGCGGCGGTGATCTGGGCGGCCAGGACACGCAGGGCGGCGCCGTGGTCGCGGGCCCAGGCGCTGACGGCGCGGTCGGCGGCCCGGCGGTCGCGTACGGCCTTGACGCGCTCGGCTCCGGTCTCCCCGGGTGCGGTGGTGCCGGCGGGGCGCAGGCGCAGGTAGCGGTTCTCGGCGGCCTGACGGCTGGCGACGCCCATGGGGCGGGCGAGATCGGTCCAGGTGGCGCCGCCGGCGCGGGCGGCCTCGACCAGCGGGGCCTCCCAGCCTGCGAGCTGGGTGCGCAGCTCGCGCAGCAGGACCAGGGCGGCCAGTGCCTGTTCGGCACCGTCCTCCACGGTGTCCTGGGTGGCGGCGTGGGGTGCGCGGGCGGTGCGGACGGCGTCGTCGATGGAGGCGAGTGCCGCGGCGGCGGCAAGGAAGGAGACCGGCCCGGGGCCGGGTTCGGGCTTCGGGGGCTTCGTAGTCATGACGTCATTCTACCGATGACACACTCCGCTTGTCGTTGAATGGACGACGTGCTACAACGGTGACAGGTGAAGCGCACTGGCACCCATCGATCAGTGGAGGTGTTTCGCAATGCTGATGCGCACTGACCCGTTCCGCGAGCTGGACCGGCTGACCCAGCAGTTCCTGAACACGACCGGCACCTGGTCGCGTCCGACCCCGATGCCGCTGGACGCCTACCGCGCCGGTGACGAGTACGTGATCTGCTTCGACCTGCCCGGGGTGGACCCGCAGGCGATCGACATCGACGTCGAACGGAACATGCTGACCGTCAAGGCCGAGCGCCGCCCCCGCCGCGAGGGCGAGGGCGAGGGCGTGAAGTGGGAGCTCTCCGAGCGCCCGCTCGGCGTGTTCTCCCGGCAGGTCATGCTCTCCGACACCCTCGACCCGGAAGGGATCACCGCCGACTACGACGCCGGCGTGCTGACCTTGAAGATCCCGGTCGCCGAGAAGGCCAAGCCCCGCAAGATCGCGATCAGCCACAGCGGCGACCGCAAGCAGATCCGGGCCTGACCGGCCACGCCCAGACCGTCCCGTGCCGCCCCTGATCCCCCCGAGGGGCGGCGCGGGACACTCCCACCCCTTCCGCTCTCCCGCCCGCCGCGGCGGGCGGGAGGGACTGCGAGCCCTGCGATGACCACCCTGCTGAGCCCGTTCACGGTCCGGGCGCGCGGTGAGATCGACCTCGACACCGCCCCGCGCCTCCGCCGCGAACTGGAACGCGCGCTCGACGAACACCTCGTGGTGGCGCTCGACCTGTCGCAGGTCACCTTCATGGACTGCGTGGGCCTCGGCGCCCTCATCCAGGCTCGCGACCAGGCCGACCACAGCGGACGCCGTCTCGTCCTGTACGGCATCAGCCGCCCCGTGGCCCGCCTCCTCAAGCTCACCGGCCTCACCCGTCGCCTGACCCCCGTCCCCGGTCCGGCCGCCGGGAGGGCCCCGTCCACCCCTCACCCGGGAGGAAGGTGAACAACGGTGACGATCCGCTGGGAAGCATTCCTTGACACCGTCCGCGAACGCGGCGAGTACAGCACGCCCGAGGAAGCGGAGGGTGCGGCCCGCGTCGTGCTCGCCCTGCTCGGCGCCCACCTCATCGGGCAGGTCCGCGTCGACCTCGCCGCCCACCTGCCCGAACACCTCGCCCTGATCCTGCTCAGCCCGCTCCAGGCCGCCGCACCGCTCAGCCCCGAACGGTTCGTGCGCGCCACCGCCGCCTGGATCGAGGGCGCCACCGAGGCCACCGCCCTGTGGGACATCGGTGCCGTCCTGTCCACCGTCGCCGACGCCGCCGGCGACGACCTCATGGAGCAGATCCTGCTCCAGCTCCCGCCCGGCTACGACACCCTCTTCGGCCGCCCCGCTGCCTCCGGCCGACACCCCTGACCGCCGCACCTGCGCGGCAGCCCACCAGGAAGGCCACCCGCCATGACCCGCCACCGCCGCCTGATCCAGCGACTGCGCACCCTCGGCCGCTACCCCAGCGACGAGCAGGCCGAACACGTCCTCGACACCGTCCTGGGCATACTCGGCTCCCAGCTGGCCGGCGACGAACGCTGCGCCCTCGCCGCCGCACTGCCCGAACACGCTCGCGCCACCCTCGTCACCCCCATCCCCCTCGGGCGCCCCGCCACGGCCCCCGCCTTCGTCGAAGCCGTCGCGCGCAACCTCAACACCACCCTCGCCACCGCCCGCTGGGACGCCTCCTGCGTCCTCACCGCCCTCGCCGACCTCGTCGGCGACGACCTCACCGCCCGACTCCTCGACTACCTGCCGCGCGGCTATGCCCTCCTGTTCGGCCGCGCCGACCTCGCCCCTGCCGCCGCCTGACCCCGCACCGGGTGGGCGGTCGCCCGCACCGAGGGAGGAATGAAAGCCCCCATACCGGGCAAAGAGTGACGAACGAGCGGTGCCACCGCACCGCCGACGGACCACTGGAGGAACCGATGGGTGACCTGTCGAACAAGGCGCAGGAACTGACCGGCAAGGCGAAGGAGAAGACCGGCGACCTGACCGGAGACCAGGAACTCAAGGGCGAGGGCCAGGCCGACCAGGCGGAGTCCAAGGTCAGGCAGGCCGCCGACGACGTCAAGGACGCCGTGCACGGCGCCGCCGACCGGGTGAAGGGCGCCCTCAAGCGCAACGACTGACGTTCGCGCCGAAGGAGGACAACGGCATGGCACTGTTCCTGTTCATCCTGCTGATCGCGGTGGTGTTCGGCTTCGTCGGCGCCCTGGTGAAGGGCCTGCTGTGGCTGCTCGTCATCGGCGCCGTGCTGTTCATCGCCGCCCTGGTGTTCGGCGGTGTGCGCCTGAGCCGCGGGAGAGGCGCGCGCAGGTAGGAGCGGCGCAGCGCCGCCGGCCCCGATCCGGTGGGGCGGGACAGCCTCCCCGGCTTCCCGCCCCACCGGCGTCCTCGGACGGCCGGCCACCCCGTCACGGGACCGGTACGGGGAAAGAGGGGTCAGCGGTTGCGTGACCGACAGCACCCGGACGCCCCGGACCCGGCTGCTCCTGCCGCGGCGCATCGGGCGGCTCCGGTCCGAGGCCCACTGGCGGCCCCGCTGGCACCACCTCATCCGGCGCAACCTCGCAGGAGCATGCCAGCGGGCCGCGCAACGCTGGGACCTGGAGGTTCCCGGCCCGGCCGAGGCCGGCCGGCTCCGGCCGACGGCAGCACAGCGGGGACGCGGCCCTCGTTCCGGAAGGCGGAAGGCGGCGGGTAATGTGACCGCGGTCGGCCGCGTCGGGTCTTCCCCGCGCGAGGAGAAGCGGGATGTCCCGCTCGGTTGGAGAACTGCGATGTCACGTCGTTTCGACTGCTCGGTGGCGGCCGAGCGTGCCATGGGCCTGGGCGAGGCCGTCTCGGCGGTACGCCGGGGCGAGATCGTGGTGCTGCCCACCGACACCGTCTACGGCCTCGGTGCCGATGCCTTCGGCCCCGAGGCCGTCGCGCGGTTGCTCGATGCCAAGGGGCGGGGCCGGAACATGCCCTCGCCGGTGCTGGTCGGCTCGCCGGACGATCTGGACGCCCTGGTCGACGACCTGCCGCAGCGGGCGCGGGAGCTCATGCAGGCGTTCTGGCCGGGCGGACTCACGCTGGTCGCCCGCCACAAGCCCTCGCTCCGGTGGGACCTGGGGGAGACGCACGGCACCGTGGCGGTCCGGATGCCGGCGCACCCGGTCGCCCTCGATCTGCTCATGGCCACCGGGCCGCTGGCCGTCTCCAGCGCCAACCTGACCGGCAAGCCGTCGCCGCAGGACTGCGACGCCGCCCAGGGCATGCTCGGCGAGGCGGTGGCCGTCTACCTCGACGCGGGCCCGACCCCGGCGGCCGTGCCGTCCTCGATCGTGGACATCACCGGCACGGCCCCCGTCCTCCTGCGCGCGGGCGCGATCAGCGCCGAACGGCTGCGTGAGGTCGTCCCGGACCTGGCGGAACGCTGAGCAACCCGGTCACGCCGCCGCGCCGGCGGGCAGCCCGCGGCCGCGGGCGCTGACCAGACGGGCGCTGACCAGACGGGCGGTGCCGTCGGCGAGCCGGTAGGACGGGCCGACGACGGCGACCCGGGCCGTCGGCAGCGCCAACGGGCGGGTGCGCCGTCCCAGCACCGGGGCACTCTCTCCCTGGGGCCCGGCCGACGGGGCGGTTTCTGGACCGGGACGGCGCGGCCCGCCGGGTTCAGCCGGCGGTGGCCCAGTGAGCGGCTCGTGCGTGCAGGGGTGAGACGACGGCGGCGTAGCAGTTTCCGGGCAGGTCGGTGACCCAGTCGAAGGTGTCGAGGAAGATGCCGTGCTTCGCCGCGGCGTTGAGCATGTCGGCCAGGAGTGCGGTCGCGGCGGCCTTCTGTTCCTCGGTGCCGGGGGCGGTGCGGCGTTGGGCCGCTTCGTCGACGCGGTCGGCCAGGTCGCGGCGCCTGAGGACGGCGCGGTAGCAGGTGCTGGGCAGGTCGGTGACCCAGTCGAAGGTGTCGAGGGTGATGCCGTGTTTCGCCGCGGCGTGCAGGATGTCGCCGAGCAGCGCGGTGGCTGCGGCCTGGTCGTGCTCGGTGCCGTGGTCCGGGTGGCGTTCGGCGGCGGCGTGGACGCGGTCGGCGAGGTCGCGGCGCCTGGCCACGGCCCGGTGGCAGGTGCCGGGCAGGTCGGTGACCCAGTCGAAGACGTCGAGGGTGATGCCGTGCTGGGCGGCGGCGTTGAGCAGGTCGGCGAGCAGTGCGGTGGCTGCGGCCTTGTCCTGCTCGGTGCCGGGGTCCGGGCGGCGCTGGGCGGCTTCGTTGATGCGGTCGGTCAGGGTGCGGTTCTTGCGGTCGGTGTACTCGTACACGCTGGTGTCCTTGCTCGGGTCGGGGGCCGTCGGCGGTGGCCGGGTTCCGTTTCCAGGCACCGGAGCGGGAGACGCGGGGGCGTGGCCGCTGGGCCGGGGCGCGGCCCGCCCAGCGACCCGGCCTCGTGCGGCGAAGCGCGCGGGGAGCGGTGGTCGAGCGGTACGGGGTGCGGCCGGCGGTGCCGGAGGGGCACGTGGCGGGCCGCACCCCGGCGGGGAGCTACAGGCCGAGGGTGAGGCGGTCGGTCAGCAGCCGGGTGAAGCGGGCCGGGTCGGGCAGGTCGCCGCCTTCGGCGAGCAGGGCGCTGCCGTGGACGAGTTCGGCGGTGTCGGTGAGCGCCGGGTCGTCGGCGTTCGTCTCGTGCGCCCGGCGCAGGGCGGTGATCAGCGGGTGGGTGGGGTTGAGTTCGAGGATGCGCTTGACCGGGGGCAGTTCCTGGCCCATCGCCCGGTACATCTTCTCCAGGGTGGGGGTCAGGTCGTGGGCGTCGCCGACCAGGCAGGCCGCGGAGGTGGTGAGGCGGGTGGAGAGGCGGACCTGCTTGACGTGGTCGGACAGGTTGTTCTGGAGCCAGGCGATCAGCGCGGCGAAGTCCTGTTCGCGCTGGGCCTTCTCGGCCTTCGCCTCGTCGTCGCCGTCGCCGTCGGCCTCGTCCAGGTCGACCTGGCCCTTGGCGATGGACTGGAAGCGGTGGCCGTCGAAGGCGGGCACCTGGTCGGTCCAGACCTCGTCGACGGGGTCGGTGAGGATCAGGACCTCGTAGCCCTTGGCGGTGAAGGCCTCCATGTGCGGGGAGTTCTCCACCATCGCCCGGGTCTCGCCGGTCAGGTAGTAGATGGTGTCCTGGCCGTCCTTCATCCGCGCGACGTACTCGCGCAGCGTGGTCGGCTTCTCCGGGTCGTGGGTGGAGGCGGAGCTGACCAGTTCCAGCAGTGCGTCGGTGTTGTCGCGGTCCTCGAGCAGGCCCTCCTTGAGGACCCGGCCGAACTGCTCCCACAGCTCGGCGTAGGTTTCCGCCCGGTTGCTCTGCACGCCCTTGAGCGCGCCGAGGACCTTCTTGACGAGGCGCCGGCGCACCGCGGTGATCTGGCGGTCGTGCTGCAGGATCTCGCGGGAGACGTTCAGCGACAGGTCGTGGGCGTCCACGACTCCCTTGACGAACCGCAGGTAGTTCGGCATCAGGGCGTCGCAGTCGTCCATGATGAACACGCGCTTGACGTACAGCTGCACACCCCGCTTGGAGTCGCGGGAGAACAGGTCGAACGGCGCGTGGGCAGGGACGAACAGCAGCGCCTCGTACTCGAAGGTGCCCTCGGCACGCATGTGGATGGTCTCGGCCGGGGCCTGCCAGTCGTGGCTGATCTGCTGGTAGAACTCGTGGTACTCGGCTTCGCTCACCTCGCTGCGGGGGCGGGCCCACAGCGCCTTCATCGAGTTCAGGGTCTCCAGCTCGCGCGGCGCGGTGTCCTCGGCGGCGGATTCGCTGTCCTCCCCGACGCCGGCCTCGGTGTCTCCGGTGGTGCCGGCGGCCTCGGTGGCCATCCGGATGGGCCAGCGGATGAAGTCGGAGTACTGCTTGACGATCTGGCGGATCTTCCACGCGGCCAGGTAGTCGCCCAGCCCGTCCTCGCTGTCCGCGGGCTTGAGGTGCAGCGTCACCGAGGTGCCCACCGGCAGGCCTTCGGCCTCCGCGATGGTGTAGGTGCCCTCGCCGTCGGACTCCCACGCCGTCCCCTGCTCGGTGCCCGCCCGCCGGGTGCGCAGGGTGACCTTGTCGGCGACCATGAACGCGGAGTAGAACCCGACGCCGAACTGCCCGATCAGGCTCTGCGCCGCCTCCGCGTCCTTGGCTTCCTTGATCTTGGCCAGCAGGCCGGCGGTGCCGGACTTGGCGATGGTGCCGATCAGGTCGACGACGTCCTCGCGGGTCATGCCGATGCCGTTGTCCCGCACCGTCAGGGTCCGGGCCTGCGCGTCGACTTCCAGCACGATGTGGAGGTCGGAGGTGTCGGCGTCGAGGCCGGTGTCGGTGAGGGATTCCAGGCGGAGCTTGTCGAGGGCGTCGGAGGCGTTGGAGATCAGCTCGCGCAGGAAGATGTCCTTGTTCGAGTAGATCGAGTGGATCACCAGCTGCAGCAGCTGGCGGGTCTCCGCCTGGAACTCCAGCGTCTGGGTCGGGCTGGGCACGGGAGGCATCTCCTTCGAGGTGGTGGAAAGGGTTCCGGCCGGGTCGAGCCGATCGGGGTCGGGCGGCGTGCTGCACGGCCCGGTGGTGGTCAGATGTGGCTGAGGGGCTGGTAGGGCTGCTCGGGGCGGGCGTGGCCGGGGCGGGCGGTGCCGAAGCAGGACAGGAGGAGTCTCAAGGCGTCGCGGTCCGAGAGGGACGGGCCGGGGCCGCGCGCCGGAGCGGTCGGCGGCAGAACGGTCGGCGGTGGGTGGGCCACAGCCGGGCAGGGGCCGTCGCCGGGGCCGTCACGGTCCGGCTGGGGGTGTGCGGAGGTGCCGGGAACTGTCGGCGCGCAGCTGGTCGGTCCGGGAGGTGACCTGATCGACGCGGTCGGCGAGCTTCGGGTGGTCCGTCCCCAGGAGGGGGCGTGTCTCGGCGAGCGGGGCGAGCAGGCGGGCGGGGTCGTGGTGGCCGAGCGCGTCGAGGAGGCGTCCTATGGCGGGGGCCGCTTGGGGGCTCAGGTCGCCCAGCGCACCGATCTGACCGGCGAGGCTGCGCAGGTCGGCGGCGTTGTCGCGGGCCCAGGTGGTCACCGCTCGGTCGCCGGCGCGCTGAGCCCGCGCGGCCTGGACACGCTGCTCGCCGGTGCTGCCCGCCCCGGTGCCGGCATCGGCGTTGGGACGAAGGCGCAGGTAGCGGCGCTCGGCGGCCTGGCGGCTCTGGACGCCCAGCGGTTCGGCGAGATCGGCCCAGGTGGCTCCCGCGTCGCGGGCGGTCTCGATCAGGCCGGTCTCCCAGCCCGCGAGTTCCTGGCGCAGGTGGCGCAGCATCAGCAGCGCGGCCAGGGCCTGCCCGGGGTCGTCCTGACCGGAGTGGTCCGGTGGGGCGTGGCGGGCGGTACGGGCGGCGGCCTCCATCGTGCCCAGCGCGGCGGCGGCGGCCAGGAAGGAGGCCGGACCCACCTCGGCCGCGCCGGTGTCCTGCACATCCACGTCGTCACTCTTTCGCTGACTGTGCCTTTGTCGTCGAATGGATGACAGGCTACAACAGCTGATGGCGCTTCGCACCAGTGCGAACCCCCCGGAGACGTTCCGGACCGGAGGCGACCGACGGCGTGCGCACCGCGCTTGCCCGTCAGGATCCCGAGGCCCTGGTCGAGGCCCGGATCCCGGTGGACGCCTGGCGCGAGGGGCCGGTACCGCGGCGACCAAGGTGGTGAGTCTGCGCGCGAAAGCCGGCGGTCGTCGACCGCCAGGCACAGGTGCACCGACGAGTTCGTCCGGGCCCGGCGCCGCGGACCGATGAGCGCGGCCGCGGAGATCCAGCGGTCCCTCCTGCCGCCGCTGGCGATGCACGGCCCGCGGCACCTGGCCGTGATCGACGCGACGGGCCACGGTCCGGCCGCGGCCACCAAGGCGACCGTCGCCGTCGGTGCCTACGGCACCTGCACGGCCCCACCGCCCTGCCCGTCGGCTTCGGCGGCGACGGGCCCCGGCTCGGCGAGCCGGCCCTCCGGGCGGGCGACCGGGTGCCGCGCTTCACCGACGGCCTGATCGAGGAACACGCACCCGGCGGGGAGCGGTCCGGCCAGGGCGCAGCACATCGCCCGGGACAACCGCATCGAGCACGCCGAGGAAGGAGCGCGGGCGGTGGCGCGCTCGCGCTCCCGCACCCTGATGCGGCAAGGGGGCGGGATCACCGGCGACGACGCGACCCGCGTCCTGATCGAACGGCGCGGCAACGACGCCGACCAACCGTGGCACTCCGGACCGTTCCGACAACCACACCCCGGCGGTGCGGCCCTCGACGGTGAGAACGATCACGGCGACCGTGCCGCAGCGCTGGCGCACCCGTCCCGGGCGGGGCGTCACTGGTCGGAGTAGCTGAGGTCCCCCACTGTCCAGCTGCTCACGTCGGCGATGGCGATCCGGTACATGCCCCCCGTGTGGGGCAGGCCGTAGCTGCCCTGCAGGATGCGGGCGACGTGCAGATGCAGGTGCGTCGGCCGCGCGGCAGGCGGCGCCACGCCGTCGCCGTCGCCGGTGGCGGGCGCCGTGAACAGCGCGGCGAAGGGCTTCAAGTGCTCGGAGGCGCCGAGGACTTCGGCCACCCGTTCGTTCCAAAGGCTTTCCGGCGCCAGGCGGCCGGTGATGACCGCCCCCGGGACGACCACGGTCAAAGGCATCTGGTTACTGCGCTCGGACTCCACCATCGCGGCGATGTCGACGAGCAGCCCATCAGGGTTCGACATGGAACCGAGGATAGTGCCCGCCGCAAGCCGCCCGCACGGACGCCCCGACCCCGTGACGGCGCCGGACGCGACGCGTCACGGCAATTTCCACTAGCTGTGATCGCGGCATGGAAAAATATGGGGTGGCTGGAATAGATACCGGGCGCGGTTCGGCCGTCGCCCGCCGGATCGCCGAGGGGTGGTCGTGGTCCTCAACGTGTCGGCCGTGGTGTTCTTCGGCGCGGTCCTCGCCGTTCTGGTGCGTCGGCGCCAGGCGAGCGGGTTCACGGCCTGCGTCGCCGTGGTCTTCGGCTTCCTGCTCGCCTCCAGTACGGCCGCGCCCGCCGTCCACGACATCCTGGCCGCCGCGCTCACCACGCTCGCACCCACCCGCTGAACGACACCGCCGCAGTGGCACCCTCGCAGGTCCAGGCCACCGGCCCGGCCGGTAGTCTCCCGCCCCGACCAGGGCGCCGCAGAGCGCAGACACGGCACACGCACCGCCCCTCGCCGGGGTGCGAAGGAGAGTGGAGATGCAGCAGTCCGCCCCGATCACCGACACCTTCGTGCTCGCCGGAATCGTGGAGGCGGTCCGCGACGGCGACGAAAGAGTCCTGCGCCGGCTCCTCGCACGCCTGGCCGAGCAGGCGACCGTCGCCGACCTCTACGCCCTGCGCGACGCCCTCGCCGCCTGCTCCGGCGCCGGCGATCCCACCAGCGCCGGCCGACCTGGGACACCGCGATAAAGCCCCGTGCCGGGACATGGAAATCTGTGCTGGCGAGAGTAGACATTGCCCAGCGGTCTGTGTAACGTTCCTCGTGTTGGAAGAGCAGGACCGCAGGACAGGCAGACACGAACTGCCTGGGCAGTACCGCAGTACCGCAGTACCAGCAGGGATGCAGGAGGCGTGCAGGTCGTCAGTACGCGGGGCCCCGGTGACAGCAGAAGGGGCTCTTGGCGGAAGGCGGGTGACCTGTCAGGCGTCGCGGGCCCGGGTGTGCTTGGGGTCCGGGGCGGTGGCGGTCGCGCACGCGCAGGATCGCAGTACCGGCAGTTCGCAGTATCGCAGTACGCACGATGCACACCAGAGGAGAAGGGAAGGGTTCACCCCGTCGGATCGCCCGCCACGGCACGCAGTAGCAGCTGGGCGGTCACCGCAGTAGCCATCGTCATGGAACGTCATGGAAGAGGTGGTCCTCGGTCACGCATACGCGATCCCCGCATCCTGCCCCTCCCCCGGGCAGTGCGGACACCGCAGGTCGGCGCATCAGCCGACAGCAGTAGTGCAGTAGATGGTGCAGTGAATCCACATATCCCTGGGCCCCGGCGCACAACAGTGCCGGGGCCCTCGACCCGTTTCCCGAGAAAGAAGGTGCTGGTGGAACAGGCCACCCTCGCCACCGACCACAACACGGCGGACCACATGAGCGCAGAGACCAAGTTCGACGACGACGACTACCCCGCCTACACCATGGGCCGGGCCGCAGAGATCCTGGGCACCACGCCGGGCTTCCTGCGTAGCCTCGACGAGGCCAAACTCATCACCCCCCAGCGATCAGCCGGCGGTCACCGCCGCTACTCCCGCTACCAACTGCGCATCGCCGCCCGCGTTCGCGAGCTGATCGACCAGGGCACCGCCCTCGACGCCGCGTGCCGCATCATCATCCTCGAAGACCAACTCGAAGAGGCTCTGCGCATCAACGCCGAACTCCGCCGCGACCGCACCTGAGGAGAGCCGGACTGCCGGCCCGCGACCTCTACGACGCGCGCCGCAGTCCCCCCTCCGGCCGTAGCCGCCCTTCTGGCGCCGGCGGCCATGCGGCGGGGAATGCCAGAGCGGTGCTCGGCCGGGTCGGAGGTCCGCCCGGACGGCACGCGCTGAACGACGAGACCTCCGCCCCGGGCGGCGCGCCCTGCCGGCGCGCCGCACGAGACGGCCGACCGGGACGGGTGGCGCCCGGGCTCAGAGCTTGAACAGCGCGGTGTACGGCTGAGTGATGCGCTCCTGCCGTGACCCGAAGTCGACGAGCACGGCGAAATCGCCTTCGACGCCGATGGTGCGGCCGAGGCCGTACGTGTCATGGGTGACCCGGTCGCCGACGGCGAAGTGCTTGCGCGGGGCCTCCACCCGGGCCTTGAAGGGGCTGGTGGGCAGGTGGCGGGGGACTGCTGCGTATTTAGTCATCAGCTCCAGTATGCGCCGGAAAGCGCGAGGCCGGGCTTTCTCGGCGCCATCGATTTCCGGGGGATCTTGAGTGACGCGTGCGCTCGTCCGGTTCGTCCCCTCGGCGGCGCCGGCAGGCGCGATCCGTCCCCCTGGCGGCTGCCACCGGGAGGGCGGACGCACCGCAGCTGCGGTCATCGGACCACGGGCCGGCCGGGCGGAGTGATCCACTCGGTCAACAGGCTTGCTGTCCAGGCGCGTTGACCGACCCGTCGGCTCTGGTCCGGCAGCTCCAGGGGTGGGCCCCGCAGAACTGGGGTGGAAATATCCCACCGCCGCGGGCTGCGGCCTGCTACTGTGGTCCTAGTTGCAGTAGTGGTTCCCATGAACTTTGTGTGCGCCTGCTGATGTATCGCAGGCGCATTTTTTCTTTCCCGGATCTTTTCCGGGTGGGTGCTCCATACGGTGACTCGAGGCTCGCGCTGTGCGTGCTTCGGACAGTCCCTTGAAGGAGATTTTTTTATGGCTAATGGCACTGTGAAGTGGTTCAACGCGGAAAAGGGCTTCGGCTTCATCGAGCAGGAGGGTGGCGGCCCCGACGTCTTCGCCCACTACTCGAACATCAACGCCAACGGCTTCCGTGAGCTGCTCGAGGGCCAGAAGGTCGAGTTCGACGTCACGCAGGGCCAGAAGGGCCCGCAGGCCGAGAACATTCGTCCGCTGTAGTTTCTGCCACGGCACCCGCCCAGCAGCGAGGGGCCCGCACCACGCACACATGCCTGGTGCGGGCCCCTCGGCATTGCGTCACCGAGCATCCCCCGGCCGTGTCCGGCCCCCTGGCCCCGCCACCGCCGCCCATCCCCACGCGAGACGCCCAGCGCCGCGTCCGGATCGGCGCCCTGCCGTGACATGACACGGCTTTGAGGTTCCTCGCTCCCGCTCTGTGCGGTGAGCGCCGACCGTAGGTGACGTGCCGCACGGTTCTACCGTCCACGTTCCGCTCTCCATACTTCAGGCCCGTTCCGTTGCAGCCTCCTGCCGGCGCCCCGCGCTGCGGAGCCGCCTCGCGACGTGCCGCACCGGAAGGTTTCCCATGAAGCGCTCCAGTCGCTCGTCGTACCAGAACGCCAACTCCCGCTCCTCGGCGTCCTCCCGCCACTCGGGGTCCTCCCGCTCCGGCGGCGGCTCCTTCTACGGCGACCGCCCGTCCGGCGGCCGTGGCTCCCGTCAGGGCTCCGCCCAGCAGGGCGAGTTCGCGATGCCGGTCAGCACCACCCCGGCGCTGCCGGCCGTCGAGGCCTTCGACGAGCTGGACATGCCCAAGGCCCTGCTCTCCATCCTGACCCGCCAGGGCGTCACGACACCGTTCCCGATCCAGGCCGCGACGCTGCCGAACTCGCTGGCCGGCCGCGACGTCCTGGGACGCGGCCGCACCGGCTCCGGCAAGACCATCGCGTTCGGGCTCGCCGTGCTGGCCCGCACCGCCGGGCAGCGGGCCGAGCCGCGCCGCCCGCTGGCCCTGGTGCTGGTCCCCACCCGCGAACTCGCGCAGCAGGTCACCGACGCCCTCACCCCCTTCGCCCACGCGGTGCGCCTGCGGATGGCGACCGTGGTCGGCGGGGTGTCGATCGGACGCCAGGCACACATGCTGAACCGGGGCGCGGAGGTGGTGGTGGCCACCCCCGGCCGGCTCAAGGACCTGATCCAGCGCGGCGACTGCCAGCTGGACGGGGTCGGCATCGCGGTGCTCGACGAGGCCGACCAGATGGCCGACATGGGCTTCCTGCCGCAGGTCACCGAGCTCCTTGACCAGGTGGCCGAGGGCTGCCAGACGATGCTGTTCTCCGCCACCCTGGACCGTAACGTCGACCGCCTGGTGCGCCGCTTCCTCAACGACCCGGTCACCCACTCGGTGGACCCGTCCGCCGGAGCGGTCAGCACCATGGAGCACCACGTGCTCCATGTGCAGAACTTCGACAAGAACGCCACGATCGCCCACATCGCGTCCCGCGACGGCGGGGTGATCATGTTCACCGACACCAAGCACGGCGCGGACCGCCTGGTGCAGGACCTGCTCGCGAACGGGGTGAAGGCCGCGGCCCTGCACGGCGGCAAGTCCCAGCCCCAGCGCACCCGCACCCTGGAGCAGTTCCGTACCGGCCAGGTCACCGCGTTGATCGCGACCAACGTCGCCGCCCGCGGCATCCACATCGACGGACTCGACCTCGTCGTCAACCTGGACCCGCCCGCCGACCACAAGGACTACCTCCACCGGGGCGGCCGCACCGCCCGGGCCGGCGAGTCCGGCACCGTCGTCACGCTGGTGCTGCCCAACCAGCGCCGCGAGATGACCCGCATGATGGCCACCGCCGCCATCACCCCCATCACGACCAGGGTCAGCGCCGGCGACGAGGAGCTGGCCCGTATCACCGGTGCCCGGGTGCCCACCGGGATCCCCACCGTGATCGCCGATCCCGTCGTGGAACGGCCGCGCCGCAGCCCCTCCGCGAACCGCGGCCGGCGCGGCCGTCCCGCCTCCACCGTCGGTGACAACCGGGCTGCCGCGAGCCGAGACAACCAGAGCTCCTCCCGCCGTCGGGCCCCCAAGCGCGTCGCCCTCGCCGCGTAGCACCGCCGGGCCCGGCTCCCGGCGCGGACCGGGCCCGCACCGACGGTGGAGGCGGGACGGCGACACCGGATTCGCCGTGCAGCTGTCCGTGGGCTGGTAGGTCGCGACGGTGTAGGTCGCGGCGCTGTGCCGGCGCCGTGGCCCGAAGGCTGCCCGCCCCGGCGCCGGCCAGGTGCGGCTTCGCCGGACCGGTGGGGCCGAGTCATCTGGACCTCCAGGTACTCGGCCCCGCCGGTCACGTGGTAGGCGCGGACGGCGTCCCGGCGGCCGGCGTGAGGGGCGAGCCCCGGAACCAGTGCGGTGACGCCCTCGGCGGCGAGCATCTCGGCGACCAGGCCGATCCGCGTGACGTTGGTCTTCCGGTCCTCGTGGGAGAAACCGAGGCCGGCGTGGAGGGGCCGTCGAAGCTCATCGCCGTCGTCACAGCTGCACCGCTCGCGGGTGCCCGAGGGTCTTCCCCCGGGTGTCGAAGAGCAGATCCGCGCGGTCGGCGAGCTTGACGACGTCGATGTCGCTGTGGGGCTGGAGCAGGATCGTGAGGTCGGCCGTCTCGGCGTCGGCCAGGTAGTCCGTCACCCGCTCCACCGGTGTTCCGGCCACGTCCCAGGTCGCGACCTTGGGATCGTAGTACCGGACGTCCGCCCCGCGTCGTCGCATTTCGAGCACGAGCGCGGTGGCCGGCGTCTCGCGCTGGTCGGAGATGTCGGGCTTGTAGGTGACGCCCAGCAGCAGCACCCGAGAGCCGTTCATCGCCTTGCCCCGGCCGTTGAGCAGATCGACCGACCGCTGGACCACGTGCACCGGCATCCGCTGGTTGATCTCCTGCGCCAGCTCGACGAACCGGAACGGAATACCCAGCGACCGGACCTTGTGGGAGAGGTAGTTCGGGTCGATGGGAATGCAGTGGCCGCCCACGCCGGGCCCGGGATAGAACGGGGCGAATCCGAACGGCTTCGTCGAGGCGCAGCGGATGGCGTCCCACAGG
Source organism: Kitasatospora sp. NPDC023176 (assembly GCF_055560495.1). Taxonomy (NCBI): domain Bacteria; kingdom Bacillati; phylum Actinomycetota; class Actinomycetes; order Kitasatosporales; family Streptomycetaceae; genus Kitasatospora; species Kitasatospora sp. NPDC023176. The sequence continues at coordinate 748,931 of NZ_JBVHIP010000001.1, read as the reverse complement.
TCGACGTCGATCTCCCGGCAGAACATGGCCATCTCGTTGACCAACGCGATGTTGACGTGCCGGTAGGTGTTCTCGAGGAGTTTCGCCATCTCTGCTTCCCGCGGGCTCTTGGCCTCCACCACCTCCCCGACGAAATGCTCGTAGAGCCGGCGGGCGGCCTTCGTGCAGTCCGGAGTGCACCCGCCGACCACCTTGGGGGTGTTCTCAAGTCCGAAGTCGGGATTTCCCGGGTCGATGCGCTCGGGGGAGAAGGCGAGGTGGAAGTCGATCCCGACGCGCAGTCCGCCGGCCTCCAGCGCCGGCCGGACGACGTCATCGGTCGTGCCCGGGTAGGTCGTCGACTCCAGCACCACCAGCGTTCCGGCTCGCAGGTGATCGGCCACCACGGCGACCGCGCTGTTCACCGCGGACAGGTCGGGAGCTCCGTGCGCGGTCAACGGGGTCGGCACGCAGATCACCACCGCCTTCGCGCCGGCGATCACCGAGGCCTCGGTGGTGGCCCTGAACCCGTGGTCCAGCATCGCCGCCACCTCGGCGTCGGAAATGTCATCGATGTGGGAGCGCCCCGCGTTGAGCCCGTCCACCACCGGACGGCTCAGGTCCAAGCCCGCCACCCGCAGGCCCGCCCGGGCGGCCCCACGGACCAGCGGTAGGCCCACGTAGCCCAGGCCGACCACGACCAGATCAACAGGTGTACGGGAACTCATTGCGCGCACAACCCCCCTCGGAGTGAAGCTTGGACGACGTTCAGGAGTGGATGACTCATCCGGTTCACCTCGGCGCGGGAACCGGTCGCGGCGCCGGCCGACGACTTCCCACCCCGACTTCCCACCCAGGTGAATCGAGCCACCGCCGGTGCGGCGACTGCGGAATTCCGGCAGTGGAACCGGCGTACGGATGCCGGTACTTGTCGGCCATTCCGGCGGATCGTGACGGCAACGGCAACGGCAACGGCAACGGCAACGGCAGCTCGCGAGCCGGGCGTTCCGGCTCGCGAGGCGATCGCCGCAGGTCTCCACCAGCGGAGTGCGGATCCAACGGTCGACCGGACGACCCGCGGCCGGTCGGGGCCGGCGGCCGCCGGATCCGCAGGGCTTCACGGCGTTCGTGCCGGCGTCACGACGGCGTCTCCCCTGCGCGCGTGGCCAGCGCGGATCGGGCGGGTTCCCCGCCGACGGCCTCCGCCCGGCGTGCCTCGGCGAGGACATCGGCGGCGGTGAGGCGGCCGGCTCCGGCGCGGAACCGGTCCAGCAGGTGCTCGGCGTCGTCCAGCAGCTCCTGCTCGGTGCGGGGGCGGTGGTTGAGCGGCATCCCGTCCAGCAACAGGCGCTCCAACGCCGCATGCAGCTCGGAGCGGCCGACCTCCCGGATCGTGAACGACAGGTGCACGGACAGCTCGTCCTGCTCCCCGACCGCCTCGTGGGCGAATCCGCGCGGGATGTAGAGCACCTCGCCCTCGCGCACGACCTCCGCCAGCAGCGCCGGGCCCACGTTGCCGGCCCGGCCCGGCGACCAGGCGGTGCTGCGCGGTCCGGCGTAGACCTTCCAGCGCTTGCCGCCCTGGATCTGCACCAGCAGCACGTCGGCGTCGTCGCGGTGGACGGGCAGGCCCTGCTCGCCGGGCGGGGTCGCGAACAGGAACGCCTCGACGCGGCGCCCGAGGCTCCGTTCGAGCAGTGTGGCGGCCTCGCGGGTGGCCATGTGCCAGTGCTCCACATTGCGCAGCAGCAGGGTCACGCCGTCGTCCATCATGCGTCTGATGCCCTCGGCGTCCGCGAAGCCCTCGGCGAGCACGTTGTTGACGGTGCGGGCCCTCGTGTAGTCGCCCATGTCGATCGGCGTGGACTTGCGCACCATTTCCAGGTAGGGCGCGCGCAGCAGTCCCGAATCGATCGCGTCGTCGACCTCCCGCAGGCTGATCGGGCTGAGCGAACCGATCGGGCCCGTCGAGTCGGGCGCCTGCTCCCGTTCCCGCGGCCTGAACACCGCCGGAGCGGTGCGCCAGTGTTTCGCGTAGAAGTCCGAGACGTCGCCGACCAGGCTCGGCAGTACTTCCCGACTCGTCATCGCATTCCTCCTTGTCCGGCCGGCGGGCTCAGCCCAGCCGCCCGTCGCCGTTCAGCTCGGCGAGCGCGGCGGCGTCGAGCTCGATGTTCAGGGCACCGAGCGCGATCGCGGCCTCGGCCGGGTCGCGGGGCCCGATGACGGGGAAGGCCGCCGGGTGCGCCAGCACGTAGGCGAGGGCGACGTTGATCGTCTCGACGCCGAGCCGCGCGGCCAGCCGCTGGGCGCGCTCGCGGCGGCCGCGGTTGGCCGGCGTGTCCCAGCAGCGCACCATGTTCGGGTCGAGCAGGCCGAGGTCGACGCCGGAGAAGAACCCGCGCGCCTGACTGGACCAGGGGATCAACGCCACGTCGTTCCGGGCGAACCAGGCGAGGTCGTCCTCATCGGCGGCGATGCACCCCGGGTACAGCGGCTCGGCCATCTTCGCCAGCGCGAAGTGGTTGCTCACCGCGGCGAAGCCCTGCCCGCCCGTGGAACGCGCGTACGCGGTGGCCTCCTCGACGCGGGCCCGTCGCCAGTTGGAACCGCCGTAGGCGCCGATCCGGCCGGCGCGGACCTCGGCCTCCAGCGCGTCCACCCATGCGCCGACCGGGATCTGCTCGTCGTCGCGGTGCAGCAGGTACATGTCCACCCGCGGGACGCCCAGGCGCTCCAGAGAGATCGAGAGCTCTTCGGCGATCGTCTCGGGCGCGCACTTCGGCGGGTGCGCCCCCTTGGCGATGATCACCGGCGGCTCGTCCGGCGTGTTGCGGGCCAGCCACGTGCCGAGGACCTCCTCGCACACGCCGCCGCCGTAGGCGAAGGCCGTGTCCAGGAGATTGCCGCCCTGCCCGAAGAAGTGCTCCAGCAGGGGTGCGGCCTTCTCGTACGTCCGCATGCCGGACGTGCCCAGCGTGATGCGCGAGACCTCGCGGTCCACGCCGGCGATCTTCCCGTACTTCATCGTCATCGCTGCGTCCCTCTCATCGGGTCTCGGCGCTCAGGCCGACTTGTTCGAGTGCGGACCGGCTGGGCAGGTTCGCCATCACCTGCCGGACCTTGGTCCGCGCGAGCTCACGGTGTTCTTCGCGCGCGTCCGCCGCGATCGCGACCGACGCCTGCGTGTACAGGTTGTTGAGGACCGTGCCCAGGTACCCGGAGAAGCACGACAGGTCCCTGACACGGCCGGGGCCGCCGGCCCGTGCGTACGCGGCCGCCGTGGCGGCGACGCGGTCCGTCCGCGCCCGGCCGTCGGGTGCGTGCCAGGCCATCAGGGCCGCCGCGAGCTCGTGGTCGGCCGAGCCCGGCCCGGCGTTGTCCCAGTCGACGAGCACGAACCCGCCGGTGCGCTCACGCATCACGTTCTCGGGCGTGAGATCGAGGTGGCACATGATCAGGGCGTCCCGGTCCAAGGGGACGACGAGCTCGGACAGCTCCCCGACCGCGGGCATCAGCCGTTCGAGCCGGTCGGCCCACCCGACGCGCTGTGCGCGCAGGGCGTCGAGCAGTTCCTGCCACTGATCCGCGGTCGGCACGCGCTCGAACCTGCTGTCCGGCGCACCGGCGTCCTGGTCCCGCAGAGCCAGCCGGTGCAGCCGGGCCAGGCAGTCGCCGAGCCAGTCCGCGGCCTGCTCGGCGGCGCGGTCCGCGGGAGTCAGGGGCCTGCCGTCGATCCAGCCGTAGAGCCGGACGTAGACGTCCCCGAGTTCAGGGGGAAGCCGGCACAGGTAGTCGCCGTCCACGGTGGGCAGGCTCTGCGGACACCCGACCCCGGCGGCCCGCGCCGCCGTCTCGAACCGGACCCGGCCGCGGATCTCCCGCTCGTCCTGGTCGTCGTCCCAGAACAGCTCCTTGAGCGCGTGCCGGGTGCCGGCGGCCGTCAGCTCCCAGATCCGGCCGCACAGCCCGCGGGCCGTCGGCTCCGCGCCGAGCGCGGTGCCGGCCAGCCCGAACCTTTCCCCCACGTAGGCCGCGGCGGCCGGTGTGGGGGCGAACGCCTGCTGGGTGCTCATCGGCCCGTCCGGCCCAGCTCGGCCGTCATCGACCGCACCGTCGGGAAGTCGAACACCGTGTCCACGCTGATCGCGCCGCCCAGCTTCGCCCGGACCCTGGACACCAGGCGCAGTGCCAGCAGGGAGTGCCCGCCGATCTCGAAGAAGTCGTCGTCGGGCCCCACGGCGACACCGCCGAGCACCTCCGACCAGAGCGCGGCCAGCTCCTGCTCGGGCCCGGTCAGCGGGGCGCGGCCGGCTGCGTCCGCGGTCCCGGCCGACGGGCCGGGCTCCGGCAGCGCCGCCCGGTCCAGCTTGCCGCTCGGCGACAGCGGCAGCCGATCCAGGTCGACGAGTGCCTGCGGCACCATGTAGGCGGGCAGCGCGGCCGCGAGGTGCTCGGTCAGTTCGGCGGAGGTCACGGCGGCGTCGGCCTTGACGACGTAGCCGATCAGCCTGGCCGGGTCGCCCTTCGGCTCGACGGCGCAATCCGCCACGGCCGGGTGGGCGAGCAGCACCTGCTCGATCTCGGTCGGCTCGATCCGGTAGCCCCGCAGCTTCAGCTGCCGGTCCGCGCGATGCAGGAACTCGAGCCCGCCGTCGCTCCGCAGTCGCACCACGTCGCCCGTCCGGTAGAACCGGCCGTCCTCGCCCGGCAGGGCGGTGAAGCGCTCCTCGGTGAGTCCGGCGGCGGTGTAGCCGTCGGCGACTCCGGTACCGCCCAGGTAGAGCTGGCCCGGCAGGCCCGGCGGCACCGGCCGCAGCCGGTCGTCGAGGACCCGGGCCACGGTGTTGGCCAGCGGCGTGCCGATCGGCACCGGCGACTCGCCGCCGTCGAGCCGGTACGCAGTCGACCAGATGGTGGTCTCGGTGGGGCCGTACAGGTTCCAGCAGACGGAGGCCCGTTCGACCAGCTCCGCCGCCAGGTCTGCGGGCATCGCCTCCCCGCCGCACAGCGCGGTGAACCGGTTGGCCGGCCACCACTTCGCGGCCACGAGCATGCGCCAGGTCAGCGGTGTCGCCTGCATGACCGTCGCCGAGTGCCGGGCCAGCAGGCCGACCAGCGCTTCCCCGTCCGAGGTCGACCTCTCGTCGGCGATCACCACCTGGCCGCCGGACACGAACGGGAGCAGCAGTTCCAGCAGCGAGATGTCGAAGGCCAGCGTGGTCACGGCCAGCAGCGTGTCGGCCTCGGTGAAGCCGATCCGGGCCCGTATCGAGGCCAGGAGCCCGGCCAGCGCGCGCCGTGGCACTCGCACGCCCTTGGGCCGGCCGGTCGAGCCCGAGGTGTAGAGCACGTACGCCTCGCTCCCGGGGTCGGCGACGTACTCGGGAGCCGGTCCGGGTTTGCCGTTGACGAACTCCTTGTGACGGCCGGGGAACTGGCCGCCGATCTCCGGAGTGGTCACGATGACCTTGACGTCGGCGTCGTCGAGCACGTACTCGTTCCGAGCCGCGGGGTGCCGGTGGTCCAGCGGCACGAAGGCGGCGCCGGTCAGCAGCACGCCCACCAGTCCGACCACGGTGGAGACGGAGCGGTCGACGCACAGGCCGACCCGGTGGCCGGGGCCGATGCCGAGCGCGGCCAGTCGGCCGGCCAACCCCTCGGCCCGGGCCTGGAGTTCGGCGTAGGTCAGGGTCCGCCCGCCCGCCGTGACCGCCGGGGCGTCGGGGCGCGCGGCGGCCTGGCGCGCGATGAGCGCGACGACGTCGTCCTCGGCCGGGAAGTCCCGCGCCGTCCCGCTGGAGGCGGCGATGGCCGTGCGGTCCTCGGGCACGAGCATGTCCAGGGCGTCGACCGCCCCGCTCGGGTCGGCCACCGCCGAGCTCAGCAGCCGCAGGTAGTGGTCGACCATGCGCTGCGCCGCGTCCTGGTCGATCAGGTCGGTGTTGAACTCCCACATCAGGGCGAGCTTCTCCCGCTCGCCCGGGGCGCCCGCCCGGCGCAGCTGCTCGGCCCGGGGGATGACGACGACATTGAGGTCGAACTTGGCACTGCCGTTGTTGTGTTCGACCAGGGTGCCCCGCGCCCCCGGCCAGTCGAACGAGGGCACCGGCGAGTCGTGGAAGCTGAAGCAGGTCTGCACCAGTGCGTTCCGGCTCGGGTCGCGCGGCAGGTCCAACGCGCGCACGACGTCCTCGAAGGGGGCCTCGCCGTGCGCCAGCGCCTCCAGCACGGCGTCGCGGGTCTGGCCGAGCAGCTCCTGGAAGGACAGGTCCTCGCCCAACCGCAGCCGCATGCCGACCATGTTGACCAGCATGCCGAGCAGGTTCTCGGTCTCCGGGCTGTCGCGGTTGGCCAGCCAGGAGCCGATGGTCAGATCGCGGGCCCCGCTGTAACGGTTCATCAGCACGGCGAACCCGGCGAACATGACGACGAACAGCGACACGCCCTCGTCCCGCCCGCACTCGCGCAGCCGGGCATAGAGGTCGTCGGGCACCGCGACCCGGATGGCCGTGCCGCGGAAGGTCTGTTTGGGCGGGCGCGGTCGGCTCACGGCCAGGTCGAAGGTGCCCGTGCCGGCCAGGCGATCCGTCCAGTACGGAAGCACCTGCTCACGCCGGGCTGCGTAGCGCTCCCGCTGCCAGGCGGCGTAGTCGGCGAACTGGACCGGCAGGTCGGCCAGTTCGGGTTCGCGCCCGTCCGCCCACGCCGAGTAGAGCTCGCCGATCTCCCGCCAGAACACCGAGACCGACCAGCCGTCGTGCACCAGATGGTGCTCGGTCTCGACCAGCGCCCAGTCGTCCTGCGCCAGCCGGATCAGCGTCCACACGGCCAGCGGGCCGGTGGCGATGTCGAAGTCGCGGTCGAACTCGGCGCAGAGCGCCGCGGTCAGCGCCGCTTCGCGGTCGGCGTCCGCGACCGCGCGCAGATCGAGCTCGTGCAGCGGCACCTCGGCCGGGTCGTGCACCACCTGGACCGGGCCGCTCCCGGTGAGGTGGAAGGTGGTGCGCAGGATCTCGTGCCGCCGGGTGACCTCGGTCAGGGCCCGCTGGACGAGGTCCGGCCGGAGTTCGCCGCGGAAGCGGATGACGCATTGGAAGTGGTAGGCGCGGTCGCCCCCGGCCAGCTGGTCGAGGAAGATCACCTGCTCCTGGCCGAAGGAGACCGGGGCCGGCCCGGTGCCGGCGCGCGGAACCAGCCTCGGCTCCGCGGCATCGCGCACGGCGGGCAGGCCGGCGAGCGCCTCGGCCATCCCGGCGATCGTGCGCCGCCGGAGCGGCAGGCCCAGGGGGACGTCGAGCCCGAGCCGCCGACGCAGCCGGGTGACGAACTGGACGGACAGCAGCGAGTTGCCGCCGAGCTCGAAGAAGTCGGCCGAGCGGTCGGCGACGGGGCGGCCGAGCAGTTCGGTGAGGATGTCCGCGAGCTGCTGTTCGGTACCGGGCCGCGGCGGCTCGGCGTCCGGGCCGGACCGCGTCGCGGCCGTCGAGGCGAGCGCGGCCCGGTCGACCTTCCCGTTCGCGGTCAGCGGGAGTGCCGCGACCACATGGATCCGCTGCGGGACGAGATGGCCGGGCAGCCGTGCGGCGAGCTCGGCGGTGATCGCCGCCTCGTCGGGCACGGCGTGCGGGCCGGGGGTGACGAAGGCGACGACGCGGTCGCGCGCCGTCTTCGGGCCGAGCGCGAGCGCGACCGCCTGGTCGACGTCCGTGGCGCCGCGCAGCGAGGCCTCGATCTCGCCGAGCTCGACCCGGAATCCGTGGATCTTGACCTGCAGGTCGCTTCGCCCGAGGAACTCCAGGGTGCCGTCGGGGCGGACCCGGGCCCGGTCTCCGGTGCGGTACATGCGCACGCCGAGCTCGGGGTGCCGGACGAAGGCGGCCTCGGTCTGTCGCGGGTCGTCCCAGTAGCCCCGGGCGAGGCCGGTGCCCGTGATGCAGAGCTCGCCGGCGGTCCCGGCCGGGACCGGGGCGAGCGAGTCGTCGAGAAGGAGGAAGCCCTCGCCCGGCAGCGGGTCGCCGTAGGGGATGCTCGTCCAGGCCGGGTCGACGTCGCCGATCTCGTAGACGAGGGAGTTGATCGACGTCTCGGTCGCGCCGCCCATGCTCACCACGCGGGCCGCGGGGTACCGGTCGCGCACCCGGTCCGGCAGGCCCACCGGGATCCAGTCGCCGCTGAGCACCGCGAGGCGCAGCGGCCCGGGAGCCGGCACGCCCGATTCGCCCAGCCAGGACACGAGCATCTCCAGCAGCGCCGGCACCGTGTGCCAGAGGCTGACCCCGTGCCGCTCCATGAGCTCGGCCCAGTGCGCCGGGTCGCCCGCACGCTCCGGGTCGGGGACGACGACCGCGCCGCCGGCGGCCAGGGGACCGAAGATCTCGTAGACCGACAGGTCGAAGCTGAGCGAGGTCAGTGCGAGGGAGCGGTCCCGAGGCCCGACGCCGAAGCGCCGGTTGATCTCCAGCACGGTGTCCGTGACGCCGCCGTGCTCCACCATCACGCCCTTGGGCGTGCCGGTCGAGCCCGACGTGAACATCACGTAGGCCAGGCTGTCCCGGGTGCCCGCGACCGGTCCGGCCGGCGCGGGGTCGAGGCCCTCCAGGGTGGAGACGGCCGCGTCCGCGGGCCAGGCCGCGGACGTGGACAGCGAGGCCTGCGTGAGCACATGGGAGCAGCGGCCGAGCTCGACCAGCTGCCGGAGCCGGGCCTCGGGCAGGTCGGTGGAGAGCGGCAGGTAGGCCGCCCCCGCCTTCAGGACGCCCAGGACCGCGACGATCTGCTCCCAGCCCTTGTCCAGGGCCACGGCGACCGGTTCTTCGGGGCGCACCGATCCGCGCAGCCGTTCGGCCACGGCCTCGGCCAGGCCGTCCAGTTCGGCGTAACTGAGCGTGCGGTGCGAGGTGATCACCGCCGGTGCCTGCGGGGCGCGCCGGGCCGCCGCGGCGACGAGTTCGTGCAGGGTCATCGGTCGTCTCGTTTCTCGTGCGGGAACGTCAGGCGTGCTCACGGGCCAGGTCGGCGATCCGGTGGAGGCCGCTCATCACGGCCTCGGGCTCGACACCGAAGTCGATCAGGCAGGCCACCTCGTCGACCCCCATGTCCTCGAAGGACCGGAGGGTGCGGCGCGCGGTGTCCGGGGACCCGAACAGGCCGCTCCGGTGTCCACACCGCGCGCAGGCCCGCGTCGTCGGCCGGCCGGGCCCCGTCGAGCAGCAGGTCGTAGCGTCCCCGGTCGGTGCGCGACGCGTCGTCGGCGAAAGAGAAGAGGCTGATGTCCACAGGGTCTCCGTACGAGGTTTCAGGCTGAGGCACCCGAGTAGCGCCGCAGACCGCGCCGCCACAGGAACCGGGTGAAGGCGAGGCCGGCGGCGGCGAATGCGGCCAACGCGGCCGGGCCCGCCCCGGCCGCCCGGGAGGTGAGGACTTCGGCGGGCACCGTGACGGCCAGGCCGATCGGGATCAGGACCGTGAGCCCGATCCGCATCCACCCGGGGTAGAGGCCGACCGGCCAGCGTGCCGCCTGGAACAGGCCCGAGAACAGTTCGGCGACGTTGTCCAGCTTCACGAACCAGAACGCGCTGATGGCGATCGACATCAGGAAGCTGTAGATCAGCGCGGCCGCGCACAGCAGCGTGACGGCGAAGACCGGGACCGCCGACAGGCCCACGCCGCCGGAGAGCACCGCACCGGTCGCCGTCGTGGCCAGGCCGATCGCCACGTCCAGCCCCTGCCACACCTTCGACGAGCGCACGCTGACGGTCAGCAGGGCACCGGCGGGCTTGAGCAGCACCGCGTCGAGGGCGCCCTCCTGGATGTCCGTCAACAGGGACAGCGCGTTGGGCATCACCAGCATCTGGGTGAAGCCGCTGAGGGTGGTGTAGACGCCGGCCAGGACCACCAGCTGGTACAGGTCCCAGCCGTCCAGTCGCTGGACCTGGCGGAAGACCAGAGCCAGTGTGATCACCGAGGTGCCCAGGGACAGCACGGAGGTGGCGATGCGCAGCAGGAAGTTCGCCCGGTACTGCATCTCGTTGAGCAGCAGCAGGCGCAGGTACAGCGCGGCCAGTCGGATGTTCACGCGCCCACCCCGGTGTACCGGCGCACGGCGCGCCGCCAGACCACCGCCACGAGCAGCGCTCCCACGCCGATCCACAGCGCCTGGACGCCCAGTCCCGCCAGGAGCCGCGGAGCCGGGCCGGGTGCGATCAGCGCGTTGATCGGGAAGCTGAACATCCACTCGAACGGGAACCACCCGGCCGCGCTCCGCATCCACTGCGGCAGCAGTGCGAGCGGCACCAGCCGTCCGGACAGCAGGAGTTCGAGCAGGAGGTAGAGCTCGAACAGCGCGCTCGCCCTGGTGGTCCAGAACGTCACCAGCCCGATCAGCCAGAGGAACAGCGAGCGGATGACGAACGCCGCCCAGATCGACACCAGGAAGACCAGCACACCGACCGGGGTCGGATGCGCCGTCGGGTGGAACAGCAGGACGAGCACGGCGGCGACGGGAAGCCACTGGGCGATCCAGACGATCTTGGCCCCGCCGAAGCCGGCCAGGTCGTAGTGGATCGGATGGATCGGCAGCAGCATCCGGCCCGACATCCGGCCGGTGGTGATCCGGTGCTCGAACCCGGCCGGCGCGTAGCCGACGTTCATGTTCCGCACCAGGGTCCAGGTGATGTAGTAGGCCGCCAGGGTGCCCGGCGTGTACCCGTCGACGGATCCGCCCTGGGCGCGGGCGATCGCCGACCACACGACCAGGTAGATCACCGGCTCGGTGAGCATGCCGGCCATCAGCAGCAGGCTGCTGGCGCGATAGGTCAGCTGCTGGGTCATCGACTGCCGGCCGGCGGCCGCGTAGAAGGCGGCCAGCGCCCGCACGCGGTCCGCCGCGGCCCCGGCCGTCATGGGGCCGCCGCCGTGGCCGGGGCGCCGTGGCCCGCCGGGTCGGCGCCGTCGACCCGCAGGTCGACCGCGTCCGAGGTGAAGATGTGCTCGATGACGTCCTCGATCGCGGGCCGCGTCACGGTGAGGTCCGTGACCCCACCCCCGGCCAGCAACCGGGTCGTCACCTCCGGCACCCGTGCCGCCTCGACCCGGACCCGCAACCGCCCGGCGGAAGCGGGCCGGCACTCGCCGAACCCGCTCAGGTCCACGTCGGGACCGGTCGGCGTCACCTCGATGTCGCGGTGCGCGGCGAAGCGCTCGCCGAGCTGCGACAGGTCTCCGTCGTAGAGCACCCGGCCGCGGTGGACCACCACGACCCGTTGGCAGAGCGCTTCGATGTCGGCCATGTAGTGGCTGGTCAGCAGCACGGTCGCGGACCGGGTCCGGTTGTAGTCGGCGACGAACGTCCGGATCCGCCGCTGCATGGCGACGTCCAGGCCGAGGGTCGGCTCGTCCAGGAACAGCATCTCCGGCCCGTGCAGCAGCGAGCCGACCAGCTCCATCTTCATCCGCTCGCCCAGCGAGAGGTTGCGTACCGGCTTGCGCACCAGGTCGCCGAGGTCCAGCAGTTCGACCAGTTCGTCCCTGGTCTGCCGGAAACGCTCGCGGGGGATCCGGTAGATCGCCCGGTTGAGCTCGAAGGAGTCGACGGCGGGCAGATCCCATTGCAACTGGTACCGGTTGCCCATGACCAGCGCCATGCGGCGCAGGTAGGCCGGCTCGCGCCGGGCCGGATCGTGGCCGAGCACGCGCACCGATCCCGTCGAGGGGTGGAGCAGCCCGGAGAGCAGCTTGAGCAGGGTGGTCTTTCCTGCCCCGTTCGCGCCGAGGATGCCGACGATCTCTCCCGGCTCGACCCGGATGCCCACGTCCTGCAGGGCGTGCACCTGTTGCTTGCGCCGGCGGACCAGGACGCCGACCGCCGAGCGCAGCCCGGCGTCCCGTTCCGCCACGGTGAACGACCGGCCGAGCCCGGACGCCTCGATGGCCGCAGGGGTCACAGCCGGGCTCCCTCGGTGCCGAGCGGGTCGACGAGCACCATCCGGAGCTCGGCCGTGTACGGGGCGCCGGCGGCGTCGGTCAGCCAGGTCTGGCCGAGGTCCGGCAGCATCTCCGAGATCGTCACGCTCCGGCGTTCGGCGGTGTCCGCCGCGGCCCGGCGCACCGCGCGCGCGGTCTGCTCCAGCATCAGGACGCTGCTGAAGTCGGTCAGGGTCGGCTTGCGCTCGGTGTGCACGCGGCAGAAGGTCCGCACCGGCATGTCGTGCGCCTCCCGGAACCTCTGCGCCTCCCGGAACCGCCGGGCCGCGGTCTTGGCGAACGCCCACTCCAGCTCGGCCGGCTCGAAGCTCCAGGCCTCCCGTTGGACCACCAGGCGGCCGATCGAGATCCGCGGCAGGTGCCGGGCCGGCGCCAGCGGGCGGAACGCGCCCACGATCGCGGCGGAGACCTGCTCGGCGAGCACCTCCAGCAGGTCCCACGGTCCCTCGCCGGTCTTCGAGACCACCACCAGGCGCCCGTCCTCGCGGCACACCTCCAACGCGGCGGACGGGAACACCGGGCCGGGCGCGCCGGTGTCGCTGTCGTGCAGGCACCAGTACCGGAAGTGCGGCGAGAGCAGCGCGGCCGGGTAGCTGCGGGAGTTGACCAGTGGTGAGTCCTTGCTGGGCACCGAGTACCAGCGGCGGCCGGCGTGGTCGCGCTCCGCGGCTTCGAGCAGTCGGCCGACGTCCGCGTGCCGCTCCACGAAGGGGCGGGCCTCGAGCGTGTTCGTGGCCAGATGCAGCTCGCCCATCACCGCCGTGAACTGCCCGAGGCGCACCGCGTCCAGCCCGGCCGCGGCGATCATCAGGTCGGGGGAGTGGTGCCGCGCCGCGGACCACAACGGGGCGGTCGCGGGGAACTCCCGGCGGACCGCGTCCCGGATCGACTCGACGGTCGGTTCGTGGCGCCGCGCGCCGTCCGGTACCCGGAGGATCCGCGCCCACTTGGCCTGCAGCCGGGACACCGCGTCCGCCACCGGCTCCGGCGGCCCGCCGCGGGTCGTCAGCTGCCGGGTGGCCATCCCCAGCAGCTGGGACAGCGGAAGGCGGTCGCGGCCGCTGGCGCGGCTGTGCCGGTCGAGCAGGGAACCGAACAGGTCCAGGTAGTTGCGGCCGGCGCGGTCGGCGAACCACCGGGCGCTGTCGGCCACCAGGCCGAGCGGCCCGCCGATCGCCTCCTGCACTGGTCGTCCGATCTCCAGATCCACGTCGCGCCTGGTGTCCTCGTAGACCAGGGTCCGCCCGGCGTACATCTCGCCGTGCCTGCGTACGGCGTCGCTGCCGGTGATCCGCAGGAACGCCTCGTCCAGCGCCGCGGTGGCGGCCATCAGCTGGTCCGGCCGGCCGGCCGCCGCGGCGACCGCGTCCCGGCCGCGCTCCAGCTCGTCGAGCGCGGCGAGCGCGCGCTCGCGCGGCTCCCGGTCGCCGACCAGGGCGAGCCGTTCCCGCAGCGTCCGTTCGGGATGCGCCTCGATCGGACCGCTCAGGTCCATCCGCACCACGCCGTCGTCCAGCCACGGCCGCAGCTCCTCGACGATCGAGTCGACCGTCGAGGTGTCCCGCCGCGCCGCCAGCTCGGCGAGGGTCCGCGATCCGTCGCACATCCGGAGCAGGGACAGGACGCCGGGCGGCAGCTCGACGGGTTCCCGGTAAGGACGCAGGAGCCGGTCGTCGTCCACGAAGACCCCGCCGGAGAGCACCGGCCGCAGCCATCGGCGCATGCCGGGCTGGTCGGACAGTCGCCGGGCGAGCGTGTCGATCGCCCAGTTCTCGAAGTAGACCGTGCGGTCGGCGAGCAGGCCGGGCCCGCCGGCGCAGTCCATCGGCCGGTCGGACTCGGTCAGCCGACCCCAGGCGGCCGGGCCGAAGAAGCCGATGGTGTCGTTCTTGACGGTGTACCGCTGCAGGTAGTTGGCGACGAGTTGCAGATGCTTGAGCTCCGTGGTGCGGCCCGGTTCGGCCGGCCGGCCGACCTTGTCCACGGCGCTGCGCACCGCGGCGGGGTTCTGCCAGGCGACGGCCTCGCGGAACCGCGGGTCGGCCGCCACCTCGCGCAGCGAGTCCGCCAGCCGTTCGAGCTCCGCCTTCCACAGCCCGTCGAACTCCTGGTCCGGAAGACCGGCGGCCTGCGCCAGGCCGGGCGCCGAGAGCCGGCGCGCCTCGGTCGCCGGGAAGCCGGCGCCGCGCAGCACGATGTCACGCCACACGGCCCAGTCGGAGCCGGCCAGCGGGAGCAGGTGGGAGCGCTCGTCCGTCTCCGGCCGCGCGGGCTGTCGCGGCGCCGTCACTGCTCCCCCTCGGCAGCGGGCGCCGGGCGGACGGACAACGGCAGCAGTCGGCTCCCCGGCGGCGCGATCGCCGGACCGGGTACGAAGGACGCGCACAGGGAGCGGGTCAGCCGCGTCCGGTGCTTCTCGTACGGTTGGTACGACTCGTGGTCGAAGTCCAGGTAGCGGTTGCGGTAGCACCAGCGGCAGTCCTCGAACTTCGGGTCGATGTGCTCGCGGCCGGCGCCGTGCTGGGCGCGCAACGACAGGTACTGCTCGTTGTTCCAGATCTCCCGCAGGCCGGCGGTGTTCAGATCGCCGACCAGATGGTGCTCCGCGGGCGAGCCGATCAGGTGGTCGCAGAAGCCCACGCCGCCGCGGTAGTTGACGTACAGGTACATCCACGGATGCGTGCAGGTCTTGTTCGCCGTGTCGTCGTCGGCCCACAGCTCGTCCAGCGCCGTGTTGAGCTGAACGTCCACCTCGGTCGACTCGGCCACCTCCGCCAGTTCGGCGAGCGCGCGGAGCACCTCGGGACGGTGGTACAGCAGTTGGTCCGGATGCCCGTCCGGGAGGGTGATCGGGCTGAGGTGCATGCCGACGCCGAGCCGTGCGGCGTGCTTGGCGATGGTGGTCAGCTCGTCGAGTGCCGCGGGCTGCACGGTCACGTTGAGGTGGATGTTGCCGGTGCCCACTCCGCTGGCGTGTGCCTCGTCGACCAGCACCTCCAGGTTGCGCAGCACCACGTTCATGTCGGCGCCGCGGCGGACCTTGCCGAACGTCTCGCGCTCGCCGGCGTCGAAGGACACCGAGATCAGGGCGCCGGAACGCACGAGCTTGCGCCACGTCGCCTCGTGGAACGCCGTCAGGTTGGTCACCATGCGGACCCGGCAGCCGTAGTCGAGGGTCTGGTCGACGAACCGGGGGAAGTTCTTCAGGATCGTGCTCTCGCCCCAGCCGCGCAGGTCCACGATCTCGGCGGTGGGGAACAGTTCGCGCGCGATCCGGTCGAACAGCTCCTGGCTCATGTTGCGGGAGCGGTCGAACTTGCCGGCCGAGCGGCACATCGGGCAGGAGAGGTTGCAGTTCTCGGTCAGCTCCACGAACAGCACCCGGGGCAGGCTGTGCAGACGCGTCGCCCGCTGCTCGAACTCACGGAGGTTCAGCTCGTGGTTCTCGAGGCGGGCCTCGGTCCACTCGACGTGGCTGCTCGGACGCCGCTGCGCGGGCGGTGCGGACGGAGTGCTCTCGATCATGCCTGTCACGGCCTTTCGGACAAGGCGTCGCGGACCGCGTTCACGAACTCGGTGCGGAATCCCGGGTCGGGGAAGATCGAGTACTCGTGGTGGTCGGCCTCGACGCGGTGGCGGATGACGCGCCGGGCGTGGGGCTCCCAGTTGCCGACCAGGTCGTCGGTGATGTGGGCGTTGAAGTAGTGCAGGTCGCCGGCGTAGTAGCCGGGGTGGTAGAACCGGTCGGCGCGCAGGGCGCGGGCGAAGACCTCCAGTTGGCGCCGCAGGACCTCCGGTCCGACCGTCTCCGCGAGCACGCGGGCCTCCTTCAGGCTGCTGACGACGCCCGCGTCCCCGACCGTGATGGTGTAGGGCACGTCGACGCCGATCCGGCGGAGCAGCTCCTGCAGTCTGCCGCCGATCAACACCTCCTCCGAGGACACCCCCGCGGCGAGCGACGGGTCCGGCGGCTGGCTGTCGATGAGGGCGAGCATCGCGACGCGCCGACCCTCCGCCAGCAGCCGGCAGGCGACCTCGAAGGCGATCGCGCCACCGGTCGAGAAGCCGCACAGCAGATACGGCTGCTCCGCCGGCAGCCGCAGCAACTCCTCCAGGTAGATCGAGGCGAACTCCTCGATGCTGCGGGGCACCTCGCGCTCGCCCTCCAGCCCGGCGGCGCGCACGCCGACCGACTGGACCGGCAGCACCGAGCGCAGGGTCCTGATGGCCATCGCCGTGCCGGAAGCGGAGTGGAAGTAGAACAGCGAGGGAGCGTGCGGATCGAAGTCGGCCGGCAGTTGGAGGCAGCGGTCGGACGGCGCGCGCTCGCGCAGGTACGCGGCGACCCGTTCGACGGTGTCGCGGGCGGTGAGTTCGGCCCGGGGCAGCCGGGCGCGGGTCGTCTCGAACAGCCGGTCCACGATGCGGTCGGCCGCCTCGTCGTCGCCGGATGTGCTGAACGCGGTGTCGATCGAGACGTCGGCGACGTCGAGCTCGTCCGCGTAGGCCTCGGCGACCGCCGCTTCCCACTGGTCCCGGAAAGGCCGCTTCGGGCCCTCCGGCACCGGCGCAAGTCCCTGCTCCACGAAGCCGCCAATCTCTCGGATGTCTGGCGAGAACGTTAGGGAAGTCCAGTGATCAAGCTCTGACCGCGCTCTGAACGCCGCCGACAGACGGCGTTCATTCCTCCACCAGTGCCCGTGCCTAAGCTCAGCGGCCGGGACGGAGCCGGTTGTGAACCGTTCCCTCCTCACCTTCGAACCCGCTGGGAGAGACGTGTCCGCCGTACGAACGAAGAACTTCCCGTCCTGGCCCCAGCTCGGCCCGCAGGAGGTGGACGCCGCCGCCGCCGTCCTGCTGACCAACGAGCTCTCACAGAACTCCGGCCGTCACGTCGCCACGTTCGAAGAGGCTTACGCGCAGTGGCATTCGGCGCCGCACGCGATCGCCGTGAACAACGGCACCAGCGCCATCCACCTCGCGCTCGCGGCGCTGGGCATCGGCCCGGGCGACGAGGTCCTGGTGCCGGCCTACACCTTCGTGGGATCCGCCTCTCCCATCGCCTACCTCGGCGCCACCCCCGTCTTCGTGGACATCGACCCGGACACCTTCTGCATCGACCCGGCCGACGCCGAGGCCAAGATCAGTGAGCGCACCAAGGCCGTCATCGCCGTGCACCTCAACGGATACCCGGCGCCGGTCGGGCAGTTGGCGGAGATGGCGCGTCGGCACGGGATCAAGCTCGTCGAGGACACCGCCCAAGGCCACGGCGCCGAGGTCGACGGCCGCCGTGTCGGCACGATCGGCGACGTCGGCACCTTCAGCTTCTGGCAGGACAAGACGATGACGACCGGAGGCGAGGGAGGCGCTCTGCTGACGGCGGATGCGGACCTGGCCGCCTCGCTGCGCATGCTGCGGGACCACGGCCTGGTGCCGGCCGGCCCCGGGCTGTTCCACCACGCCGCGGTCGGCTACAACTACCGGCTGACCTCGCCGCAGGCGGCCGTCGGCCTGGTGCAGTTGGGCAGGCTCGACGGCTTCGTCGCCGCACGCCGCCGCAACGGAGCCCTGCTCGACGAAGGCCTGGCGCAGCTGCCCGGCCTCTCGCTGCCGAAGGTCGTGCCCGGCGGGGTGGCCGCACCGTGGAAGTACACCCTGCGGCTCACCACCGACCCGTCCGTCCTCGACGTCGTCACGCTGGTCTCCGAGTTGCAGCAGGCGGGGATCCCCGCGCAGCGCCGCTACCCGATCCCGCTCACCCGCCAGCCCATCTTCGCGGGCAACCCCTCCAACGAGACCTGCCCGAACTCCGACCTGTGCGCGAGCACGGCGTTCTGCCTGCCCGTCCACCCCGCGGCCGGGCCCGAGGACATCCAGGACTGCGTCGACGCCCTGGCCAAGGTGCTCTCCGACCACGCGGTGAGCGCGGCGTGACCGCGGCCCCCGAGATCGCCGTCATCGTCACGGCGGACGCCGGCGGTCCCGGCGGGCTCGGCGCGGTGCTGGCCGCGGTCGACGCCCAGGTCCCGGCGCCCGCCGAGCGGATCCTGCTCGGCTTCGGCGCTTCGGCCCCCCTTCAGGCGCCCGAGGGCTGGACGGTCCTGGCCGGTGACTGGCCGAGCCGGGCGCAGGCCCGCACCGCGGGCTGGGCCGCGACGGACGCCCGCTGGGCGGTGTTCGTCGACGCGGTCGTCCCGGCGGGTCTGCTCGCGGCCGCCCAGCGGGCCGTGGGCACGGCGCCCTCCGACGTCGCGGTGCTGTCGCCCGGCAGCGAGGACGGTGAGCGGGACTACTGGGCGCTGCGGGTGGCCGACGGCATCGAGCCAGCCTCGGTCTGGCGGCGTGCCGCCGCCGAGCTGGTGGGGTGGTGGCCGGACCGGTGCGACGGGCCCGCGTCGCTCGACCACGCGCTCTGCCTGGACCTGACCGCCGCCGGCTGGCGCGCCGTCAGCTTCGCGGCACCGCCGGCGCCGCGGTCCGAGGCCGACGCCACGGCCGACGCCTGGCAGAAGCGCTCGCTGGCCATCGTCTCGCTGCACGCCGGGCGCGAGAGCACCTTCTCCCGGTGGGAGGAGATGCTGCTGAAGACCGAGCTGCCCGCCCGGACCTCGCTCTACGTGGTGGACAACAGCCGCGATCCGGAGTTCACCGAGCGGCTGCGGGCCGCAAGCGTCAGGATCCAGGCCGCCCGGGGGATCGAGCACCTCGACTTCACCGTCGACGGCACCGTGTACCGGCCGTCGCCGGACGAGTGGTACCTGAAGCGGGAGCGGAACCTGCACGTGGCCCGCCTCTACGCCTCGGTCCTGCCGAGGATCAAGGAGGACCTGGTCCTGACGCTGGAGGACGACATCGACCCGCCGGCCGACGCCGTGCGCCGGCTCGTCGAGGAGTACTCGCGCCCGAGCGGCACGCCGCTCGCGGCGATCTCCGCGGCCTGGGACCGGGTCGAGGGGCGCTACGTCTGCGGGGGCAAGGCAGTACCCGAGGGCGGCTGGGGCGCGCCGATCCCGTGGGAGGAACTGCCGGACGAGCCACTCGACGTGGGCTGCGTCGGCGGCGCCTGCACTGTCTGGGCCAACGCCGTCGTCTCCCGGGCACCGGTGCTGTTCGACTGGGAGGAGCAGATGGGCTGGGACGGGCTGCTGTGCACGGGGGCCCGGGAGCGCGGGTTCACCGTCCGGATCCACGGCGGAGTCAGGTGTGTCCACCACACCTGGGGCGTGCTGCGCGGATCGGAGTGACCGTGGCGCAGGGGCAGGCCGGCCCGGTGTCCGGAATCGAGGTGCACGGCGCGACCGGACCCGAAGGGCTGTGCGTGCTCACCCTGCGCGACGGCGCACCGCTGCCGGCACCGGGCGAGGTGGCCGAACTGCTCCGCGAACACGGCCACGCGGGCTTCGAGGTGTGCCTGGCCGCCTCCGGTGTGGAGCCGGGGTGGGCAGCCGAACTGGCGGCGCGGTGGGGCGAATCCGTGCACGTGCCCGCGCCTGGCTACGTCGTCGCGGACCTGCGCCGCGGCGTCCGGCTCAAGTGGGCGGACGGCGCCGACGAACGGGCCGACGCGTGGCGCTCCCACCCGCCGCACGCCGGCGCCGTCCCCAGGTTCGCCGATCACCAGGACCGGCTGCTGCCCCGCGGCCTGCCGCCGCATCTGGAGCCGGCCGACGGCCGGCCGGCCATGATGACGACGGCGGAGGTGCGCGATCGGCTGCGCCGATTGCTGCCCGCCGGGCCGACCGCCGCCTACCTGCGCGACCACCGGCTCTTCGACGAGGCGGCGCACCGGGTGGCCCGCCGGCTGCGGGCCGGGCTGCCGCCACTGGAGACCGAGTACCGGCGGCTGCTCGGCGGCGTCGGGAGGCTGGTCACCCGCGGCGTGGAGATCGAGTTCCACGCCGGGCGCGGTGCCCGGGCGGCGGACGGAACGCTGCTCAGCACCCCGCAGATCGACGCGATCGCCGCGCTGCTGCGCACGCGCGGGCTCGCCCGCGACGCCCGGGTGCGGCAGCACGGCGCCGACCGCGGGCCCGACGGCGCCGAGCCCTACAGCGAGGACCGCCGTACCTGGCGGGTCGAGCTGGAGGAGGCCGAGGGAGACGGCGAAGTCGTGTCGCCGATCCTGCGGGACACCCCGCAGGCGTACGAGGACCTCGTCGAGGTGTGCGCGATCATCCGCGATTGCGGCGGCTACACCAGCGTCCGGGCCGGTGGCCACGTCCACGTCGGGGTCCCCTTCGGCACCGACACCGCCCTGCACGCCGGCCACCTGGCCCGCTTCCAGGCCCGGCAGTGGCTGCACTTCCGCCTGGGCACCTCGATCCGGGCCGAGGCGCACCGGGGCACGCGGTTCTGCCAGCCGCTGCCCGGGCCGCCGCCGGTGGACGCGACCCGGATCAGACAGCTGCGGGACGACCTCAAGCGCCGCTTGGAACACCCGGCGCTCAAGATCGCCAGGTCAGTAGGCCGGGCCGACGACTCGATCGAATACCGGCACGGTGACGCGAGCCTGGACGCGGCGGAGTGGTGGACCCGCGCCGCAGCGTTCGCCGCCGACGTCGTGCTGACCGTCACCGCCGACCGGCACCCGCCGTCGCCCCGGGCGTGGGTGCCGGCCGGCGACGGCCGCACGGTGAGCGACCAGACGGTGCTGGCCGCCCGCGACGGGGTCCAGGTGCACCGGCCCGAGCCGCCCGGCGACACCGTCGAGGTCCGGCGCGTGCTCGACGAGTACCCCTGGCCGCGGTTGCGCCGGCACCTCGCAGAGCTCTACCACCTCACCCCGCCGTACTGGCGGCGCCGGCCGGACCCGGACCCGGCCGCGCTGCCGGCGCCGTACGACGTGGCCGCGCTGCTCGGCCGACCCCGCGACGCGCCGGTCGACGAGGAGTCACGGCGGCGGCTGGTCGCGGTGCTCGACCACATGCACGCCGTCGGGGCGCTCCCCTCCGGGACGCCCGAGACGCCCGCGGCCCTGCGGGCCCACGCCGTCGCGGCGGTGGGCCCCGGCCCGGAGCCGGTGGTCGAGCTCGGGCGCCGGCTGCGCGCCTGGGACGCGCTGACCGACGAGCCGGACACACCGCCGACCTTCGAGGACCTGGCCGCGCTCGCCGCCGTGGGGCCCGAGCCCCTCGCCGCCCTGGCCGGCCTCCCGTTCGTGTCGACCACATCGATCAGAACGCTGCTCGCCGAAGCCGCCGACGGCACCGGGAGCCCCGACGGCACCGGGAGCCCCGACGGCGACGCCTCCGGAACGCGGGCGTGGCCGGGCGACAGCGACAAGGAAAGGAGCCGGAACCGTGAGGAACTTCCATAGCGTGCTGGTGCTCTCGCCGCACGCGGACGACGAGGTGCTCGGCTGCGGAGGGCTGCTGTCCTCGGTGTCCGCGGCAGGCGGCGAGGTGCACGTGGTGTACCTGTCGGTGGACGGGATGGCGCACTACGGGCTGGACGAGCCGGTCACCTACCAGGCGCGGCTGGACGAGGTCGAACAGGTCAGTGCGCTGCTCGGCTTCGGCTACACCGTCGTCCACGGCGACCGGCAGCTCAACGAGCGGCTCGACACGCTTCCCCGCAGGGAACTGGTCGACCTGTTCCAGGAGCAGATGGACCGGCTGCGCCCGGACCTGCTGCTGCTGCCCAGCGGCCGGGACTACGACCAGGACCATGCGGCCACCTTCGCCGCCGGCTTCGCCGCGGCCCGGCCGATCGGCTCCCAGTTCGGCAAGTGGCTCGTCCCGCATGTGATGAGCTACGAGTCGTCCAAGATCCAGTGGGCGTCCGAACCGCTGCCGCTGTCCACCGCGTACGCCGACATCACCGGCCGTCTGGACACCAAGCTGGCGGCGATCCGGGCCTACCGGTCCCAGCACCGGCCCGCTCCGCACATCCGCAGCGAGGAGTCGATCGCGGCGCTCGCCACCCTGCGGGGTGCCGCGATCGGCGTGCGGCACGCGGAGGCGTTCGAAGTCCACCGGACCGTCCTGTAGCCATCGGACGGGATCCACCTGATCCGCGTCCGGGCCGGTGCCGTGTCCGACATGCACGGCCCGGCCCACGCCGCCGGTGCCGTGTCCGACACGCACGGCCCGGCCCACGCCGCCGACGCCGACCGGCTCCGAGAGGAGCCGACGGCCCCGACCGGAAGGAACCCCAGGCATGGCAGAACCCGAAATCACCGTCGTCATCCCCGCCCACAACCGGACGCGAGCCCTGCAGCACTGCCTGGCCAGCCTGCGGCGCCAGACCCTGGACCCGGGTGCGTTCGAGATCGTCGTGGTGGACGACGGGTCCGACGAGCCGGTCGGTGAGACCGTCGCGCAGTTCGCCGACGGTGACCGGATCAGGCTGCTGCGGCACGAGCGCGCCCGGGGCGCGGGCGTGGCCCGCAACACGGGCGCGGCGGCGGCGCGCGGCGGGCTGCTGGTCCTGCTCGACGCCGACTGCCTGTGCCACCCGGACCTGCTGCGCGCCCACCTCGACGCCCAGGCCGGTGGCCCGGTCGCCGTCTGCGGATACGGCGCCGGGCGCGAACTGACGCCGGAGGCATGGCGACTGAAGCTCGGAGCGGACTGGGACTTCTCCGATCCGGACGCCGTCTTCGCACGGCTGGCCCGGACCCCCTCGCTGCACGATCCCCTCACCGAGCTGCTGGCCCGGCCCCGTCCGGCCGACTGGGCGTTCTTCTGGACGCTCAACGCCGCCGTGCCCAAGTCGTTCTTCGACCTCGTCGGCGGATTCGACACGCGGTTCGAGGTCAAGGGCATCGAGGACATCGAACTCGGCTACCGGCTCGCCCGGGCCGGCCTGCCCACGGTCTTCGCCCCCGCGGCGATCACCCTGCACCAGCCGCACGAGCGCGACCGGAACCGCGAGGTGGTGCGCGACCGGCGCAACGAACACATCCTTGTGCGCGACTACCCGAGCCTGGACGTCGAGGCGGTGTGCAGCTACGACATCGCCCACTCCCGCGACCTGATCCCCGCGCTGGAACGGTTCTCCGACGGCCTGGACGCCGCGACCGCGGACTGCGGCCGCCTGGCCGCCCTGGACCGGCTGACCCGCCGGATCACGGACGCGGACGGCCCCGTCCTGCTGGTCGGCGCCCCGCAGGGCTGGCCGGCGGGCCTGCCCGCCCCGGACACCGTGTGCTACCCGGCCGACCTGCCCGACGGCCCGGGACACCACCTGCCGCTGCTCGGGACCCGGCTCCCGGGTGCCGGGAAGCACTACGCGCTCGGCGTGATCACCGACTACTGGCGTCACTTCCCGGACGGTACCTTCAGCCGCGTGCTGGCCGAGATGGACCGGGTCTGCCGGGAGGTGTTCGTCCTGTCCGGCGTGAGCACCGCGCCGGTGCCCGTGCCGGACCCCGAACTGAACGAGGCGCTGGCGGCGTACGACCGCCCGTACTGGGAGTTCACCACTCCGCTCCGCCGGGAACTGCACCAGTTCGACCTGACCGAGTTCGACCCGACCGAGTTCGACCCGTCCGAGTTCGACCCGACCGAGGACGAGGCCGGCACCTCCGGACCGGCGGCGTTCCGCTGCGCACCGATTTCCTGGCCGATGACCGAACTGACCGATGTGGGCCTGCCCGCGGGTGAGGAACGTGTACCGCGATGAGAAGCCTTGTGACCGGAGGAGCCGGATTCATCGGCTCCCATCTGACCGAACACCTGCTGGCGGCCGGGGACGAGGTCGTCGTCCTCGACAACCTGACCACCGGGAGCATGGCCAATCTGGCGTCGGTGCGCAGCCACCCGCGCCTGCGCACCGTCACCGGCTCCGTCTGCGACGAGGCACTGGTGCGACGCGAGGTCGCCACGGTTGACCGGGTGTTCCACCTCGGCGCCCTGGTCGGGGTGTTCAACGTCCTGGAGGACCCGCTCGGCGGACTGCGGACCAACATCCACGGTGCCGAGAACGTCCTCGCCGCCGCGCACGCACACGACGTGCCGATCCTGATGGCGTCGAGCAGCGAGGTGTACGGCAAGAACAGCAAGCCGCGGCTGACCGAGCAGGACGACCAGATCCTGGGCCCGCCCCAGCTGAGCCGCTGGACGTACGCGGAGGCCAAGGCTGTCGCGGAGTCGCTGACCTACGGCTACGTGGCCAAGCACGCGCTGCGGGCGGTCACGGTGCGGCTGTTCAACACGGTGGGGCCGCGGCAGACCGGACGCTACGGCATGGTCGTCCCGCGGTTCGTCGGCCAGGCGCTGGCGGGCGATCCGCTGACGGTCTACGGCGGCGGGGCGCAGCGGCGCTGCTTCTGCCACGTGCTCGACATCGTCCCGGCGCTCGTCGCGCTGCTCGAGGACGAGACCGCCCACGGCGGGACGTTCAACCTGGGCGGCCTCGAACAGGTGGACATCGCCGAGCTGGCCCGGCGGGTCGTCGCCGTCACGCAGTCATCGAGCGAGATCGTGCACGTCGAGTACCAGCAGGCCTACGAGACCTACGGCCCGGGCTTCGAGGAGGTGCCCAGCCGCGCACCCGACTGCGCCAAGGCCTTCGCGCAGATCGGCTACCGGCCGCGCCACGACCTGGCCACGATCATCGCCGACGTGGCGGCGTATCAGCGCGCGGCGTCGGCGCTCGGGTAGGGGACCGGTGCGACGTGCTTCGTCCGCCCGGCGTTCCGGCGCGGCCCGGGGATCCCTATGCGGCCGCGCCTGGCGCCGACTCGGGCCGGCGCCAGGCGCGGGAGGGGTGGTCGCCGCAGCGCGTCAACCGGTCGACGGAGCCGCCAGCCGGTGGACCGGGCGGCGGGCGGGCGCGGCGCGGTGCCGGGCGCGGCCGCCTGTGCAGTCCGCCTGCGCGACCTGTGCCGCGGGCGATTCGACGCGGTGCTCGGCTTCGAGCGCGTAGTCGGCGACGAACCGGTGCATCTCGAAGCAGCCCGGTGTCGGCTCGGAGATCAGGGACTCGGCGACCATGCCGACCAGCAACTGCCGGCAGCGCGCTACCGGCAACCCGGCGAGCGCGGCTGCGGCCTCCACCCGGACACGGCGGTCCGCGCCCTCGCCCAGGCGCCGGAAGAGCCGGGCCGTCGCGTCGTCGAGCACCCGGTACGAGCAGGTCAGGGCGCGGCGCAGGTCGAGGTCGGGATCCGGGGAGAAGAAGGCGTCGAGGCTGTTCGCCGCGGTCCGCAGCTCTCCCGCGATCGACTTCAGCGGCCGGCCCGGGTTCAACGACGCGCGTGCGGCCGCGACCGCCAGGGCGATCGGCACCCCGCGACAGGACTCGACGATCGCCTCGAGGGCCCGCGCCTGGCCGGCCGTCCGGGACGGCCCGATGTGCCGCTCCAGGACGACACGGCCCTCGCCCACGCTGAACGGCGGCACGGACACCGGACGGGCGTTGTGGGTGACCAGCAGCTGTTCGAGCACGTTGCGGCTCGTGACGAGGGCCATGCAGCCGGGCGCCGACGGCAGCAACGGTTGGACCTGCTGCGCGTCCCTGGCGTTGTCGAGCACGATCAGGACCCTGCGGTCGGCCAGAAGGCTGCGGTATGTGCCGGTCAGCCCCGGAAGGGTCGAGGGCAGGTCCCTGGCCGGCAGGCCGAGGCATTCGAGCAGGCAGCGCAGCGCGTCGGCGGGCGCGAGGGCCGCGGCCGAGTCGTCGAAGCCGTGCAGGTTCACGAAGAGCTGCCCGTCGGGGAAGCGCTCGGCCAGCAGGTGGGCCGCGTGCACGGCCAGCGCGGTCTTCCCGATCCCGGCCATACCGTTCATCGTCGCGATGACCGGGCCGGAGGCGTCGGCAGCGAGGGCCAGGATCCGGGCCAGCTCCTCGTCCCGGCCGACGAACACCGGGAGGCCGGGCGGAAGTTGGGCCGGGGCCGGGTGTGGGTGCGGGGTCGGGGCCGGGTGTGGGTGCGGGGTCGGGTGCGGGTGCGGGACCGGGGCTGGCTGTGGGTGCGGGGCCGCGGCGGTCGGTGCGGGCGCGGTGTCCTCCGGATCCGCGGTGGCGTCCGTGCGAACGCTCTGCCGCAACACCGCGGTCTGGGCGGCGCGCAGCGCGTCGCCGGGCTCGATGCCCAGCTCCTCCGAGAGCGTGGTCCGGATCCGCCGGTAGATGTCGAGCGCCTCGACCTGGCGGCCGGCCGCGCCGAGTGCGCGGACCAGGGCGGCTTGGAGCTGTTCGTCCAGCGGATAGCGCTCCGCGGTCAGCCGGAGCGGAGGGAGTATCCAGTGCCCGTGGCCGATCCGGTGGTGGATCTGCGCGGCCTCCACCACCGCCTTGGCGTACTCGCTCTCGGCGGCCTGGAACAAGGCGGTGCCGGCGACGTTCTGCGGGCTGCCGGTGCCCACGGAGCCCCGCCGCAGTGTGAGTGCCTCGCGGTACAGACTCGCCGCCTGCTCCCAGTCGGATCGGGCGGCGCGGTCGCGGCCGCGTTCGACGAGCCCGCGGAACACGTGCAGGTCGACGGAGTCCGGATCGACGTCCAGCCGGTAGCCGACGCTGCTGCGCAGCAGCCAGCGTCCGGCGTCGCGCCGGCCCAGATCCGGTTCGAGCATGCGTCGCAGCGCACTGATGTGGTGGTGTACGACGTTCGCCGCGGTGGCCGGCGGGTCGTCCTGCCAGAGCAGGTCGCTGATCTCGTGGAGCGGGACCGACTCTCCGGCCCGGATCAGCAGCAGCGTGAGGACCGCGCACTGCTGCGGGCCGCCCAGGGGGAGCGGGGCGCCGTTCAGGGCGGCGCGGATCGGTCCCATGATGTCGAACGTGAAGGGGCCCTTGGACATGTCCCGTCCCAGTCGTGCGTCGGAGCCGCGGGATTCCGCGGCGATACCCGGTGCTGTCATCCGACACCCGCGCCGGCCTGCGAGCGGGCGTGCAGCGGATCGGTCAGCACGAGCCGGGCCGCACGCCCGCGGGGGCCGCGCGCCGACCCGACCCGCTCTCAGCCAACGGGCGCCCCGGCGTGGGCGCCCGCCGGACTGAGCGCCTCGTCGATCCGGGCGCAGACTGTCTCCGCGGCCACCGCGTCCCGCCAGTGCGGCAGTTCGTCCGGTCCGCCCTCGACGAACGCGAGGAAGGCCGCCATCTCGGCGCGGTACGCCGCGGCGAACCGGGACCGGAAGTCGGGGTGCGGACCCGGGGCGGTGTTCGGCCGGGTGTCCAGCAGCGTGCTGGAGCCGATGAGCTCGGCATAGGCCTGGCAGCCGCCCGGACTGGCCCGCTTGCTCACCACGGAGCACACCGTCCCGGAGGCCAGCGTCAACGTGGTCACCAGGAGGTCGGCCGCCGCGCCGGCGTCGCTCTGGGACGCCGAGACCTCGACGACCTCGGACCCGAAGAGCCACAGGACCAGGTCGATGTCGTGGATCTGGAGGTCGAAGGCGAGGCTGCCGCCGGCGACCTGGTACCCCTGGGGCGGCGGGGCCCCGTCCAAGCTGGTGAACACGGCGAACCCGAACTGGTCGGGCTGGGCGCGGTACTCCCGTCGCAGTGCGGCGTACTCCGGGGAGAACCGACGCTGGAAGCCGATCCGCAGGGGCACCCCGGCCTCGTCGGCGAGCGCGCCGAGGCGTGCGCTGGCCTCCGGCTGTGCCGTGCACGGCTTCTCCAGCAACACCGGGATCCCGAGCGGCAGCAGGCCGGCGACCACGGCCGCATGGGTATCGGTCGGCGTGCACACCACGGCCCCGTCCGCATCGGGCAGCCCGGCCGCATGCGGGACGACGCGGCAGCCGAGTGCGGCCGAGAGCGCCGCGGCGCGTGCCGGGTCGGGTTCGACCACCGTGACGTCGGCTCCGAGCTCGACGAGATGGCGGGCGTGGGTGCTACCGATCCTTCCGCCGCCGCCGACGACGGCGATGCGGGGTCGGCCGATCCGGGTGCTCATCGTGAGGACTCCAAGGTTGCTCGGAACGTTCGGGTTCGATCGGGCGGCGCCGGCCGGCGGTGGTCGGCCGGCGGGGCGGGTCGGCGTACTGCCGTAGCGCCGTAGCGGCTTACCGCCGTACTGCCGTGTGCGGCGGCTCCGGCCCCGTCGCCAGCGGGGGAACGGGTGTCGTGAAGGTGGCTTTTCCGTAGCCAATCAGTCGCCGATGGATGGACTCTCAACGTCGGATCAACAACGTGCGTACACGTTGTTGATCCGACGTTGATCCGTGGCTGGTGTACTGGCGCCGTCCGGCCGGAGCCACCCCCTGCGACGCGGGCCGGCGGCACAGTTCAGGCAGAAGATCGCCGATCGCGATATCGACGTCGACGCGATCGGCAGTTCGCCCATGGCCGGCGCATCGTCATCCTCACGCAGACGTCTTGCGCTGCATTCACCACCCAGATGGATAGGACCTGACGCCGATGAACCATGCACCATCTCCGTCGCCCGGGCGGAAGGTTTCCTGCTGGCCGCGCTGGCCCGAAGCGGACGAGGACACCGAGCGGGCGGTGGTCCGGGCACTGCAGAGCGGGCGGCTGGCCGTCAGCGGCAGCAAGAGCACCTGGCCGTCGCAGAACGTCGCCGCCGCGGCCACCGTGGCGCGGATGTCCGGCCGCCGGCACTGTGTCCTGGTCACCAGCGGATCGAGCGCGATCGTGACCGCGCTGCACGCCCTGGGTATCGGGCCCGGTGACACCGTGGCCATGACCGCGACCACCTGGGTCAGCTGCGCCACCTCGGTGTTGCGCGTGGGAGCCACGCCGGTGTTCTTCGACGCCACCCCCGAATCGCCGTGCGGCGACGTCGCGACCCTGGCCGAGACGCCGTCGGCGATCCTCGGCATCCATCTGTACGCGCAGCACTTCGACGTGGATGCGGCCCGGGCGCGGTTCCCCGGGGTGCCGGTGGTCGAGGACGCTTCGCACGCCCAGTTCGGGGCGACCGCCGACGGACGCAGGATCGGCTCGCTCGGCGACGTCTCCATCCTGAGCCTCCAGGCCACGAAGATCATCACCAGCGGCGAGGGCGGCGCGGTCCTCACCGACGATCCGGAGACGGCGGCCCGGCTGGAGTCGCTGGTCATGGACTCGCGCCGGCGCACCGATGCGGTGTCGCGCACCTCCGCCAACGAGCTGGAACCCGCGCACCTGCTCCACGGGGCCAACCACTCGCCGCCCGAGTTCGCCGCGGCGCTGCTCGTCGACCAGCTGGCCAGGTTCGACCGGCAGGCGCGGCGCCGTGCGGACGGCGTCGCGATCCTGGCCGGGGCCCTCGACGGGAGCCGGTGGTCGATGACCGCCGACCGGAGCGCCGTCGCCGGCGGAGCGTTCTACGGCGTCGCGGTGCGCGTCCCGGCCGGTGTCGGCAGTCCGGCCGAGGTGATCGCGGCCGTGGAGGAGCAGACCGGCCTGATCCTCGACTCGGTGTACCCGCCGGTCGTCGAAGGGCCGCTGTACCTGCCGGAGACCATCAAGCAGTACGCCGCCCTGCGGGCCCCCGCCGTACCGCTGCCCAACTCCCGGACCTGGCACCGCGAGTACGTGGTGGTGCCGCACCACGCCTTCCTCGCCGACGAGTCCCGCCTGGTCCATCTGGCGGCCACGCTCCGGGAACTCGACCGGGAACCGGCCGCTCTCCGGCCCGCACTGCCGCGGGACCGGCCGACCATCGAGGTCGTCATGGTCACCAGGGGAGATCGGGACACCCTGGAAGCAGCCCTGGCCGGCGTGGCGAAGCAGGATGTCGATGCCGAGGTCAGGCTGACGGTGTGGGTGGACGCGGACCGGGTCCCGGCGGCCGTCGCGGACGCGGGCTGTGCCGTGGTCACCCTGGGCGCCGACGGCATGCTGCCGAACGAACCCTTCGCGCGGATCGCGGCCCTCCGGGAGCTGGCCGTCGCCGGGTGTACCGGGGACTTCATCGCCTTCCTCGACGACGACAACGAGTGGGACCCCGACCACCTGTCCAGCCTGCTGGCCGTCGCCGACGCGGGCTATCCGGCGGCGCACTCGTGGCGGACCTTGATCGATGATTCCGGCTCGCCCGCCACCGTGGACCGTTTCCCGTGGCTGCCGCCCTCCGAGGCCGCCGCCGAGCTGTTCGAGCAGCTGTCCGCGGTCCGGGTGCTGGAACCCGGCAGCCCGATCGTCCGGGACCGCGCCGTGATCCCCGGGGCGGGCCTGAACGGCATGGTCGACATGGGGGCGTGGCTGCTGCGCCGCGATCTGTTGCGCCTGCTGACATTCCGCCGCACCCGGAGCGAAGCGGAGATCCAGGCGCGGGTCGGCGAGGACGACATCCTGCTGGAACAGATCCGCCGACTGGACATCCCCGTCGGATGCACCGAGACGCCGACCCTGAGATACCGGCTGGGCGGCATGTCCACGCCGGAGTACCGAAAGCCGGAATCACCTGTACCGGCCGCGACGTCGGCCGCCCCCTCCACGTCGGCCGCATCGGTCGTGACATCAGAGGTGTCGTCGTGACCCAGCACGCGCTCTCCCCCCGCCAGCTCTCCTTCTACCGGCAGTTCGGCTTCCTCAAACTGGAAGGCTTCTTCGACGCCGGAACCGTCGCCTCCCTCGAAGCCGAGGTGACGGCGCAACTCGCCAGTGCCTACGAGCTGCCCACCGAGATCCCCGACGTGGTCACCGGCTCCATGGGGTACTACCTGCCGATGATGGGGGAGGGCAGCACCACGAGCCGGCGTCTCGTCGCCGGACCCCGTCTGGTCGAGCTCGGCGAGGCCCTGCTCGACGGCCCGGTCATACCCAAGCCGGCCAAGGGGATGCTCTACAACGACGCCTCCCCATGGCATCGGGACGCCGCTGATCCCGCGTTGCACGCGGTGAAGATGGTCACCTATTTCCGTCCGTTGACCGCGGACTCCGGCGCGCTCCAGGTGATCGCGGGCTCACACCGCGGCGAGTTCAGCGACCGGCTCACCGACTACCGGGCGGCCTGGCCGACGGACAGCCCCCTGGACGAAGCCGGTGAGGCCGACTGGTGGCCGGGGACGAGCCTGGACTGCGGCCCCGGCGACCTCATCGTGTTCGACGTGCGCCTCTGGCACGCGTCCCTGTTCGGAAGGCTCCGGGCGCAGTGGAGCGTGTCGTACGTCGCGGTCCCGGAGACCGACGCCGAGCGGCGGGTCGCCCACGACTACATCGACCTCTTCCTGCAGGCCGGCCACGAATACGATGCCGAGCGGTTCCCCTACTACGACCCCGACTGGAGCAGGACGGACGGCCCGGCCTTCGCGGAGGCCATGGCCGATCTCGGCCTGATCCGGCTGGACGGCGCCGCGGCGGCCGACTGACGAGGGCCCGTGCGCGTGGGCATCCGCCGCAGACCGGCGGTCGGCGGCCGGTTCCTGACCCTCACCCAGAACCCCGACTGCCGGTTCGACGGGCCGGGCACCCGCGCCTACGGGTTCCCGTACGAGTGCGACGGGGAGGTCGAGTCCGGCGCCCGAGTGCGGATCGCCGCGCTGCCGGACCCGCCGATCACCATCAACGCGCACATGCCGCGCCGGGCCGCCTGGCGGGCGGCCACGGGCTGCGCTGGTGGCTCATCCGGGTACGGATCTTCGGCGTGGTCTCCAGGGAGGGCATGGTTCCATTCTGGCGCGCGGTGGCCGGCCGGGTGTGCCGACGGTCGGGGCGCCGGTGGGGGAGGTGCGTGGCGGGTGGTCAGGGGCAGAGGGTGCGGAGGGTGGCGGCGATGCGGGTGATGCCCTCGGTGAGGGTGTCGAGGGTGGGGCTGAGGCTGACGCGGAAGCAGCGGGTGTGGTGGGGGGCGGTGGGGGTGCCGGGGGTGGTGGGGAAGAAGTGGCGGCCGGGGACGATGAAGACCTTGTGCTGCTTGAGGTGTTCGTAGAGGACGGTGTCGTCGAAGCGGTCGTCGTCGATCCAGAACCAGCAGAACATGCCGCCGTCGCCGGAGTGGAGGCGCCAGGGGACGGACTCGGGCAGGGCCTCCTCGAAGAGCTTCTCGGCCAGGCGGCGGCGCTCCTGGTAGAAGGGGGAGAGGGTGTCGGAGACGAGGCGGTCCAGGCGGCCGGAGGTCAGGGCGCGGGCGACCACCGACTGCTGCAACTGGGGTGCGTGCAGGGCGGAGTTGGCGAGGAAGGAGACCATCGGGGTGATCCAGCGTTCCGCGCCGATGGCGAAGGCGATGCGTTCGCCCGGGAGGCCGGCCTTGGACAGGGTGAAGCAGTTGATCACGTGGTCGTCGAAGGGCGGCGGCGTCAGGGTGGGGGCGATCCGGGGGAAGGGTTCGCCGTAGGCGTGGTCGAGCAGCAGGGGGACGTCGCGGCGGCGGGCGTGGTCGACCAGGGCGTCGAGTTCGGCGGCGTCGACGGCCCGGCCGGTCGGGTTGCCGGGGCTGGAGAGCAGCAGCATCCCGGTGTCGGGCTGCGCCTCCAGGGCGGCGAAGTCGAAGGCGTAGCGGAAGCGGTGGGGGCCTTCGGGGACGGGGGTGGCGGGGACGCCGACCACGCCGTCCGGGTGGAGACAGAGGCCCTGGTAGCCGGTGTAGTCGGGGGACATCGGCAGGACGACCTTGGTTCCGCCGGTGCCCGCGGGGCCGGGGCCCGCGAAGAGGGCGGCGGCGGTGAAGCAGAGCATCTGGCTGCCGGGGCCGACGGCGACGTTGCGGGCGGTGAGGGACCAGCCGTACCGGGTGTTGAAGTACTCGGTGATGGCCTCCACCAGGGCGGCCGAGCCGCGGGACGGGCCGTACAGGCAGCTGGCCGAGGCGAAGTCCTCGGCGAGGGCCTCCTCGGTCAGGCTCCGCCATTCGGCGATCGCCTCCGGGAGCGAGGCCGGGTTGCCGATGCCCAGGTTCAGCCAGTCGGCCGGGCCCGAGGCCGTGCTGGTGGCGATGTCCTCCATGATGCTGCGGAGACCCGAGAGCGTGGCCATCTTGCTGCCGATGAGGGACAGCGCCATGTGGTGGTTCCCTTCTGGGGATGGGGATGGGGAGTTGGAGGGACTGGGAGGGGAGTCGGGGCTGAGGGGGCCGGTGCCCCCGGCGTTCGGCCGGGGGCACCGGACGGTCAGGCGGTGCGCCCGCGGGGGCCGACCGTCCGGCCGAACCAGACCCCGACCAGGGCCTGGAGCAGCGGGATCAGCAGGGCGACGGCCACGATGGCGGTGGCGAACGCGGGGAGGCCGGCCAGGGCGGCGGTGGTCCGGGCGACCTCGCCGACCGGCGCCCCGCCCAGGGCCTGGAGGCCCAGCGGGATCGCCCAGCCGAGGGCGGCCGCCGCCGGAGCGGTGAGGTAGCCGCGGGGGGTGCGGACGAACCGGCTGGTGAGGCCGGCGGCGAGGCCGACCAGGAAGGGGAGGAACCAGAGCCCGAGCAGGGTGCCGAGGGCCGTCACCGCCGTTCCGCCGACGAGGGTGACCAGGACGGCGGTGGTGCGGCGCGGTGCGGGGGTGGCGGATGCCGGGGCTTCCTCGGGAGGCTCAAGGGCGGTAGGAGCCTCAGGGGCTTCGGTCGCGGCCGGCGCCTCGGGGGCCTCGGTCGGCTTGGTCATGTCGGTCATCCTTCGCCTCGCAAGCTCCAGCGGATGTCGCCCGCGCCCTGTTCGTCGGCGGTGCGCAGCGGACGGAGGGTGCCGTTCCACCAGTCCGGGGCGAGGTTCTTGTACCAGCGGGAGGCCGGGTTGTCGCTCTGGCCGCCGGGGTAGACGGCGCGGGCGTCGGCGGTGCCGGAGGGGCTCCAGCCGACGACCATCCGCCAGCTCGGTCCGTAGTTCGAACTCAGACCGTTCTCGGCCACGTTGACGGTCCATGGGCTGCCGCCGGCCGGGTACGGGCCGTCGCCCAGGGCGGGGGCGCCGGTCAGTGAGGGCACCACGCGTTCGTGGATGCGGCCCCACTTCCACGTGCCGGGCTGCCCGCCGAGCCGGCCGTCCAGGTAGCCGACCGCTTCGGTGAAGGAGGAGCGCATCACGTCGGCGGCGGTGCGCCGGGGGCCGCCCGGGGCGGTGAACGCGGGGTTCTCCGGGTCGGTGAAGGTCCACTTCTCCAGGTCCTGCATCAGCCCGACCGGGGTGCGCAGCAGGTCGAGACCGGCCGGGTCGGTGTCCACCGGCACCTTGGCCGAGTCCCACCAGGGCTTGAAGACCTGCTCGACGTAGCCGCCGTAGAAGGCGAACCAGATCGCGGCGGCCGGGGAGTCGGCGTCCATCGAGCCGTTCCAGTCGGCGAGCAGCTTGCGGGCCGCCTCCTGCTGGGGCGTCAGCTGCGCGCCGTCCAGGGACTGGAGCAGCTTGGGCACCATGCGCCGGGCGAGGTCGTCGGTGACGTCGTTCTGCAGGGTCGCGAACGAGTCGGCGGTGAGCTTGCCGCCGGCCTTGGACAGTTCGGCGAGGATGCGGTTGGTGCGGTAGCCGGTGTCGAAGTTCGCGGCGGGGCCGATGTAGTAGGGGTAGTCCGGGCCGACCGGCCGCTGGTTGGCGGTGACCAGGAGCCCGGACGGCGGGTTGTGGACCTGCGGCACCGCGTCGAACGGGATGGCGCCGACGACGTCCGACTCGCCGGTGCCCGGCAGCGGTCCGCGGGCGTCGCCCGAGGCGATCTGCGGGTACGAGCCGGGGGCGATGATCCCGATGTCGCCCTTCTTGTCGGCGTAGGCGAAGTTCTGCGCCGGAGCCTGCCAACTGCGCAGCGCGGTGCGGAAGCTGTTCCAGTCGGTGGCGGTGTTGAGGTCGAGCAGGGCGGTGAGGTTCTGCGACGGGCGGTTGCCCATCCACTCGACCGAGGTGGTCTCGCCCTTCTCGGTCAGCAGCGGGCCGTGCACGGTCAGGCCGACCTCGACCGGGACGGGGGCGCCGCCGCGCACCGGGACGGTGTACTTCACCTTCTCGACCGGGTACCAGGCGCCCTTCCAGAAGTAGGAGTCCGGGTGCTGCGGGTCGGTCTTCTCCCGGTAGAAGAAGGTGGACTGGTTCTGGACCGCCGTCAGCGACCAGGAGACGTCGGCGTTGCGGCCGATGAGCACGGCCGGCATGCCGGGCAGGCTGGCGCCGGAGACGTCGTAGCCGGGGGACTTGAGCGAGACCTCGTACCAGTAGGAGGGGAGCGACAGCTTGAGGTGGGGGTCACCGGCGAGGATCGCGCCGCCGCCGCCGGTGGCCGGGCCGTTCGCCAGCCAGGCGTTGCTGTTGGGGTAGAGGTGGCGGGTGGTCTCCGGGAGCTTGGCCATGCCCTGGAGGACGGCGGTGGCGGCTTCGGCGGTGGCCGCGCTGGTGCCGCTGCCGCTGCCGCTGGTGCCGGTGACGCTGGTCGACGCCGCCGTGGCGGTCGCGGTGGCCGTCGCCGTCGGCTGGGCCGGGTCCGGTGTTGCGCCCGCCGTCGGCTGAGCGGCATCCGGAGTGGCGGCCGCTTGACCGTTGGCTGCTTGACCGGCGGCCGGCTGACCGGTGGCCGGCCCCGGGGTGCCGGCGCCCGGGACGCCCGGGTGGCCGGC
Organism: Kitasatospora sp. NPDC023176; assembly: GCF_055560495.1. Taxonomy (NCBI): domain Bacteria; kingdom Bacillati; phylum Actinomycetota; class Actinomycetes; order Kitasatosporales; family Streptomycetaceae; genus Kitasatospora; species Kitasatospora sp. NPDC023176. The sequence goes on along the minus strand of NZ_JBVHIP010000001.1, from coordinate 713,596 downwards.
GACCGAGGCCGCGTTGGCGTTCGGGCTGTGCAGCGGCGCGGTGCCGAGGTTCTGGTACGGGCCCGGGGCGTACGGGTGCTGCTCGTTGGCGGGGACGACCGGGAACCAGTCCGAAGTCCGTTCCGCGCCGAGGGAGTTGCTCAGCAGCGCGTAGGTCAGCGGCCGGGTGTCGAAGCTCAGCGTCTGGGTGAGCACGCCCTGGACGACCAGGCTGTCCACCGGGGTCCAGCGTTCCGGCCGGACGCCGGTCAGTCCGTAGACGGTGGGCCACTGCCCGTTCTTGTCGAGTTCGTCCAGCCGCGCGTTGACGCCGGCCGCGTAGGCGGTGAGCGCCTTGGCGGCCTTGCCGTCGTGCGGGGTGGCCGCCCAGGTGGCCTCCGCGGTGCGGTGGATGCCGAGGGTCAGCTCGAAGACGTCCGAGTCGATGCCGGAGGGGCCGTTCAGCTCGGCGAGCCGGCCCTCGCCCAGGCGCCGCTGGGCGTCCATCTGGAACAGGCGGAACCGGGCGGCGAGGTAGCCCTGGGCGGTGAACAGGTCCTCGTCCGAGGTGGCGTGGACCGAGGCCACGCCGTCCGCGGTGAACGAGACGTCCACCGGGTGGCCGAGGCCGGGTATGCGGATCTGCTCGTCGGTGACCGGGCGGGCGTCCTCGGCCGACGGCCAGACGCCGCCGCCGGGCATCAGCGCCCGGCCGAGCGCCGGTACCGGTCCGAAGCCGACGCCGAACACGAACAACGTCACGCCCGCAGTGAACGTGGCGCCCAGTACTCCCGCCGTGCGGCGGATCCTGGCTTTCATCACTCTCCTGTCGCCCATGATCGGCTGGTCAGCGCCGTGCGCTGTTGCGGACCTTGATCCGCGTGTACTCGAGCAGTCCCCAGTGGCCGTACTCGACGCCCAGGCCGGAGGACCGGACCCCGCCGAACGGCACATCGGGGCGCAGGTCCCCGTGGGTGTTGATCCACACGGTGCCGCTGTCGAGGAGCGGGGCGAGCTCCTCGGCGGCCTCCGGCGGGCCCCAGAGCGAGGCGCCGAGGCCGTAGCGGGTGGCGTTGGCCCGGCGGACGGCGTCGGCCGGGTCGTCGTACGCGATCACCGGGATGACCGGGCCGAACTGCTCCTCCAGTTCGAGCTCGCAGCCCTCCGGCAGGTCGGTCACCACGGTCGGGGGGTAGAAGTGGCCCGGACCGGGCAGCGGGGTGCCGCCGGCCACCACCCGGGCGCCCCGGGCGACGGCGTCCTCGACCAGCGCGTGCACCCGGTCCCGCTGGGCCCGGCTGATCAGCGGGCCGAACCGGGACTGCGGGTCGTCGCCGGGGCCGACCACCGCGGAGCCGGCCAGGGCGGCCAGTGCCGAGGTGAGGGCGGCGGCCTGCGCGCGCGGGACGTAGACCCGCTTGACGGCGGCGCAGAACTGGCCGCTGTTGGCGAGCGCGGCGCCGAACAGCGCGGGTGCCACGGCGGCGGGGTCGGCGCCCGGGAGCACGATCGCCGGGTCGTTGCCGCCGAGTTCGAGGACCACGGGCAGCAGCCGGTCCGCCGCCTGGCGGGCGATCGCCCGGCCGGTCTCCACCGACCCGGTGAAGGAGATCATGTCCACTGCCGGGTGCTCGGTGAGCGTCCGGCCCAGCGAGTGGTCGCCGGAGACGACGTTGAACACGCCCGGCGGCAGGTGGTCGCGGAGCAGTTCGCCCATCCGCAGCGTCGACAGCGGGGTCTCCGGGGAGGGCTTGACGACCACGGTGTTGCCGGCGAGCAGGGCCGGGGCGAACTTGCAGACCGACAGGATGATCGGGAAGTTGGACGGGGCGATGGCCGCGACCACGCCATGCGGCACCCGCTCCAGGGTGATCCGGGCGCCGTCCTCGGCGGGCAACTCCTCGGTGTCCAGCTTCAGTTCGGCGGTGTGCCCGAACCAGTCGGCGGACAGCCGCAGTTCGGCCCGGGCGGCGGCCAGGGGCTTGCCCTGCTCCCGGCTGAGCAGCCCGGCCACCTCCTCCAGGTGCGCCCCGAGGGCCTCGCCACAGGCGCGCAGGGCGGCCCGGCGCTCGGCGATCGGCACCAGCGCCCAGCCGGCCCTGGCGGCCGCGGCGGCGGTGACGGCGGCGTCGAGCTGGTCGGGGGAGCAGGCGGGCGCCTGGGCGAAGGGCGCCCCGGTGGCCGGGTCCTCCACGGGCAGCTCGGCGGCGCCGGGCACCGCCGCGCCGTCGATGGTCAGGGTCAGGGGCGGGGTCACGCCGAGGCCCCCGCTTCCGGGGCTTCCGCGGTGCCGGAGGCGGCGCTCCCGGTCAGCCCGGTGCGCAGGCTCAGCGGGCGCATGTCCGTCCAGACCTCCTCGACGTGGGCGAGGCAGGCCTCCTTGTCGCCCTGCACGCCGGCGTCCCGCCAGCCGTTCGGCAGCTCCCGGTCGAGCGGCCACACCGAATACTGTTCCTCGTGGTTCACCACGACCCGGAACTTCTCGGCGTCGGCCGGAATGTCATTCGTTCGACTACTCACTTGGATTCCCTCTTTCTTTTCCTGGCGGAATTGCTAGAGTGTCGCCGGAGGTCGCCTCAGCGGCTTCTCCGAATACGTCTCGGAAAGGTAATTCAGGGATGATGCAGAAGGATCGGATCGAGATTCCCACGGTCGACTGGCCCGAGCGGGTGCCGGCCGGGGACTGGCTGCAGGGCTCGTCCGCCGTGGTGGTCCTGGGGATCGACGTGGACGCCGAGTCGCCGGTGCTGGCCCGTGGCGAGCACTACATCGACCATCTGACCACCATGTCCCACCAGGCCTACGGCCCCCGGGTCGGGGTGCCGAGGATCCTCGACCTGCTGGACCGCTACGGCCTTCCGGCCACCTTCTTCGTGCCCGGAGTATCTGCCGAACGCTGGCCGTCGGTGATGGAATCCGTCGCCGAAAAGGGGCATGAAATAGCGCTGCACGGATTCACCCACCGGCACCCGGTGCACCTTTCCGAAAGCGAGCAGCGCGAGGAGATCGAGCGGAGCCTGGAGACGTTCTCCCGATTCGGCGTGCAGCCGACCGGGTACCGCGCGCCGAACTGGGAGATGACCCGGTACACCCTCGACCTGCTCGGTGAGTACGGGCTGCGCTACGACTCCTCGCTGATGGACGACGACCGGCCGTACGCGCTGCGCAGCGGGGAGCGGACGATCGCCGAGCTGCCGGTGCAGTGGCTGCTGGACGACTGGGAGCAGTACGCCTTCCTGCCCGAGCCGAACATCGGCCAGCTGATCGAGGCGCCGTCGAAGGTGGTGGACCTGTGGACCTCGGAGCTGGAGGCGATGCGCGGGTTCGGGTCGCTGTGCATGCTGACCGTGCACCCCTTCCTCACCGGACGCCCCTCGCGGCTGAAGGCCCTGGAGGAGTTCATCCGGTTCGTCCTCTCCCGGGGTGACGTCCGCTTCGCCCGCGCGGACGAGGTGGCCGAGCTGGTGCTCGCCGGACAGCAGTAGCCGTACCGACCGGCAGGAGCCGGTCAACTCCGCCACCCCGCAGTGCTGATGACGGCCTGCGGGGTGTGGCGTTCCCGTGGGGTGCGCAGTTCGGTGACACAGGCCGCGACCAGGGCGGCCAGGCTGGAGATCTCGCGCTCCGCGGGCAGGCCGGCGGCCTGGTAGGCGAGCGGGAGTTCGGTGCAGGCGGTGAGCACCGGGAGGTCGTGCCGCTGCCACAGTCCGCGCACCGCGGTGGACAGGACGGCGGCGCCCTCGGCCGGCCGGTTGGCCTTCACCAGGACGCCGGCCCGGTGGATCTCGGAGCGCAGCGGCTCCTCGGGGACCAGCAGCCGGTAGCCGAGTTCGGCGGCCCGCCGTTGGTAGATGCCGCTGTGCACGGTGCCGGTGGTCGCCGCCAGCCAGCCGCCCGCCGGGCTGGTCCGCATGGCGGCCCGGAGCGTGGCGTCGGCGATGTTGAGGACGGGCACCGGCAGCTCGCCCTGCAGCCGCTCGATGAAGGCGTGCGCGGTGTTGCACGGCACCACGAGCAGATCGGCGCCCCAGGAGGCGAGTTGCCCCAGGGCGGTGCGGATCGGCTGCAGCGGTTCGTCCGTACCGGCGAGGATCGCCCCGGTGCGCTCCGGTATGCCGGGTTCGGACAGCAGGAGGACCCGGGGGTGCTCCTGGTCCGTCCGCGCGGGTACGGCGAGCGAGAGCAGCCGGAGGAACTCCGCAGTGGCCGCCGGCCCCATGCCGCCGAGTACTCCCAGTGTTCGCGCGGGCGCGTTTTCCGGTGCCCCGGTGGCGGTTCGGTCGTCGACTGGTATCACGATTCTGCCCCCCTGCGGATCCCGGTGCGGACGCGGGAATCACGGTGTCCAACGGAATGGATTGCCGGGGCGTCTGCCGGTGTCGGCCCCCGGTCGGGAAGGTGTCGGTGCGGTCCGCGATCGCCGTGCGGTCATTGTTCGTTGCCGCAGTGGGACTCGCCCGAGAAGGTGAAGAAATTGCCCGGCGGGAAAGCCGGGTGGACCCGTCGCTGCGGCGTACGGTACCACAGGGGATCGGGCGGGCAAGCCCGCCGAACGGGGGGTTCCGGTTCATGCATCCCTGCACGCCAGGGGGCCCGAGGGCTGGCGGACTTGGTCTCTTGCGGAGGCAATCATGGACATGCTTGGATGCAGACATCCGCTGGATGGATATGAGCTCGACCCGGCGCCGGCCGGGGTCTGATGACCCCCTTGGTCCGCCGATGAATGAAGCAAGTTGACGCTGGACCTCAATGGCTTCCTATGGGGGGAACCGTAGTGATTCAGGACGACAGCAACACGATTGGCGCCATCGCCGGGCAGGCTCCCGCCTTGCCGGTGGCCACCCTTGCCGTCATCGACATATGGTCGGACGTGCTCGAAGTGGCGCCTGACTCGATCGACCCCGAGAGCTCCGATTTCTTCGAGCTCGGTGGTTACTCTCTGCTTGCACTTCAGGCGATCGGTCGTCTGATGGCCACTCACGGCATCGACCAGGACGCCGCGTTGGAGCTTGAGGGCCTGCTCCTCAACGAGCTCTTCGAGCAGCCGACCGCGGCCGCCCAGGCGGCCTGTTTCGTCACCAACTTCCCCCGGTGACGGGCCTCCCGGCGAGTCCGGGAGCCCGCGTCACCGTGCTTTCTTGCTGATCACCACATGCCGGCCGGTCGTTCACCGGACCGGTCTGCGCCTGCGGTCTCCCGACGCTGCCGCCGGCGTGCTCACGTGTGCGCGTCAGCCCCGCCCTGCCCGGGCCGGGGGGCCGCGTTCTCCGATCTCCGCGCCTCACCGGGGCGACGCCATTCCCTGTCCGGCCGCCGTGCCGCCAGGGCGCTGTGGCGTACCCACAGGAGGCTGACGCAAGGAAGGTTTCCGTTCATGACGACGTCCGACGTGACCCCCGCGTCGCCGAAGGACCTGTTCCGGCGGGCCAAGGTCACCGCCACCGACGAACGCGTCTTCATTGTCAAACTCCTTGTCGCATACGGCATTTGGGTCGCCGGTGCGGTGCTCGTCCTGGTCCCGGAGGCCTGGCCGGCGAGAGTGCTCGGCGTCGTGCTGATCGGCGCCATGTACGCCCACTGGCTGGAGCTCCAGCACCAGTGCCTGCACCACTCGGCGTTCCGCCGGGCCCGCTGGCACCGGCTGGCCGGTGTCCCGCTGGGCATCCCGATGCTGGTGTCGTACAGCCACTACCGGGTGCGCCACCTCCAGCACCACCGCTACCTCGGCACCGACCAGGACTCGGAGTTCTTCGGCTTCGACTCGCGTCAGCCGGTCACCTGGCCGGCGCTGGTCCGCGAGGCGCTGGCGTTCGGCCGGCTCGGCAGTGCCGTGGCCGACATCGTCCGCTGCTGGGCCGGCCGGTGGTCCTACGACATGGGTCAGATCTCCGAGAGCCGTCAGCGCGAAGTGGTGGCCGAATACCGGCTGTTCGCCGTGCCGATCCTCGGCGCGATCGCGCTGGCCCTGCTCGGGTACGGCGAGCCGGTGCTGTGGATCTGGCTGCTGCCGCTGCTGGTCGCCGTCCCGCTGCACTTCCTGGTCGAGCTGCCCGAGCACATCCTGTGCGACAACTCCTCCACCGACGTGCTGCGCAACACCCGCTCCATCACGGGCAGTTGGTTCAGCACCTGGTACACCAACGGCAACAACCTGCACATCGAGCACCACGCCGCCATGGTCGTGCCGATCAACCAGCTGCGCGAGCGCCACGACGTCGCCCTGGCGCACGCGGCCCACACCTCGCCCAGCTACCCGCAGTTCTTCCGGGCCATCGCGCGCGAGGCCCAGGCCAACGCGCGGGCCGCCCGCGAAGGAGGCCGGCCGTGACCGTCGCCCCCACTACCGTCCAACACCCGCTCACGCCGGGCCAGTTGGGGATGTGGTTCCTGGAGCGCATGTCGGGCTCGCCGGTCTACGTGGACCCGATGACCTTCCGGCTGAACGGCCCGCTCGACACCGCCGCGCTGCGGCGCGCGCTGGAGCTGCTGCGGGGCCGGCACGCCGCGCTGCGCACCACGTTCCCGCTGGTCGACGGCAGCCCGGTGCAGCAGGTCTCCGACGAGTGCGGCATCGAGCTGCCCGTACTGGACCTCTCCCACCTGCCCGCGGCCGCGGGCGAGGCCGAACTGGCCGCCGTGCTGGCGGCCGACCAGGCCACTCCCTTCGACCTGGCCCGCGGGCCGGTGCTGCGCGGCCTGGTGGTCGCGCTGGGGCCCGACGAGTACGTGCTGCGGCTCACGCTGCACCACCTGGTCTCCGATGCGTGGTCCTGGTGGAACGTCCTGCTGCCGGAGCTCGCCACCCTCTACGGTGCCGAACTCGACGGCAGCGAGGCGGAGTTGGACGCGCCCGGGGCCCAGTTCCCGGACTTCGTGCACTGGCAGCGCGAGTGGAGCGAGGGCGCCGGCCACCAGCGCCAGCTGGCGTACTGGACGGAGCGGCTCGCGGGCCTCGCCCCGGTGCCGCCGGCCCGTACGGCCGACGCGCCGGCCGGAACCGTCGCGCCCGGCGCCCGCGCCGTCGCGACCCAGTGGACCACGGTGCCCGGCGCCGTCCACGACGCGCTCCGCGCGGTCTACCGGAGCGAGCGGGTCACCCCGTTCATGCTGCTGCTGGCCGCCTTCGCGGTCGTGCTGCACCGCCGCAGCGGCGCCACCGACATCGCGGTCGGCACCCGGGCGGCCGTCCGCAGCCGCCCGGAGTTCGAGTCCGCGGTCGGCTTCTTCGTGAACCTGCTGGTCATCCGCACCGAGGTGGACCCGGACGCGAGCTTCCGGGACCTGCTCCGCGACGTCCGCCGGGCGGCCCTGGGTGCCTACGGGCACCGGGAGTTGCCCTTCGAGCGGGTGGTCGAGCGGTTGCGGCCGCGCCGCGGCGGGGGCTTCCGCTCCCCGGTGAACGTGCTGTTCTCGCACCAGAGCACCCCCGAGGTCCCGCCGGCCTTTCCCGGGCTGACCGCCCGGCTGCTCAACCACGACCCCGGCACCCTCTACGACCTCGACCTGGTCTTCTACGAGGAGGACGGCGACCTGCGCGCCCTGCTCAGCCACCGCCGCGCCCACTGCTCCGACCACGACGCGGTGGCGCTGCTCGCCGAGCTGACCGCGGTCCTCGCCGAGGTCGCGCAGGACCCGGGGATCCCGCTGGACACACTCATGGCGACCACAGGGGTGCACCGTGCCGAATAGCTCCACGTCCGCGCAGACCGCTGAGCAGGCCGCTGGGCAGACCGCTGGGCAGGCCGCTGGGCAGAGCGTCGCGCGGACTCCAGCCGCCGCGCTCCCCCCGGAGGGCCTCGCCCCGGTCTCCGTCACCCAGGAGCAGCTCTGGCTGCTCGACCGGCTCGACCCGGGCAACGCCGGCTACAACTCCACCGTGCTCTGGCAGTTGGACGGCCCGCTGGACACCGAGGCGCTGCGCCGGGCGTTGGCCGCCGTCGTCCGCCGCCAGCAGATGCTGCGGGCGTCCGTGGTCGCCGTCGACGGCGTCCCGTACCAGCGGGTGGCCGAGTCCGTCCCGGTGCCGCTCACCGTCACCGACCTGACCGGCCTGCCCGAGGCGGACCGCACGGCGGCCGCCGAGCGGACCGTCGCCGAGGCCGCCCACCGCCCCTTCGACCTGGGCCGTCCGCCGCTGTTCCGGGTGGAGCTGGTCCGCACCGGGGCCGAGCGGCACGTGATGGCGCTGGTCATCCACCACATCGTCTCCGACGGCTGGTCCGTGCAGGTGCTGCTCCAGGAGGTCGCGGACCTGTACGCGGGCGAGGTCACCGGCGCGCCGGTGTCGCTGCCCGAACTCGCCGTCCAGTTCACCGACTACGCCCGGGAGCAGCGCGAGCGGCTCGCCGGACCGCGCGGCCGGGCCCTGGCGGACTACTGGACCCGGCAGCTGGCCGGCGCCCCGGTCACCCTGGACCTGCCCACCGACCGGCCCCGCACCGGCGCCGCCGACTTCGCCGGCGACCGCCACGTCTTCCAGGTGCCCGCCGAGCTCCGCACGGCCCTCACCGGGCTCGCCCGCGCCTCCCGGGCCAGCACCTTCATGGTCACCCTGGCCGCTTTCACCGCCCTGCTGCACCGGCTCACCGGCCAGCAGGACCTGCTGGTGGGCACGCCGGTCGGCAACCGGGACAAGCCCCAGTGGGGGCCGCTGGTCGGCTACTTCGCGGACACCCTGGTGATGCGCGGCGACCTCGGCGGCGACCCGACCTTCCGTGAGCTGCTGGGCCGCACCCGGACCACCGCCCTCCAGGGCTTCGTCCACCGCGATCTGCCTTTCCGGACCCTGGTCGAGGCGGTGCGGCCGGAGCGCGCGGTCAACCGCAATCCGCTGTTCCAGGTGATGTTCATCCTGCAGAACATCCCGCCGCGCCGCCGCCAGGCCGAGCTGCCCGGCGTGGTGATGACCCGGCTGGACGACGTGCGCACCACCTCGATCTTCGACCTGCGCTTCGACCTGTTCGAGTTCGAGGACGAGATGCGCGGCCAACTGGAGTACAGCACCCGGCTGTTCGACCGATCGACGATCGAGCGCACGGCCCGGCAGTACCTGGCGCTGCTCGCCGACGCGTGCGCCGACCCGGACCGCCCGGTCTCCGCGCTCGACCTGGGCGCCGCCGACCCGCAGCAGTCCGGAGCGGACGCCGCCGCGGGCTTCAACGACGACCTCGGGGGGTTCTGAGATGTGCGGAGTCACCGGATACCTGGACCTCGCGGGCACCGGCCTCGCCGAGGGCGACGAGGTGCTCGACCGGATGACCGCGACCCTGCTGCACCGCGGCCCGGACTCCGGCGGTCGGCTGGTGCGCGACGGGGTGGCCCTGGGCTTCCGCCGGCTGAGCATCGTCGGCCTGGACGACGGCGACCAGCCGATCCTCAACGAGGACGGCTCGATCGCCATGGTCTGCAACGGTGAGATCTTCAACCACCGGGAGCTGCGCGCCGAACTGGAGGCCAAGGGCCACCGGTTCCGCACCCGCACCGATGTCGAGGTGATCGTCCACCTGTACGAGGAGTACGGCACCGGGCTGCTGGAGCGGCTGAACGGCCAGTTCGCCTTCGCCGTCCACGACACCCGGCGGCGCCGGCTGTTCCTGGCCCGCGACCAGATGGGCATCCTGCCGCTGTACTACGCGGTGGCCGGCGGCCGGTTCGTCTTCGGTTCGGAGATCAAGGCCGTGCTGGCGCACCCGGCGGTGCCCCGCCGGGCCGATCTGACCGGTCTCGACCAGGTGCTCACCTTCCCCGGCACCGTCGGGCCGCGCACCCTGTTCGAGGGGGTCAGCAGCCTGGAGAACGGCCACTTCCTGCTGGTCGAGGACGGCGCGGTGCGCACCGAGAAGTACTGGGACCTCGACTACCCGGTGGACGTGCCGGGCGAGCCGGCCGAGCACCCCGACCGCTACTACGTGGACACCGTAAGGGAGTTGCTGGAGCAGTCGGTGCGCCGCCGGCTCCAGGCGGACGTCCCGGTCGGCTACTACCTCAGCGGCGGACTCGACTCCTCCCTGATCGGCGCCCTGGTGCACCGCAACAGCGGCGCGACGGTGCCCCGGTCGTTCTCCATCACCTTCCCCGACCGGGGCATCGACGAGTCCCGCCACCAGCGGCTGATGGCCCGCCACCTCGGCTCCGAGCACACCGAGACCGAGTTCCGCCCGGGCGACATCGCCGCCCGGCTGCGCGGCATGGTCGGCCACGCCGAGTGCCCGGTGAAGGAGACCTACAACACCTGCTCGATGGCGCTGTCGGCCGCCGTCCGGGACTCCGGCACCCGGGTGGTCCTCACCGGTGAGGGCGCCGACGAGCTGTTCGCCGGCTACCTCGGCTACCGCTTCGACCTGGGCGGCCGGCGCACCGGCGGCGACCCCTTCGAGGAGGAGCTGCGCCGCACCGTCTGGGGCGACCCGCACGTGTTCTACGAGCGCGACTACCACGCCTGGCGGGAGTCCAAGCTCGACCTGTACGCCCCCGCCCTGCGGGACGCCCACGCCGAGTTCGACTGCCTGGCCGGGCCCGTCGTCGACCCGGAGATGCTGCGCGGGCGCCACCCGGTGCACCAGCGTTCCTACCTCGACTTCAAGCTCCGGCTCGCCGACCACCTGCTCTCCGACCACGGGGACCGGATGGCGCTGGCCAATTCGGTGGAGGCCCGGTACCCGTTCCTCGACCCGGACCTGGTGCGCTTCGCCACCACCGTCCCGCCCCGCCTGAAGGTGACCGCGAGCACCGAGAAGTACGTGCTCAAGGAAGCCGCCCGGGGGCTGGTGCCCGAGGAGATCATCAACCGGGAGAAGTTCGGCTTCCGGGCCCAGGGCAGCCCCGCCCTGCTGCGCGAGCGGATCGACTGGGTCGAGGACCTGCTGTCCTACGACCGGATCAAGCGGCAGGGCTACTTCGACCCCGACGTGGTCGAGCACCTCAAGGAGCAGTACCGCCGGCCGGGTTACGAGGTTCACCCGCACCTCGGCGACGACCTGCTGCTGGTCGTCCTGACCTTCGGCGTGCTGCTCGACACCTTTTCCCTTCCTGACGCCTGATCACCGGGGCGGCCCGTGTTGCCGCCCCTCCCTGGAGGAAGCTCGATGGCCTTCCACGCAGTCCACGGTCTCGTACAGCAGGCCGCCCAGCGCTTCGGCGACCACACCGCGGTCGAGTGCCCGCACGGCCGGCTCAGCTACGCCGAACTGGCCTCCCGTTCGGACGAACTCGCCGTCGCCATCCGCGAGTCCGGCGCGGGCGCCGGTTGTGTGGTGCCGATCCTGGCCGAGGACCGGCGCGAGCTGGTCGTCGCGATCCTGGCGGTGCTGAAGGCGGGCGGCGTCTTCGTGCCGGTGGACCTGACCGCCCCGCCGCTGCGGCTGCGCACCATGCTCACCGCCACCGCCCCCGAGTGGGTGATCGTCGGCGCCTCCGCCGCCGACCGGGCGGACGAGATCCTGGAGCCGTCCCTGCCGCTGGCCCGGCGCGTCCCGCTGGACCTCTCCTCCGAGCCCACCGGCGCGGCCCCGGAGCGGATCCACCGGCCCGACCCGGACGACGCGGCGTACATCTTCTTCACCTCCGGCTCGACCGGGCAGCCCAAGGCGATCGTCGGCCGGATGCAGGGCATCGACCACTTCGTCCGCTGGGAGACCGAACTGCTCGACGTGCGGCCGGGCACCAGGGTCAGCCAGCTGGCCTCGCCCGCCTTTGACGCGATCCTGCGCGACCTGTTCGTGCCGCTCACCACCGGCGGCACCGTGTGCGTCCCGCCGGCCGGTCTCGCCCTGGACGGCCCGGCACTGGCCCGCTGGATCGACGAGGAGCGGATCGAGCTGGTCCACACCGTCCCCACGGTCTGGCGCGGCATGCTGCCGTCGCGGGCCGACGGCGGCCCCGAGCTGTCCGCGCTGCGCTGCGTCGCGCTGGCCGGCGAGCCGGTGGCGCCGACCGACGCCGCCCGGTGGTTCGAGCGGTACGGGGAGCGGATCAGCCTGCTCAACCTGTACGGGCCGAGCGAGACCACCATGACCAAGACCTTCCACTTCATCACCCCGGCGGACACCGAGCGCTCCAGCGTCCCGATCGGCAAGGCCATGCCCGGCGCCCGTGTGGTGCTGCTCGACGGCCGCAACCGGCCGTGCGCCGAGGGCGCGGTCGGCGAGATCCACATCCGCACGCCGTACATGTCGCTGGGCTACTTCCACCAGCCGGACGCCACCCGGGCCGCCTTCGTGCCCAACCCGCTGGGCGACGACCCGGAGGACTTCGTCTACCGCACCGGCGACTTCGCCCGCGCCCTGCCGGACGGCACCCTGGAGTACGTCGGCCGGCGGGACCAGCAGATCAAGCTGGGCGGCGTGCGCGTCGAACTCGGCGAGATCGAGCACCTGCTGCGCGCCCACCACTCGGTGAAGGACGCCGCCGTCACCGTCGTCCCGGACGACGAGGGCAACCCCGCCTACCTGTGCGCCTTCGTGGAGCAGATCCAGCCCGTCGAGGCGGCGGACCTGCGCGAGCACCTGGCGCCCCGGGTGCCCGACTCCCACCTGCCCCGGGTGTTCGTCCCGCTGGAGCAGCTGCCGCGCACCATCAGCGGCAAGGTGGACCGCCGGGCGCTGCCCGTGCCGCTGGCACCGCAGCAGCAGGCGGAGCAGGACTACGTCGCGCCGCGCACCGCCACCGAGGAGACCCTCGCGGGGATCTGGGCGAAGCTGCTGCCGGTGGACAAGCCGGGCGTCACGCACGACTTCTTCCGGATCGGCGGCCACTCGCTGCTGGTCATGCGGCTGATCGCCGCGATCACCGCCGAGTTCGGGGTGGACGTCCACCTGCAGAAGTTCCTGGCCGCCCCGACCATCGAGGGCCTGGCGACCGAGATCGAGGAGGCCCTCCTCTCGGCCGGCTCCGACCTGGACGACCTGCTCGCCGACCTCGACGACCTGGACGAGGCCGAGGCCGAGCGGCTGCTGGCCCAGAACGGCGGTAACTGACGTGACCACCACCCCCGACACCACCACCCCCGACACCGCCGCCGCTGACACCAGCGCCGTCGGCACCGCCGCCGCCGCCGAGCCGGCCGACTCGCTGGACCGCGCGGGCATCCGCGTCCTGGAACGGCAGATCGAGGACGCCCTGCTCGCCGACCCGCGGATCGCCGACTGCGCCGTGGTCTTCCAGGGCGTCTCCGTCGACTCCGTCCCGGCCGAGCACTGCGTGCGCTGCGGCATGGACGCCGCCTACCCCGGCACCCGGCTGGACGGCGACGGCGTCTGCGACCTGTGCCTGATGCAGGCCGAGCACGGGCCCGAGATCCTCTCCTACTTCGGGGAGCTGGACGAGTTCACCCGGATCCTGCGCGAGCGCGCCGAGGCGGCCGGCTCCGAGTACGACGCCCTGCTGCTGTTCAGCGGCGGCAAGGACAGCACCTACGTGCTGCACCAGCTGGTCCGGATGGGCCTGCGGGTGATGACCTTCACCTTCGACAACGGCTTCATCTCCCGCACCGCGCTGGAGAACGTCGAGACCATCACCAAGGCGCTGGGCATCGAGCACGTCACGATGACCCGGGCCGACCAGAACCGGATCTTCCTGCGCAGCCTGGAGCAGCACAAGAGCGTCTGCAACGGCTGCTTCCGCTCACTGCTCGACCTCAGCCACCAGCTGGCCCACGAGCGCGGCATCCCGAGCATCGTCACCGGCCTCTCCCGGGGCCAGATCATCGACGAGCGGCTGCTGTGGTTCTACCGCAACGGCGAGTACGACCCGGCCCGGATCGAGCAGCAGCTGGAGGTCGGCCGCAAGGTCTACCACCAGGTCGGCTCCGCGCTCTCCGACGGGGTGCTGGACCGCGTCGAGGTGGTCGACTACTACCGCTACTCCGACGTCACCAAGGACGACATCCGGGCCTTCCTGGCCTCCGCCGAGACGCTCTGGGCGGCGCCCAAGGACACCGGCTTCTGCAGCTCCAACTGCATGATCAACGACGTCGGCGTGTACGTGCACCGGCTGGAGCGCGGCTACCACAACTACGAGTCGCCGACCCGCTGGGAGGTCCGGCTCGGCCACCTCGCCCGGGCCGAGGCCGACGCCGAACTGCGCACCCCGGTCAACACCGGACGCGTCCGCTCCATGCTCGCCACCATCGGCTACACCGACCCGGGCGACCGCAGCCGGCTCGGCCGCCGGATGGCCGCCTACTACGTGCCCCGCACCGGGCTCACCCCGGACGCGGCCCGCGCCGCCGTCGGCGCCCGGCTGCCGGAGATCCTGCTGCCCGAGCACTGGGTCGAGCTGAGCGCGATCCCGCGCCAGGCCGACGGCGCGGTGGACCGGCGGGCCCTGCCCGACCCGGCCCCCGAGACCGGCAAGCGGCTCGCCCCGGACACCGACGACGCCCGGACGGCCGACGACCTGCTTACCGCCGCCCAGCGGCTGCTGCTGGAGCAGGCCGGCGACGCCCTGGCCGGCCGGGCCCGCGCCCTGCTGCTCGACCTGCCGGCGGGTACCACCGCCGACACCGTCCGCAAGGCCGTGCTCGCCCTGGTCCAGCGGCACGACGCGCTGCGCACCAGGTTCCGCCGCCAGGAGGACGGGTGGCGGCGCGAGGTCGCCGGGCTGACCGGCGGCGTGCCGGTCGCCGTCCTCGACCTCACCGGATACCAGCCCGCCCGCGTCCCCGGCGCCCTGCGGGTGGCGGCCGAGCGGCTGCGCACCCGGCTGAACCCGGAACAGGGAACGCTGTTCACCGCCGCCCTGGCCGAACAGCGCGACCGTGCCCCCCAGTTGCTGCTGATCGCGCACGAGCTGGCCGCCGACACCGCCGGCTGGCGCCGCCTGCTCGACGACCTGGGCACCGCGCTCGGCCGGATCGCGGCCGGCGAGCCCGCCGGGCTGCCCGCCGCGCCCGCCCCGCGGGCCGTGCCGGAGCACTCCGCCCCGGTGCCGGTCACCGGCGAGCTCTGGACCCCGCCCGCCGCGCCGGCCGACGGCGCCCCGGATCCGGTCCGCCGCACCGTGCTGGACGCCGGGCTCACCGCGGCGCTCACCGCCACCGGCGCCCCGCTCGCCGCCCTGGTCGCGGCCGCCGTCACCCACGGCCTCACCGAGGCCTGCGGGGCGAGCGCCCTGCTGCTCGCCGTCGACGACCAGAGCGCCGGACTCCCGCACCCGGCCGGGCTGTTCGCGGTGGCCGCGCCGACCGCGGAGCACGGCACCGGGCCGGCGCCGACCCTGGAGCGGGTCCGCACCGCCCTCGCCACCCCCGTCACCGCCCCCGCCGGGGCCGTCCCGGTCGCCGTCACCCACCTCGGCGACCTCGACCCGCTGCCCGCCGCCGACGGCCCGCTGCGGCACGCCGGCTCCGCCGACCATGACCTGGCCGCCCCGTTCGGCCCGCGCGCCCGGACGCCGTACGTCGTCAGCCACCTGCGCGACGGCCGGCTCCACCTCGCCTGGACCGGCACCCGGGCCCCGGCCGTGGCGGCCGACGCCGCCGAGGCGGCCCTGGTCGCGCTCGCCGAGACGGCCGGGACGGGCGCGGCATGACCGACACCCCGGAGAAGCTGCGGCGGCTGCGCGAGCAGTCGCCCGCCAAGTACGCCCTCCTGATGAGCCGGCTGCGCGAACGCGCCGCCGCGGCCCCCGCCGGGATCACCCGCCGCCCCTCGGGCGGCGGGGCCCCGCTCTCCTACGCCCAGCAGCGGCTGTGGTTCCTCGCCCAGCTCAACCCGGGCGACACCGCGTACAACATGCCGTACGCGCTGCGCCTGACGGGCCCGGTGGACCTCGACCTGGCGACCGCCGCCTTCCAGGCGCTGGTGCGCCGGCACGAGACCCTGCGCACCACCTTCGGCTCGGTGGACGGCGAACCGGTGCAGCTGGTCGCCGAGGCGCGGGCCGTCGACTGGCGGCCCGAGACGGTCGACCTGCGCGGCGCCGCCGACGCCGAGGACGAGGTGCGCCGGCTCGCCGCCACCCACGCGGCCACCCCGTTCGACCTCAGCCGCGGCCCGCTGTTCCGGGTGACCCTGGTCCGGCTGAGCGACGACGAGACCGTCGTCCTGCTCAACCTGCACCACATCATCACCGACGACTGGTCGATGGGCGTGCTCACCCGGGAGTTCGCCGCCGTCTACGCGGCGCTTCGCGCGGGCGGCACCGACCCGCTGCCGCCGCTGGACGTCCAGTACGCCGACTACGCCCACTGGCAGCGCGGGCACAGCGCCGAGAGCCGGGCCGAGGGCCTGGCCCACTGGCGCGAGCGCTTCCGCGGCGAACTGCCCAGCCTCGCCGTGCCCACCGACCGGGCCCGCCCGCCGGTGCAGACCTACGCCGGGCGGACCCGCTCGATCCACCTGTCCGCCGAGGCGACCGCCGGCCTGCGGGCCGTCGCCGCCGAGGCCGGCGCGACCCTGTTCATGACCCTGCTGGCCGGCTACACGGCCCTGCTGCACCGCTACTCCGGGCAGGACGACCTGGTGGTCGGCACCTCGGTGGCCGGCCGCGGCCGGCCCGAGACCGAGCCGCTCATCGGGTTCCTGGTGAACACCCTGGCCCTGCGCGCCGACCTCTCCGGCGACCCGGCCTTCGGCGAGCTGCTGGCCCGCACCAAGCGGGCCTGCCTGGCCGACTTCGCCCACCTCGACGTGCCGTTCGAGCAGGTGGTGGAGGAGATCCAGCCGGACCGCGACCTCAGCCGCGCCCCGCTGTTCCAGACCATGCTGTCGCTGCACAACGTGCCGCGCGCCGACCTCGACCTGGCCGGCCTGCGGATCTCCCCGTTCACCGGGGAGGGCAAGCGCACCGCGATGTACGACCTCTCCCTGGACGTCGTCGACGAGGGCGAACGGCTGCGCTGCGACTGGGAGTACAACACCGACCTGTACACCGACGCGACGATCGGGCGGATGGCCGGCCACTTCGAGCGGCTGCTGCTGGCCGCGGTCGCCGACCCGGCGCTGCGGGTGTCCGAGCTGCCGCTGCTCTCGGAGGAGGAGCGCACCGAGGCGCTCACCCGGGACAACCGGATCTCGGTGGAGGTCGGCCCCGACGAGTGCGTCCACCGGCTGTTCGAGCAGCACGTCCGCGCCACCCCCGACGCCGTCGCGGTGGTGGACGGTGAGGACCGGGTCAGCTACCGCGAACTCGACCGCCGGGCCGGGATCGTGGCCGCCCGGCTGCGCGCCCTCGGCGTCGGCCCGGAAGTCCGGGTCGGGCTGTGCGCGCCGCGCTGCGCCGACTCGGTGGCCGCGGTGCTCGGCGTCCTCAAGGCCGGCGGCGCCTACGTGCCGCTGGACCCGGCCAACCCGGTGGAGCGGTTGCGCTTCATCCTGACCGACGCCTCCGTCCGGCTGCTGCTCACCCGGCACGACATCGCCGGCACCGTGCCCGGCCTCACCGACGGGATGACCGTCGGCTGGTTCGACGACTGGCTGGCCGAGGACGCCACCGAAACGGCCGCCGTGGCCGACGCGGTGGAGCCGGTGGCCGACAACCTGGCCTTCCTGGTGTACACCTCCGGCTCCACCGGCCGGGCCAAGGGCGCCATGCTCACCCACGGCGCGCTGATGAGCGCCTACCGCTCCTGGGAGCGGGTCTACGAGCTGGGCACCGTGGTGCGCCGGCACCTCCAGGCCGCCAACATCGCCTTCGACGTGTTCACCGGCGACATGGTCCGCGCCCTGGGCTCCGGCGGCACCCTGGTGCTCTGCCAGCGCGAGACGCTGCTCGACCCGGCCAAGCTGTACGACCTGCTCCAGCGCGAGCGGGTCGACTTCGCCGACCTCGTCCCCGTGGTGATCCGGCTGCTCAGCGCCCACGTCACCGAACAGGGCAGGCTGCTGGACAACTTCAAGGTGCTGGCGGTCGGCGCGGACATCTGGTTCATGCGCGACTACTGGAACCTCAAGAAGCTCTGCCCGCCCGGCACCCGGCTGGTCAACTCGTACGGCATCACCGAATCCACGGTGGACAGCGGCCTGTTCGAGACCCCGATGCCGGAGCGCTCCGAGGAGGAGCCCGTCCCGATCGGACGGCCGCTGCCCAACACCCAGTTCTACGTCCTGGACGACCGGCTCCAGCCGGTGCCGGTCGGGGTCAACGGGACGCTGTACATCGGCGGCCTGGCGCTGGCCCGCGGCTACGTCGGCCGGCCCGCGCTGACCGCCGAGCGCTTCCTGCCGCACCCGTTCGGCGACCGGCCCGGCGACCGCCTCTACAACACCGGCGACCTCGCCCGACTGCTGCCCGGCGGCGACGTCGAGGTGCTGGGCCGGGTGGACCGCCAGGTGAAGATCCGCGGCTTCCGGATCGAGCTGGAGGAGGTCGAGTCCGTCCTCGGCCAGCACCCCGAGGTGCAGGCCGCGGCGGTCGTCGTCCACGTGGACGCCAAGGGCGAGCGGCGGCTCGCCGGGTACGTCGAGCCGCGCGCGGGCCGCACCCCCGAGCCGCTCGCCCTCCAGGACCACCTGCGCACCCAACTGCCGTACTACATGGTGCCGTCCACCATCACCCTGCTCGACCGGATGCCGCTGAACGCCAACGGCAAGCACGATCGCAAGGCCCTCCCGGCGCCCGCCGGGGAGCCGGTCGAGCGGCCCGCGGAGGCGGTGTTCGCCACCGCCACCGAGGAACTGGTCGCCGGGATCTGGACCAAGGTCCTGGGCGGCCGGGAGGTCACCGCCGAGGACGACTTCTTCCAACTCGGCGGGCACAGCCTGCTGGTGCCCCGGGTGCTGTTCGAACTGCGCCGTGCCTGCGCGGTGGACCTGCCGCTGATCGCCCTGTTCGAGGCGACCACGGTGGCCGAACTGGCCCAGCGGGTGGACGCCGCCCGCACCGCGCCGGCCGGCGCCGAGGCCGTCGACCAGGGTGCCGGGCCGAGCGCACCGCCGGAGCTGGACCCGGAGATCCGGGTGGCCCCCGGCGCGGGCCGCCCCCGGACCGGGGAGCCCTCGGCGGTGCTGCTCACCGGTGCCACCGGCTTCCTGGGCGCCCACCTGCTGGACGGGCTGCTGCGCGGCACCCGGGCCACCGTGCACTGCCTGCTGCGGGCCGAGGACGCGGAGGACGGCCGCCGGCGGCTGGTCAAGGCCCTCGACGGCTACGGGCTGCCCGCGCCCGAGCCGGGCCGGGTGGTGATCGAGCCCGGTGACCTGGCGCAGCCGCTGCTCGGCCTGCCCGCCGAGCGCTTCGACGCACTCGCCCGCACGGTGGACGCCGTCCACCACAGCGGCGCCTGGGTGAGCTTCACCCTGCCGTACGCCACGCTGCGGGCCGCCAACGTGGACGGCACCCAGGAGGTGCTGCGGCTGGCCGCGCGGGGCGGGGGCATCCCCGTGCACCACGTCTCCACCGCCTCGGTGCCCGAGCCGGGCACGGCCGCCACGGCCGTCACGGGCGGCTACAACCAGAGCAAGTGGGCCGCCGAGCACCTGGCGGTCGCCGCCCGCGAGCGGGGCGTCCCGGTCGCCGTGTACCGCCCCGACTACATCGGCGGCCACAGCGGGACCGGAATCGGCAACCCGAAGGACTTGATCTGGGCGATCATCAAGGGCAGTGTTCAGCTGGGGTGTTACCCCGACCTGGACCTCCCGGTGCAGCTGGTGCCGGTGGACCGGGTCGCCGGCGCGGTGCTGGCGCTCGCCTCCCGCCCGGGAGCGGAGCCCGCCTCGTACGACCTGGCCCACCCCGAGCCGGTCGGCCTCGGCACGGTCTTCGACTGGGTCGCCGGCTACGGCTACCCGCTCCGCGAAGTCTCCTACGGCGACTGGCTGAGCGCCCTCCAGGAGTCTGCCGCGCACTCCTGGGACAACGCCCTCTTCCCGTTCCTGCCGCTGTTCGCCGCCCCCGGCGCGGGCGCGGCCCCCGCCGGGCTGGGCGCGGCCGTACCCGGCCCGGCCCGGCCCGCGTACCGGGAGTCCGGCACCGACTGCCCGCCGATCGACGAGCCCCTGCTGCACACGTACCTCACCGAGCTGGTCCGCAGCGGATACCTGCGGGAGCCCGGCGCGGCCCCGGACGACACCCCCCTGGAGAACGCATGACCACCGCGACCACCGCGAAGCCGCGGCGCGCGGCCCCGCCCCCGGCCCCCGGCGAGCGGGTCGGCCCGTTCCTGAAGTCCCACCTCGCCCGGTCCAAGGGCTGGATCGCGGCCCACCTCACCGGCTCGGTGGTGTGGCACCTGCTGGCCGCGGCGGTCCCGGTGGTGATCGGCGCCGCCTTCGACGCCCTGCTCGGCAGCACCCCCGACCGGGGGCGGTTCGACTCCATGGTGCTGGTGCTGCTGGCCCTGGTCGCGGTGCGCGGGATCGCCGGCTTCGTCGCCACCTACGCGCTGGAGGCGTACGCCTGCGGCCTGGAGCGCGACGTGCGCTCCACGCTGTTCTCGGCCCTGCTCCAGAAGGGCCAGGAGTTCTTCAACCGGCGCCGGGTGGGCGACCTCTCGGCCCGGGTCACCGGGGACGCCCAGGCCGTCAACCTGATGCTGTCGCCCGGCCTGGACCTCACCCTCGACATGCTGCTCGGGCTGATCGTGCCGGTGGTGTTCATCGGCCTGATCGACGCGCAACTGCTGCTGGTGCCCGTGGTGTTCCTGGTGCTGTTCGGGGTGGCGCTGGCCGAGTACGGCCGCCGGCTCGACCCGGCGGCCGGCGCCACCCGGGCCCGCTTCGGCGAGTTCAGCGCCCAGGTCTCGCAGACCATCGCGGGGATGGAGACCGTCGACGCCACCGGCCGCCGGGCCGCCGAGCAGCGCCGGTTCATGGCGAAGGCGACCGCCTACCGGGACGCCTCGGTGCGCCAGGCCAAGGAGCAGGCCCTCTACCTGCCCACCCTGCTGCTGGTGGCCGCGCTGGCGGCCGCCCTGCTGCACGGCGCTCACCTGGTCTCCACCGGTGATCTGACGATCGGTCAGTTCGTCGCCTTCCTGGGGCTGGTGGGCGCCCTGCGGGCGCCCACCCAGCTGGCCTCGTTCAGCGTCGGCCTGATCTTCCTCGGCATCGCCGGCGCCCGGCGGATCCTGGAGGTCATCACCGACCGCTCCGGCTCCGAGGACACCGAGGCCGGCCACCGGGCCGAACTCACCGGCACCGTGGTCTTCGACCGGGTCTCCTTCGGGCACGGCGACAAGCCGGTGCTGGAGGACATCTCCTTCGCCGTGGAACCGGGCATGACGGTGGCCCTGGTCGGGCCGACCGGCAGCGGCAAGTCCACACTGCTGCAACTGCTGAACCGCACCTACGCGCCGGACTCCGGCGAGGTGCTCGTCGACGGGGTGGCCACCACCGCCTGGCACGCCCAGACGCTGCGCTCGCAGATCTCGGTGATCGAGCAGGACGTGGTGCTGTTCTCCCGGTCCATCGCGGACAACCTGGCCTTCGGCGCCGACCGGGAACCCACCCGGGACGAGCTGGAGGAGGCCGCGCGGGCCGCGCACGCCCACGAGTTCATCACCGGCACCGAGCACGGCTACGACACCGTGGTCGGCGAGCGCGGGGCCACCCTGTCCGGCGGCCAGCGCCAGCGCATCGCCATCGCCCGCGCCCTGCTGGCCGACCCGCGGATCCTCGTCCTGGACGACTCCACCAGCGCGGTGGACAGCGCCACCGAGGAGAGGATCCAGCAGGCCGTGCGGCGGGCCGCGGCGGGCCGCACCACCTTCATGGTCACCCCCCGGCTGTCCCGGATCCGCAGCGCCGACCTCGTCCTGGTCCTGGACCGGGGCCGGATCGTGGGCCGCGGACGCCACGAGGACCTGCTGGAGAGCTGCGAGCTGTACCACCGGATCTTCGCGCCGCACCTGCGGGAGACGGCCGGCCGGTCCGGAGAGGAAGTCCACTGATGGCAGACATACTCGACGGGATCACCGCCGACAGCTACGACCGCGCCTACGGCGACCGGGAGTTGCTGCGCCGGATCCGTCCCCTGTTC
This sequence comes from Kitasatospora sp. NPDC023176, assembly GCF_055560495.1. NCBI lineage: Bacteria > Bacillati > Actinomycetota > Actinomycetes > Kitasatosporales > Streptomycetaceae > Kitasatospora > Kitasatospora sp. NPDC023176. Next base: position 691,702 of record NZ_JBVHIP010000001.1, on the reverse strand, counting down.
GCCGCCAAGGGCGGCACGGTGGCGCTGATCGCGCTGGCCGTGGTCGGCGCGGCGGTCGCCGGGGCGGCCTTCCCCCTGCTGGTCGCCTCCATCGTGGACGACGCCGCCCGCGAGAACGTCGGAGCGACGGTGCTGCCGCTGACCGCGGCCGCGCTCGGCACCGGCCTGGTCTCCTGGCTGCTGACCTTCTTCCAGCAGCGGGCCGTCGGCATCCTGGTCGGCGACGTCGTGCTGGAGATGCGCCGCCGGGCGTTCGAGGCGGTGCTCCGCCAGGACATGGCCTTCCACGACGCCCAGGCCTCCGGCTCGGTGGCCAGCCGGATCACCGCCGACACCCAGGCCTTCGGCACCCTCGCCACGCTCACCCTCGGGCTGGTCGGCCAGGTCCTGATGATCGGGCTGCTGCTGGTCGCGATGTTCGTCATCAACGTGCCGCTGGCGCTGGTCACCGCGGCCACGGCCGCCCTGATCGTGCTGGTCAGCCTGGGCTTCCGGTGGGTGTCGCGGCGGGCGTCCCAGCAACAGCAGCGCTCGCTGGCGCAGATCAACGGCTATGTGCAGGAGACCCTGCGCGGCATCGCGGTGGCCCGCAACTTCCAGCGGGAGGAGTCCACCCACGCCGGGCTGGTCGAGGTGAACCAGCGCTGGTTCCGGGCCACCGTCCGGCTGAACCGGCTGTTCAGCGGGATCTTCCCGCTGCTGCTGACGCTCACCGGGCTGGGCACCGTCGGCGTGGTGGTGCTCGGCGGGGACCTGCTCACCGACGGCTCCGTCACGGCGGGGGAGTGGTCGCTGTTCCTGGAGGCCCTGACACTGTTCTGGTTCCCGCTGACCAGCATCGCCTCCTTCTGGAACCAGTTCCAGCAGGGCCTGGCCGCCTCCGAGCGGATCTTCGCCCTGGTCGACCTGGAGCCCGCGGTGCGCCAGAGCGACGCCCGCCCGGTGCCCCGGCTGGACGGCACCGTCGAGTTCCGCGCGGTCGACTTCGGCTACCGCGCCGACAAGCCCGTGCTGACCGGGCTCGACCTGAAGATCGACGCCGGCGAGACGGTCGCCCTGGTCGGCCACACCGGCGCCGGGAAGTCCAGCGTCATCCGGCTGATCACCCGGGCCTACGAGTTCGGCGGCGGTGAACTGCTCATCGACGGCCAGGACATCCGCACCCTGGACCTGGACGCCTACAAGAGCCACCTGGGCATCGTCCCGCAGGCGCCGTTCCTGTTCTCCGGCACCGTCGGGGAGAACATCGGCTACGGCCGGGCCGGCGCCACCCCCGAGGAGATCCTGGCCGCCGCCCGCTCGGTGGCCGGCGGCGACTGGCTGGACGTCCTGCCCGAGGGCATCGACACCCCGGTCAACGAGGGCGGCGGCACCCTGTCCGCGGGCCAGCGGCAACTGATCGTGCTGGCCCGGGTGATGCTCGGCAACCCGTCCCTGCTGATCCTCGACGAGGCCACCGCGAGCGTCGACCCGCTGACCGAGGCCCAGGTGCAGGAGGGGCTGGACGCGGTCTCCGCGGGCCGCACCACCGTGGTGGTCGCCCACCGGCTGCCCACCGTCCGCAAGGCCGACCGGATCCTCGTCGTCGACGCCGGCCGGATCGTCGAACAGGGCACCCACGACGCCCTGCTGGCGGCCGGCGGCCGGTACGCGGAGCTGTACGACCACTACTTCCGCCACCAGGCGCTCGACTTCCAGGCCGCCGAGGAGGACGCCGATGCCGTCCGCAGCTGACACCCCCCGCACCCTGGGCGGCCTGCTGGCCGCCGCCGCCGAGCGCTGGCCCGACCGCACGGCCGTCGAACTGGCGGGCACCGCACTGGACTTCGCCACCCTGCACCGGCAGACCGAGCGGGCCGCCGCCCGGCTCGCCGGGGCCGGGGCGGCCCCGGGCGGCACCGCCGTGCTGCTGTTCGACAACACCCCGGACTGCCTGCTGGCCTTCCTGGCCGCCGCCCGCACCGGCGTCCGGCTGGTGCCCGCCGAGCCCGGCGCCACGCTCTCCCAGCTCACCGGGCTGGCCCCGGACGCCGCCGAGGCGGTGCTGATCGGCCGCGCCGAACGGCTGACCGCCCTGGCCGGCGCCGGCGGCTGGCCCGGCCCGGCCGTGGCGACCGACGCACTGCCCCAGGCCGGCGAGGCCGAGCGGCCGGCCCCGGCCGAGCCGGACGGCGACGCCCCGTTCCTGCACCAGTTCAGCTCCGGCTCCACCGGGGAGCCCAAGGCGGCCGTGCACACCCAGCACAACCTGGTGCAGGGCGGCCTGATCTACCGCGCCTCCTTCGGCTACGGCCCGCAGGACACCGTGCTGACGGCCGTACCGCTGCTGCACTCCTTCGGGATGGTCGCCGGCCTGGTCACCTCGCTGCTGACCGGCGCCCGGCTGGTGCTGCTCGGCCGCTTCACCCCCGGCCGGCTCGTCGCCGAACTGGAGCGCACCGGCGCCACCGTGCTGGTCGCCACCCCGCTCGCCTGCGACCTGCTGACCCGCTCGGCCGGCGCGAGCGCCCCGGCGGGCCCGCTGCCGCTGCGGCTCTGCCTGTCCTCCGGGGCGGCCCTGCACCCGGACACCGCCGACCGGTTCGCCGACCGCTTCGGCGTCCGGGTCAGCGAGGTCTACGGCTGCACCGAGGCCGGGATCATCGCCTGCCGGCGGCCGGAGGCCGACACCGCGGCCGGCGCGGCCGGCGCCGACGGCGTCGGCCGGCCCGTCCCCGGCGTGGACCTGCGGCTGGTCGACGACGCCGACCGCGACGTCGCCCCCGGCGCGGAGGGCCTGCTGCTGGTCCGCACCCCCGCCATGTTCCTCGGCTACCTGGACCGGCCGGAGACCACCGCCGCCGTGCTGCACGACGGCTGGTACCGCACCGGCGACCTCGCCCGGCTCGACGACGCCGGCCGGCTGCACCTGATCGGCCGCAAGGACACCTTCGTCAACGTCGGCGGCAAGAAGGTCAATCCGGTGGAGGTCGAGCGGGTCCTGCTCGACCACCCGCTGCTCACCGAGGCCGCCGTGTGGGGCGAGACCCTCGCGGACGGCGGCCAGCGCGTGCGGGCCACCGTGGTGGCCACCGGAGCGCTCACCGCGGCCGAACTCAGCGCCTGGTGCCGGGAACGGCTCCAGCCGCACCAGGTGCCCGGCGGCGTCGAGTTCACCGCCGCGCTCCCGAAGACCTCGTCCGGCAAGATCCGGCGCGCCGAGGTGGCCGCGGCCGCGAGCCACCGCGGCCCGACCACCGACCAGGGGGGAACCCGCTGATGACCTCGACCCTCGTCGGGCTGCTGCGCGGCCGGGCCGAAGCGGCCCCGGAGCGCACCGCCTACCGCTTCCTCGGCGACGGCGACACCGCCGAGACCATCAGCTACGCCGAACTGGACCGCGACGCCCGTACGGTGGCCGGCCTGCTGCGCGAGCAGGGCGCCGCCGCAACCGACCGCGCCCTGCTGCTCTACCCGCCGGGCCTGGACTACGTCAGGGCCTTCTTCGGCGCCCTCTACGCCGGGGTCGTGCCCGTCCCGGTCTACCCGCCGCGCTCCCTGCGCAACGCCTCCCGGCTCGGCTCGATCGCCGCCGACGCCCGGGCCGGCTTCGCCCTCACCGTCACCCCGGTGCTCGACCTGCTCGGCCGCGACGGCGCCGGACTCGGCCTGGACGGGCTGCGCACCGCCGCCACCGACGGGCTGGACGCCGGGCTCGCCGACCGGTGGAGCGGCCACCGGCCGGACACCGACAGCCCCGCCTTCCTGCAGTACACCTCGGGCTCCACTGCGGCGCCCAAGGGCGTGATGCTCAGCCACGGCAACCTGCTGCACAACCTCCGCATGATCAGCGAGGCGTTCGACTGCCACGAGGAGACCAGCGCCGTGGTCTGGCTCCCGCCGTACCACGACATGGGCCTGATCGGCGGCATCCTCACCCCGCTGTACGCGGGCTTCCCGGTCACCCTGATGTCCCCGATGAGCTTCCTGCGCCGCCCGATGCAGTGGCTGCGGGCCATCTCCGCCGAGGGCGCCGAACTCAGCGGCGGCCCCAACTTCGCGTACGAGATGTGCGCCCGGCTGGCCACCGACGCGGACCGCGCCGAACTCGACCTCAGCACCTGGCGGGTGGCCTTCAACGGCGCCGAGCCGATCCGCGCCGCGACCCTGGACGCCTTCGAGGCGGCCTTCGCGGACTGCGGCTTCCGCCGCAGCAGCTTCCTGCCCTGCTACGGCATGGCCGAGGCGACCCTGTTCGTCACCGGCACCCCGGCCGCCGCCGAGCCGACCGTCCTGGAGGTGGACGCCGCCGGTCTGGAAGCCGGCCGGGCCGAGACCCCCGGCACCGACCGCCCGGCCCGCGCCCTGGTCGGCACCGGCCGGCCCGCCGACGACCAGCAGCTGCTGATCGTCGATCCCGCCACCAAGCAGCCGCTGCCCGAGCGCCGGGTCGGCGAGATCTGGGTGCACGGCCCGAGCGTCGCCCGCGGCTACTGGGACAACCCGGACACCACCGCGGAGGTCTTCGCCGCCCGCCCGGCCGGCCAGGACGACACCGACCCGCGCGACTGGCTGCGCACCGGCGACCTCGGCTTCCTCGCCGACGGCGAGCTGTACGTGACCGGCCGCAGCAAGGACCTGATCATCGTCCGCGGCCGCAACTTCTACCCCACCGACGTCGAACTCGCCGTCGAGGACGCCCACCCCGCCTTCCGGTCCGGCTGCGGCGCCGCCGTCGCCGCCGAGCACGACGGCGAGCAGGTGCTCGTCGTCCTCCAGGAGGTCGAGGGCCGCGCACTGGCCACCCTCGACGTCGCCGAGGCCACCGCGGCCGCGCGCGCCGCGGTGATGGACCGCTGCGACGTCGCCGTCCACGAGGTGCTGCTGCTCCGGCCCGGCACCGTCCCCAAGACCACCAGCGGCAAGATCCAGCGCTCGCTCAGCCGGCAGCGCTACGCCGCCGGGGAGTTCGAGCCGCTCGGCGGCGGCCCGTCCCGGGCGGCCGCCGAGACCCTGCCCGGCCCGGCCGAGGTGGCCGCGCTGGCCCCGGCCGAGCGCACCGCGCTCGTCCACCGGGTGCTGCGGCAGCGGATCGCCGACGCACTCGGCTGCGCCGCCGGGCAGGTCGCCACCACCGGGGTGCCGCTCACCAGCCTGGGCATCGACTCGCTGGCCGCCGTCCTGCTCGCCAACCGGATCCGCGAGGACCTCGGCGTCGAACTGCCGCTCAGCCTGATGCTCGGCGGCGCCGACCTCGACGCCCTCGCCGCCGCGGCCACCCCACTCGACGAGCCGCGGTCCGGCCCCGCCGACGGCGCGGCCGCCGAGGGCCCCGGCATGACCCTGGGCCAGCGCTCGATCTGGCACGTCCAGCAGCAGGACCCGGCCGCCTCCGCCTACAACATCCCGGTCGCCCTGGAGCTGACCGGCCCGCTGGACACCGAGGCGCTGGGCACCGCCCTGCGCCAGGTCGCCGACCGGCACGAGACGCTGCGCACCCGCTACCGGGTGAGCGGCGGCGAGACCGTCCCCGTGCTCAGCGCGGACCCGATCGAACTGCGGGTCACCGACGCCACCGGGGACGACCCGGAGCAGCTGTCCGAGCGGCTCTCCGCGCTCGCCCGCCGCCCCTTCGACCTGGCCCACGACCCGGTGCTCCGGGCCGACCTGCTGGTCCGCGCCCAGGACGCCCACGTCCTGCTGCTGACCGTCCACCACATCGCCGCCGACCTCTGGTCGATGGTCAACCTGACCGCCGAACTCGGCCGCCGCTACACCGCCCTGGCCGCCGGCACCACGCCGGAGCGGACCGCCCCGGCCGGCCGCTACGCCGACCAGGTCAGCCGCGAGCGCCGACTGCTGGCCGGGCCCGCCGGCGAGGCCCTCCAGGCCTACTGGCGCGAGGAACTCGCCGGGCCGCTGCCGCTGCTCGACCTCCCGCTGGACGCGCCGCACCCGGCGGCCCCCAGCTACCGGGGCGCGCGGATCCCGTTCCAGGTCGACGCCGAGCGGACCGCCCGGCTGCGCGCCCTCGCCCAGGAGACCGGCACCACGCTCTACACCGTGCTGCTGGCGGCCTTCCAGATCGCCCTGCACCACGCCGGCGGCCAGTCGGAGCTGATCGTCGGCACCGCCGCCGCCAACCGGGGCGCCAAGGACGCCGAGGACACCGTCGGCTACTTCACCAACATGGTCGCCGTCCGGGCCGGCTTCGAGGACGGCGTGACGCCCCGCGCCTTCACCGCCCGGCTGCACCGCACCGTGCTGGCCGCCCTGGACCACCAGGCGTACCCGATGTCCCTCGTCCTGGAGACGGTGCAACCGCGCCGCGAGCCCGGCCGCAACCCGCTGTTCCAGGCGGTCTTCGTGCTGCAGCGGCCGCACGCCCACGCCGAGACCGCCGGCTTCGTGCTCGGCACCGCCGACGGCGCCGCCGCCACCTGGGGGCAGCTGCGCCTGGCGCCGTACCCGCTGGCGCACCGCACCGCCCAGTACGAGCTGATGCTCACCCTCGTGGACGCCGGGCCCGACCTGCACGCGGCCCTGGAGTACAGCACCGACATCTTCACCGCCGCCACCGCGGAGCAGCTGGCGGCGCACTACCGGACCGTCCTGGACGACCTCCTGGACCGGCCCGACACCCCCGTCGCCGAGCTCTGCCCGGCCGAACTGCTGACCCGGCGCGCGGCCCGCGACGCCGCAACCGAGGAGGACGCCCTGACCGGCTACGTGGCACCCCGCACCGACACCGAACGCGCCCTGGCCAAGATCTGGTCCGAGGTGCTCGGCGTCGAACCCATCGGCATCGAGGACGACTTCTACGACCTGGGCGGGCACTCGCTGCTGGCCGTCCAGCTCATCTCCGGCGTCCGGGACGCCCTCGGCGTCGACGTCCCGGTCCGCAGCGTGATGCAGACCCGCACCGTCGCCCAGGGCGCCGCGATCATCGACGCGCTGCTGTGGGCCAAGGAAGGCGCCGCCGCCGACGCGTCCCGAGAGGACGGCGAGCTGTGACCGACCCCGGCGGCCACCTGGTGCCCCTGCCGTCCGGCGACTGGCGGATGTGGCGGACCATGGGCCTGCGCGGCACGGGCTTCCCGGCCGGGCAGGTGCTCGACCTGGCCGCACCCGGCGCGGCCGCCGCCGCCGACCGGCTGCTGCGGGTCCGCGACCGCGCCGCCGACGCCCGGGCCGGCGCGCTCGACGCCCTGCGGACCGCGCTGGACGACCTGCGCGCCGCCGGCCAGTGGGACGACACCGCCCTGCGCCGCCCGCTGCTGAAGGCGATCAGCCGCCTCAACAAGGGCGGCCTACCGGGGCCCGAATTCGCCGGACTGCCCGCGGTGGCCGCGCTGGTCGAGGCCGAGGAGCGGGTGGCCGGCGCCGAGCGCGACCTGGAGAAGGTCTTCGCCGAGGACCTCGCCCAGCTCTCCGCCGTGCTCGACCGCACCGCCGCCGACCCGCGCTTCCGCGAGGCCGTGATCTGGCAGAACCGCAAGGCCTACGCCGACGGCGTGCGCAAGGTCGGCGGCGACGGGCGGCGCAACTCCCGCCGGCGCGAGCACGAGGCGCTGGTCGCCGGCTACCTCCAGCGCTACACCGTCAAGAACGACTCCATCGGCTTCTTCGGACCGGTCGGCTGGGCCGAGGCCGTCCCCGCCGGGCCGGCCCTGGCCGTCACCCCCGGCGAGGGCCTGGTCGCCCGCCGCGAGGTCTACTTCGAGCAGTGGTGCCTGGACGCCCTGGTGCGCTCCCTGGGCACCGGCCCCGCACTGCGCCGCTGGTTCCCGCCCCGCCGGCTGCCCTCCGCCGCCCTGGAGGGCGCCACCCTGCGCCTGCCGGGCCGCACCGTCGACCTGCCGCCGGCCAAGGCCGCCGTGCTGCGCGCCGTCCTCGCGCTGTGCGACGGCTCCCGCACCGCCGTCCAGGTGGCCGCCGACCTCGGCCTGGCCGAGGCGGAGGCCTTCGCCCTGCTGGAGTCGCTCTGCGCCACCGGGCTGATCGCCTGGGACCTCGAACTCCCGGTGCAGCCGCGCCCGGAGCTGGCCCTGCGCGAGCAGCTGGAGCGGATCGGCGACCCGGCGCTGCGCGCCGACGCCCTGGCGCGGCTCGGCCGGCTCACCGACGCCCGCGACCGGGTGGCGGCCGCCGCCGGGCAGCCCGACGAGCTGGACCGGGCGCTGGCCGACCTGGAGTCCGTCTTCACCGAGCTGACCGGCACCGCCGCCACCCGCGCCCACGGCGAGACCTACGGCGCCCGCACCCTGGTCTACGAGGACTGCCGGCGCGACGGCCGGGTCGAGGTCGGCCCCGAACTGCTCGCCGAACTGGGCGGCCCGCTCTCCCTGATGCTGGACTCCGCCCGCTGGCTGACCGCCCGGGTCGCGCAGGCCTACCGGGAGGAGTTCCGGCGCGGCTACGACCGGATGGTCGCCGAACGCCCGGACACCGAACCCCGCCTCACCGACCTCTGGGCCCGGCTGCAGACCGCCCTGCTCGGCCCCGACCAGCGGATCGTCGACCAGGCCGTCACCGAACTCCAGGACCGCTGGAGCACCGTGCTCGGCCCGCTCGAAGGACGCCGCGTCGACCTCACCACCGAGCAGCTGCGCCCGCTGGTCGACCGGGCCTTCGCGGCCGACGCCCCCGGCTGGCCGGGCGCCCGCTACCAGGCGCCCGACGTGATGATCGCGGCCGCGAGCCCGGAGGCGGTCTCCGCCGGCGACTACCAGCTGGTGATGGGCGAACTGCACGTCGGCGTCAACACCCTGCGCAACCTGCTCTTCGTCGACCAGCACCCGGACCCGCAGGCGCTGGAACGGGCCACCCTGGCCGACATGACGGCGCCGAGGGTCCAGCCGGTGCTGCCCAAGGAGTGGTTCTACTCCACCCGCACCACCATCCGGCTGTTCACCGACCGGGACCACCGGCTGCTGCTCGGCGACGAGGGCTCCTGGCTCACCGGCCACCCCCGCGCGCTGAACGCCGCCGAGGTCCGGATCGGACTGCGCGACGGCACGGTGGTGGCCCGCACCGGCACCGACGGCACGGACGGCATCGAACTCGACCTGGTCGAACTCCTCGCCGAGGCGATCGGGTTCAAGGTGACCAGCCGCTTCCAGCCGATGCCCGCCCGCCGGCACACCCCCCGGGTGACCGTCGACCGGCTGGTGGTCGCCCGCGAGTCCTGGCGCTTCGACCCTGCCGAACTCGCCTTCGCCCGGGAGAAGGACGAGGCGGCCCGGTTCACCGCCGCCCGTGCCTGGGCCCGCGAGCACGGCATCCCCCGGTTCGTCTTCGTCAAGGCCGCCCACGAGAGCAAGCCGTTCTACGTCGACCTGGACAGCCCGCTGTTCGTCAACGCCTTCGCCCACGTCGTCCGCGGCGCCCCCGGACAGTCGGACGGCCGGCTGACCATCTCGGTCGGCGAGATGCTCCCGACCAGCGAGCAGACCTGGCTGAAAGACCATCAGGGATCCAGCTACACCAGCGAGTTCCGCGTCATCGCGGTGGACAAGTAAGGAGTGCGACGCACCATGTCGCTGATCGATCTGCTGGCCCGCCTGCGTGAGCAGGACATCCACCTGCGGGTGGAGGACGGAAGACTGCGCTACAGCGCCCCCGGCGCGGGACTCCCCGACGGACTGCGCGCCGAGCTCACCGCGCACAAGGGTGAGCTGATCGCCTTGCTGTCCGCGGGCACCGCCACCGACGGACCGCGGCCGGTGCCGCGCCGCCCCGACGCCACCCTGCCGGCCTCGCCGGTCCAGGAACGGCTGTGGCTGCTCGACCGGATGGAGCCCGGCAACCCCTCGTACCACATGCCCGCGGCCGTCCGGCTGACCGGCGCGCTCGACGCCGCCCTGCTGGAGCGGGCCGTCAACCTGATCGCCGCCCGGCACGAGGTGCTGCGCACCTCCTTCGAGGACCACGGCGGCCGCCCCCGCCAGCGGGTCGACGCCGAACGGCACATCCCCCTGGTCCAGTTCGACCTGCGCGAACTGCCCGAGCCCGAGCGCGCCGCCGAGGTCGCCCGCCGCTCCGAGGCCGAGGCCGCCGCCCCGTTCGACCTCGCCGCGGACCCGCTGCTGCGCACCACCCTGCTGCGCACCGACGACGACGAGCACGTCCTGCTGCTCACCCTGCACCACATCGTCGCCGACGGCTGGTCGGTGTCCGTCCTCGCCGACGAACTCGCCGCCCACTACCGGGCGCTGACCGAAGGCCGCCCCGCCGAGCTGCCGGCCCTGCCGGTCCAGTACGGCGACTACGCCGCCTGGCACGCCGAGTGGCTGGAGAGCGACGCCTGCGCCGCCCAGCTGGACCGCTGGCGCACCCGGCTCGCCGGCGAACTGCCCGACCTCAACCTGCCGCTGGACTTCCCCCGGCCCGCCGTGCGCACCTTCCGGGCCGGCCGGGCCGAGCGGAGCGTCCCGGCCGCGACGGCCGACGCCCTGAACCGCCTCGCCCAGCAGACCGGGGCCACCCGCTTCACCGTCATGCTGGCCGCCTTCAAGGTGCTGCTGCACCGCCTCAGCGGCCAGGACGACCTGATCGTGGGCATCCCCGAGGCCGGCCGCACCCGGTCCGAGATCGAGCCGCTGGTCGGCTTCTTCGTCAACACCCTGGCGCTGCGCACCGACCTCTCCGGCGACCCGGCCTTCCGCGACCTGCTCGGCCAGGTGCGGGACACCGCCTACGACGCCTACGCCGACCGCGACCTGCCGTTCGAGCGGATCCTGATCGACCTCCAGCCCAAGCGGCGACTCGACCGCACCCCGGTCTTCCAGGTCTTCTTCAACATGGTCCCGTTCGCCGAGCAGCGGCTCGAACTGCCCGGCCTGAGCGCCCGGTTCCTGCACGTCCCGGACGCCGGCGCCAAGTTCGACCTGACCCTCTACGCCGGCCTCGACGGCCGCGACCTCACCCTCGTCCACAACGCCGACCTCTTCACGGAGGAGCGGGCCGGACAGCTGCTGGAGCAGTACGTCGCCCTGGTCGAGCAGATCGCCGCCGACCCCGACCGGCCCGTCTCGGCGTACAGCCTGGTCACCGACCGGGCCCGCGCGGTGCTGCCCGACCCGGCCCGCCCGCTGGCGGCCGACTGGCGGGGCGGCATCGCCGAGGCCTTCGCCGAGCGGGCCCGCACCGCGCCGGAGCGGATCGCCGTCGAGCAGCCGGCCGGCCACTGGACGTACGGGCAACTGGCCGAGCGCGCCCACCGGCTGGCCCACCGGCTGCGCTCCGCCGGGGTCGCCGCCGGCGACGTCGTCGCCCTGTACGGGCCGCGCGGCGCCGAACTGGCCTGCGCGATGCTCGGCACCCTCGCCGCCGGGGCCGCCTTCCTCGTCCTGGACACCGCCGAGCCCGCCGCCCGGCTCGCCGAGCAGCTGACCCTCGCCGCCCCGCGCGCCCTGGTGCGCACCGACGGCGCCGAGGTCCCGGCCGAACTCCTGGCGCGGACCGGGGCCGCCCCGGTGCTGCCCTGCCGCGACGACCTCACCGAACAGCCCGTCGGGGTACCGCAGTTCATCCCCGGCCCGGACTCGCCCGCCTACCTGGCCTTCACCTCCGGCTCCACCGGCCGCCCCAAGGCGGTGCTCGGCACCCACGGGCCGCTGGCGCACTTCACCGCCTGGTACCGGGACGAGTACGGGCTCACCGCCGAGGACCGCTTCGCCCTGCTCTCCGCCCCCGGCCACGACCCGATGCTGCGCGACGTCCTCGTCCCGCTCGCCCTCGGCGCCACCGTCTGCGTCCCCGACCACGCCACGCTGCCCGGCCGGTTCGCCGACTGGGCCGAGGCGCAGCGGATCACCGTGGCCAACCTGACCCCGGCGACCCTGGAGTACCTGCTCGCCGGCCGGCCCGCCGCGCGCACCGCCCCCGCCCTGCGGCACCTGTTCTTCGGCGGCGACCGGCTGCGCGGACACCACGTCACCCTGGCCCGCTCGCTGAACCCGGACGTGACCTGCGTCAACTTCTACGGCGCGACCGAGACCCCGCAGGCGATGAGCGCCCACCGGGTGCCGGCCGGCGAGCCCGCGGCCGAGATCCCGCTCGGCTCCGGCACCCCCGGCTCCCAGCTGATCCTGCTCAACCCGGCCGGCGCCCCGGCCGGCGTCGGCGAACCGGCCGAGATCCACGTCCGCTCGCCCCACCTGTCCGCGGGCTACCCGGCGGACGCCGCGCTGACCGCCGCCCGGTTCCACACCAGCCCGGTCACCGGCGACCCGGCGGACCGCTGGTTCCGCACCGGCGACCTCGGCCGCTACCTGCCCGACGGCACCGTCCGGTTCTGCGGCCGCGCCGACCGCCAGATCCAGATCCGCGGCTTCCGGGTGGAGCCCGCGGAGGTGGAGGCCCGGCTGCGCGAGCACCCCGGCGTCGCGGACTGCGTGGTCGGCCTCCAGGGCGCCGACGGTGGAGACGCTGTTGACGGCACCGACGCCGGCGGCCCGCGCCTGGTCGCCCACTGGACCCCGGCCACGACCGCCGCGCCGACCGCCCGGGAACTGCGCGAGCACACCGGCGCCGTGCTGCCCGACCACCTGGTGCCCGCCGCCTTCGTCCGGCTCGACGCGCTCCCGCTGCTGCCCACCGGGAAGGTCGACGTGTCGGCGCTGCCCGCCGCGCCCGCCGCCGAGCGCGACGCGGACGAGCCGTACGCCGCCCCCGTCACCGAGGTGGAGAAGGCCCTCGCCGCCATCTGGGAGGACGTCCTCGGCGTCGAGCGGGTCGGCCTGAACGACGACTTCTTCGCCCTCGGCGGCCACTCGCTGCTGGCCACCGTGGTCACCCACCGGGTGCGCGAGGCGCTCGGCACCGAGATCGCCGTCCGCGCCCTGTTCGAGGACCGCACCGTGGCCGGCCTGGCCAAGCTCGTCGAGCAGCAGGGCGACGCGGTGGGCGCCGGCGCCCCCGGCCCGATCCGCTCGGTGGCCCGCACCGAGGCCGGCCTGGACGACCTGCTGGCCCGGCTGGGCGCCCTGACAGACGGGGAGGGATGACCGGATGCGCTGGACCGAGAAGCTCGCCGCCCTCACCGCCGCGGACCGCAACCGGCTGGGCCGGCTGGTGGAGCAGGAGGGGAGCGTCATGAACCTCTTCCCGCTCTCCTACACCCAGGAGTGGGTGTGGTGGAACAGCCGGCTGCAGCCCGCCTCGCCGATGCACAACGTCTCCGCCACGCTGCGGCTCGACGGCCCGCTCGACCCCGCCCTGCTGGACCGGGTGCTGCGCGAGATCGTCACCCGGCACGAAGTCCTGCGCACCGGCTTCCACGTGCTCGGCCGCACCGCCGTCCAGGCCGCCGAGGAGCCCCCGGCCGGCCCGCTGATCACCGAGCGCGACCTGCGCGCGGTGCCGGACGGCGAGCGGGAGGCGCAGGTCCTCGCGCTGGTCGGGCAGGAGCGGGCCCGGCCGTTCGCCCTCGCCGAGGGCCGACTGCTGCGGGCGCTGCTGCTGCGCACCGCCGAGGACAGCTCACTGCTCGCCCTGACGACCCATCAGATCGCCTTCGACGACTGGTCGATCGGCATCCTGGTGCGCGAGGTGGGCGAGCTGTACGCGGCCTTCCGGGCCGGCCGGCCCTCCCCGCTCGCCCCGCTGCCGGTGCAGTACTCGGACTTCTCGCTGTGGCAGCGGCAGTGGATGGACGAGGCCCGGATGGAGGCCGAGTTCGGCTACTGGGAGTCCCGGCTGAGCGGCCTGCCCGCGCTGCTGGACCTCCCGGCCGACCTGCCCCGGCCCGCCCAGCGGTCCTTCCGGGGCCGGGTGCTCGACCTCCCGCTGGACGAGGCCGTCACCGAACGGCTGCGCGCGCTGTGCCGCGGCACCGGCGTGACCACGTACATGGCCCTCACCGCCGTCTTCCACCTGCTGCTCGGCCGCGCCACCGGGCAGTCCGCGTTCGCCACCAGTACGCTCACCGCCTACCGGACCCGTCCGGAGGTGGAGCACGTGATCGGCGACTTCGGCAACATGATCGCGGTCGTGGCGGCGCCGAACGGACCGGGCACCACCTTCACCGATCTGCTGGCGGCCACCCGCAGCGCCGTCCTGGAGGCCCAGGAGCACGCGGACATGCCCGCCCACCGGATCACCGGCCGGCTGCGGCCCCGCCGCGAGGACAGCCACAACCCGCTCACCCAGGCGATGTTCCTGAGCGTGCACGCGATGAACTCGGTCGCCGGCGCGGACCTCGGGGAACTGCGGGTGGGCTTCGCCCGGATCGGCGAACCCACCGCCTCCAGCGCCTTCGACGTGGAGGTCCGGCTGGTGGAGAAGCCGTCCACCCTCACCGTGCAGTTCGTGCTCGCCGAGGACCTCTTCACGGCGGCCGGCGCCGCCCGGCTGGTGGGCCAGTACGCGGAAGTGCTCACCGCCGTGCTGGACCGCCCGGACGCCCCGACCGCCGAACTCGGCGCCCCCGCCCCGGCGTTCCCGGCGGCCGAACCCGCCGAGGGCATCGCCGAGGCGGTCCGCCGCGCCGCCGAACTGCGCCCGCAGGACGTGGCGTTGGCGACCGCGGACGGCCCGCTCGGCTACCGGGAGCTGTGGCAGCTGGTCACCGGGGTGCCCCAGGGCTCCCCGGCGGACGGCCCGCTGCCGCTCGCCGACATCGCGCCCACGCCGGCCGCCGCCGCCCGGCTGCTCGCCGCGCTGCGGGACGGCCGGGGCGTCGACCCCGGCACCGGCCCGGTGCTGGAGCCCGCCGTACTGGCCGCGCTGGGCCGGCTGTGGGCCGACCGCTGCCAGGCCGGACCGGGCACCCGCTGGTCGGCCGCCGCCCCCGCGGGCACCGTGACGGCCCTGCTGGAACTGCTGGCACCGCTGGCGGCCGGCGCCGTCGTCGTCCCCGCCGGGGCAGCCGGCCGGCTGCCCGAGGGCGGGGCGGACGTCGTTGTGCTGCCCGCCGAGAACGTGCACCGCACGAACCCGGCGGCCCTGGCCGGGCTGCGCACCCTGGTCCTCACCGGCGAGCACGGCCGGCTCCCGGCCGGCACCGACGGGCCGGTCGTGCTGCGGGCCGTCGGCCCGGCGGGTCTGGAGCTGTGGCCCGTCCCGGCCGGCGCCGACCACGGCCGCGGACCGGCCCTGGCCGCCACCGCTGCACCCGACCGGCTGCGGCTGTGGCCCGCGGACGCCTCCGGCCGCCGGGTGCTGCCCGGCGCCGTCGGCGAACTGCGCGTCGGCGGAGCGGCGGTGCCCGGCGGCGAACTCGCCACCGGACTGCTGGCCCGGGAGGCCGCCGACGGCGGGCTGGAGCTGCTCGGCGCCGCCGCCGAGCAGCGGGTCGACCCGGCCGGCTACACCGTCCGGCCGGCCGAGGCCCGCTGGGCGCTCACGGCGCTGCCCGAAGTCGCCGACGCCCGGGTGGAGTTCGACGAGGACGGCAAGCTGACCGCCCGGATCACCCCCCGGCCGGCCGGGGCCGCCGACCAGGCCCCCGACGCGGCGGCGCTCACCAAGCGCCTGCGCACCCTCCTGCCCGGATACCTGCGCCCCGCCCGGCTGGTCCTCGACCAGCCCGACGGGCCCAGCCCGCACCACTGAACGACGCCGAGAGAGAAGCGGTGAACGCATTGAGCAAGGCCGACCACGGCGGCGGGACGACTCCCGCCGCACCCGATCCGCGCGACTGGATCGTGCTCCGGGGAGTACGGGAGCACAATCTGCGGATCGAGGAGCTGGCCGTGCCGCGGCACGGAGTCACGGTGTTCACCGGCGTCTCCGGCAGCGGCAAGTCCTCGCTGGCCTTCGACACGATCTACGCCGAGGGCTACCGGCAGTACCTGGACAGCCTGTCCGCGTACGTCCGCCGGAAGCTGCCCAAGGTGCCCAAGCCCGCGGTGGAGTGGATCAGCGGCCTCAGCCCCACGGTCGCCATCGAGCAGCGCACCATCAGCCGCAACCCCCGCTCCAACGTCGGCACCATCACCGAGATCTCGGACCGGCTGCGGCTGCTGTTCGCGCGGGCCGGCCGGCACGAGTGCCGCGGCTGCGGGCAGCACATCCACCCGCGCGACGTCGGCGAGCACCTCGCGGCGCTGGCCCTGGCCGCCGCCGCCGAGCCGGTGGAGCTGTACCGGCCCGCCGTCGGCGAGGAGCCCGGCGGGCGGGTCCTGCTGCTGCCCGCCGCCCCCGGCGAGGAGGACCTGGCCCGGGCCCGGCAGGCCGTCGAGGCGGCCCACCGCGACGGCGGCCCGCTGGTCGCCCGGCGCGACGGCGCCATCGTGCGCCACCTGACGGCCGGCTGGATCTGCCCGGACTGCGGCACCGAGGCCCGCGCCACCTCCTCGCACTGGTTCACCCCCAACTCCCCGGCCGGGATGTGCGAGGAGTGCCAGGGCCTCGGCTTCACCTACCAGGTGGACCCGGCGCTGCTGGTCGGCGACCCGGAGGCCTCCGTCCGCTCCGGCGCGCTGACCTTCTTCGGGGACCGCACCCGCAGCAAGAAGACCTGGTGGCCGCTGCGCGAACTGCCCACGGTGCTCGAACTGGCCGGCGCCGGCCTGGACACGCCCTGGCACCTGCTCCCCGAGGGCGTGCGCGAGCTGGTGCTCACCGGCGCCACCGCGCGGCCGCTGCCGGAGCCGCTCGCCCGGGAACTGGAGCGCAAGCCCTTCGACGGGCTGGCCCAGCACCTGGAGCGGCTGTTCCGCGAGGCGGACTCGCCCGAGCGCAAGTCCTTCTACCAGGTGTTCATGGCGGCCCGCGGCTGCACCGCCTGCGGCGGCACCCGGCACCACGCCGAGGCGCTCGCGGTGCGGCTGGCCGACCTCAACATCGCCGAGGTGAACGCGCTGCCGGTGGCCCGGCTGGCCGAGTGGCTGGCGGAGGTCCGCGCCGAGCTCGCCACCACCTTCCTCGCCGAACTCGCCGAGGAACTGCTGGTCCAGATCGGCACCCGGCTGACCTTCATGCTCGACGTGGGCCTGGGCTACCTCTCGCTGGACCGCTCCGCGCCCACCCTGTCGGCGGGCGAGGGCCAGCGGCTCCGGCTGGCCCGGCAGCTGGGCTGCGGGCTGGTCGGCGTCACCTACGTGCTCGACGAGCCGTCCATCGGCCTGCACGCCAAGGACAACTCCCGGCTGATCGCGCTGCTGCGGCAGCTCGCCGACGCGGGCAACACCGTGCTGGTGGTCGAGCACGACCAGGAGACCATGGAGACCGCCGACCACCTGGTGGACCTGGGCCCGGGCGCGGGCATCCGGGGCGGCCGGGTGATCGCGGCCGGCCCCACGGCCGAGGTGATCGCCCACCCGGAGTCGCGCACCGCCGCCTACCTGCGCGGTGAGCTGGTCGTCGGTTCACCCCGGGAAGGGCGGCGCAGCCCCGGGGAGCACTGGCTGAGCATCCGCGGCGCCCGGCTGCACAACCTGCGCGGGGTGGACGCCGCCATCCCGGTGGGCCTGCTGACCTGCGTCACCGGGGTGAGCGGCAGCGGCAAGAGCTCGCTGATCACCCGCACCCTGCAGCCCGCCCTGGAGCAGGCCCTGACCCACCGCCGGGCGCCTGTCGGGCCGTTCGCCGAGCTGTCCGGCTGGGAGCGGTTCAGCCGGGTGGTCACCGTCACCCAGGAGTCCATCGGCGCCTCCTCCCGCTCCACCCCGGCCACCTACGTGGGCATCTTCGACGAGATCCGCAAGCTCTTCGCGAAGACCGAGGAGGCCGTCCGCCGCCGCTGGTCCACCGCGATGTTCAGCTTCAACACCGAGAAGGGCGGGCGCTGCGACCGCTGCGCGGGCAAGGGCACCATCCGGATCGAGATGCTGTTCCTGGCGGACTTCTCGGTGCGCTGCCCCTCCTGCGACGGGCGCCGCTACCACCCGCGGGTGCTCGAAGTCACCTACCGGGGGCGGGACATCGCCCAGACCCTGGACCTCGAGGTGGCCGAGGCGCTGGAGGTGTTCGGGGACATCCCGGCCGTCGCCCACCCGCTGCGGATGCTCTGCCAGGTCGGGCTCGGCTACCTCGCGCTCGGCCAGGACACCACCACCCTCAGCGGCGGCGAGGCCCAACGCCTCAAGCTCTCCCGGGAGTTGATGCGGCGGGACGACGGCCGCACGCTCTACCTGATCGACGAGCCGACCACCGGGCTGCACTTCTCCGACGTGGAGGTGCTGCTGGGGGTCGTCCACGACCTGGTGGACCTGGGCAACACCGCGGTGGTCATCGAGCACAGCGTCGAGTTCGCGGCGGCCTGCGACTGGATCGTCGACCTGGGCCCCGGCGGCGGTGAGAACGGCGGCGAACTGGTGGCCGCCGGGCCGCCGGAGGAGGTGGCCGCCCACCCGAGGAGCGCACTGGCGCCCTATCTGGACCGCCAGCTTCACGTCATGAAGAGCAGAGGAGGACACAGTGCCGGCACCGAGCGCTGAACCGGTCATCGACGTCGTCGCCGCGTTCGAGCGGTGGACGGCCCGCGAGCCCGGACGGCCCGCCGTCACCGGCGAGGGGCGCACCTGGACGTACGGCGAACTGGGGGCCGCCGCCGACCGGGTGGCCGCCCACCTGCGGGCCCTCGGCATCGGGGCGGAGAGCCGGGTGGCCGTACTGGCCGGCCGCACCCCGGAGATGCTCGCCGCCCTGGTGGGCGTCCTCAAGGCGGGCGCCGCGTACGTTCCGTTGGACCCGGCCTACCCCCAGGACCGGATCGGCTACATGCTGGCCGACTCGGGCGCCGCGGCCGTGCTGGCCGAGCGCCGGCACGCCGGCACGCTGGCGTACGACGGCCCGGAGCTGGTCCTGGAGGAGCTGGTGCGCGGCGGGCCGGACGCCCCGGCGGCCGACGCCCCACCGGTGCTCGACGGCCAACTCGCGTACGTGATCTACACCTCGGGCTCCACCGGCCGCCCCAAGGGCGTGCTGGTGCCCCGGGGGGCGATGAGCGAGTTCGTCGCCGCCGCGGTCGCCCTGCTGGGGCCGGTGGCGTCCGCCACCATGGTGGCGACCTGCCCCACCTCGTTCGACTTCTCGGTCTGCGACATCTTCGCCCCGCTGTACGCGGGCGGCCGGGTGATGCTGGCCCAGGACGTGTTCTCGCTGGTCGAACCGGACGGCTGGGTCACCGGTGACGCGGTCTGCGCGGTGCCCTCCGCACTGGCCCAGATGGTCGCCCTGGGCGGCCCGCCACCGCGGGTCAAGGCCGTCCTCACCGGCGGCGAGGCGATGCCCAGGGCGCTGCTCGCCGAACTGCGGGCGCGCGGGGTGACTCAGGTGTTCAACATCTACGGGCCGACCGAGACCACCGTGTCGGCGGCCGCCTGCCTGCTCGACTGGGACGACCGGATGGTGTCCATCGGCACGCCGTTGCCCGCCGTGCACGCCTACGTGCTGGACGAGGAGCTGCGGCCGGTGCCCGACGGCACCTCCGGCGAGCTGTTCGTCGGCGGCGCCCAGGTCACCCGCGGCTACCAGGGCCGCCCCGGGCTGACTGCCGAGCGGTTCCTCCCGGACCCGTTCTCCGGCGCCCCCGGCGCCCGGATGTACCGGACCGGGGACCGGGTGTGCCGGCGTCCGGAGAGCGGCCTGCTGGACTACTTCGGGCGGCTGGACGCGCAGGTCAAGGTGCGTGGCTTCCGGGTCGAACTCGGAGAGGTCGAAGAGGCGTTGACATCCTGCCCCGGTGTCGTACAGGCTGCGGTAGTACTCCGTGACGATCTTCCCGGCGGTTCCCGCCTGGTGGCGTACACGGCCCCGGCCGGCCCCTCCGCGCCGACCGGGGAGCAGCTGCGGGACCACCTCCGGCGCAGCCTGCCGGAGCACATGGTGCCCAGCCAGTTCGTCCCGCTGGACGCACTGCCGCTCACCCCCATCGGCAAGCTCGACCGCAAGGCGCTGCCCGCGCCGGCCCTGCGCCGGTCCCGGGCCGAGGTGCTGCCGGGCCGCTGACCGCGGGAGGTCCATTCCGCGGAAAAGCCGGAATTCCCATTCCCACCTTTCTTGCACGAGCCGGACACGATAAGCTCGCCGCATACTGACCAGGGCTCCTGGAAATCAATTCCCGAGCCTGTTGGAGGTTGAATACCTGTGCGCCTTCTCGCGATCGAACGGGACCAATTCGAGGACCGTCTCAGGGAGATATTCGGGCCGCGCATCACGCCGGTCGAGGAGTCCTTCGACATCATTCAGAAGTACAAGGACGGCTCGTTCGCCATGGGCCACATCGGCCTCATGCTCTACGCGAACGGCTACAACCTCCGCGGCGCCAGCAGCAAGTACCCGAACGGGCTCGTCTACCACGACGGGACCAACATCTTCGGGGTCGGGTACTTCAGCAAGGAGGGGCACGTCGCCAAGCACCTCCACATCGTCGCCCCGAAGGGCCCGACCCGCTTCGAGGCGGTCCGGGAGTTCATCGCCACCGTCCGCGCGGCCGGCCTGGCCCGGGAGTCGGTGTACGTCCGGCACCTGTCGGCCGAGGATCGCGACGCCTTCCTGGCCGCCGGATTCGCCGGGATCGACACCGACCCCTGGCACCTCGGGGCCCCGGAGGAGGACGAGACCTACCCGAACCGGGTCTACTACCTGGACGAGGTGTTCGACCAGGACGAGGACGGCACGCTCCAGGTCGCCAAGCTGGCCGGCGAGGAGCGGCGGAAGTACAAGAACAAGAACAAGATGGCCTACCGGCGCTTCCAGAACTTCCTGGAGCGCAATCCCCACCTCTCCTTCCAGATCGAGCCCTACCACTACTCCGGGCCCGAGAAGGAGAGCGCCCGCGGCGTCGTGGAGAGCTACTTCCAGGCCCGCCGCGAACAGGGCACCGTGGTCGGTTCGACCCCGGAGGACTACCTCGCCATCGTCCGCGTGCGGCCCGGCGGAGACAACGAGAAGGACTACTTCTCCTACCTCGGCAACATCGTCACCGAGGACGGCGAGAAATTCCCCGCGATGTTCTTCGCGGGGGAGCGCATCGGAGAGCGGCGGGCCGCTCTCTACTGCACCATGACCATGCGTTTCCGGGAAAGGCTGACCGGGCTCTTCAAGGACAGCACCGGATTCACCGCCATTCCGCAGTACGTCTGGCTGACCGTGTTCCGGCTCATGTGGGAGCAGGGCATCCGCGAGGTCGACGCGGGCGGTTCCGAGGTCAAGGGCCTCGACGACCAGAAGCGCCAGCTGGGCGGAAAGCCGGAGAAGACCTTCTGGGTCGTCGGGGCCGCCGCCGGCGACCCGACCGCCTGATGCCACCCGTTCCGAACCCGAAGGGGAAGTGATGGAGTCAACCATGTCCAACGCCGACTACGACGTCTGCGTCGTGGGTCTGGGGTACGTGGGCGTCACGCTCACCGCGGCCCTGCTGAAGACCGGCAAGAGCGTCCTCGGGTACGAGTACAACAAGGCGGTCGCCGAGGACCTCGACGCGGGCGTGCTGCAGCTCGCCGAGCCCGGCGTCGAGGAGGTCTTCCGGGACGCCGCCGGCAGCCGCCGGCTGAAGGTCACCTCCGAGTTGGCGGCCGGCGCGCTGCCGCCGGTGGTCATCATCTGCGTCGGCACCCCGATCGAGGTCGACGGCACCGACCCCAACCTGCGCCACCTCCAGGCGGCGGTGGAGACCATCGCCGACGGGATCGACGAGAACACCCTGGTGATCGTCCGCAGCACCGTGCCGGTCGGCACCACCCGCAACCTGGTGCTGCCGCTGCTGCGCCGCACGGTGGCCGAGCCGCTGGTCGCCTTCTGCCCCGAACGGACCATCCAGGGCAAGGCGTTGGACGAGCTGCTGTCATTGCCGCAGATCGTCGGCGGCATCAGCGACGAGGCCGTGCGCCGCGCCACCGAGCTGTTCGCCTCGCAGACGCCCACCGTGGTGCCGGTCTCCTCGGTCGAGGCCGCCGAGATGATCAAGCTGATCTGCAACTGCCACACCGACCTGATCTACGGGTACGGCAACGAGGTGGCGCTGATGGCCGAGAAGCTCGGCCTGGACGCGGTGGAGCTGATCAAGAACGCCAACTTCGGCTACCCGCGGCCCGATCTGAGCCTGCCCGGCTTCGTCGGCGGCAGCTGCCTCACCAAGGACCCGTACCTGCTGATGCACGCGCTCAAGCCGCACGGCCACACGCCGGGCATGATCGCCGCGGCCCGGCAGCTCAACGAGTCGCTGCCGAGCCGGATCGGCGAGCGGGTGCTGGCCGCGCTGTGGGAGCAGGGCTGCGACCCGGCCACCGCCCGGGTGCTGGTCTCCGGCTTCGCCTACAAGGGCCAGCCCGAGACCGACGACCTGCGCGGCGCCGCCTACGAGGGCCTGCTCGACGTGCTGCGCGACCGGGTCGGCGAGATCGTCGGCCACGACTTCGCCGTCCCGCGCGAGCGCCTCGCCGCCCTCGGCGTGCGCCCGGTCGACCTGGCGGAGGGCTTCGAGGGAGCCCACGCCGTGGTCATCCTCAACAACCACCTCTCCTACCGCGACCAGGACATCGACGCGCTGATGGCCACCATGGCCCCGCCGGCCGTCGTCTACGACACCTGGCGCATCCTCCCCGCCACGTCCAACGTAATGAGGCTCGGCCATGCGTAAGAAGATCCTGATCACCGGTGGCGCCGGATTCATCGGCATGCACCTGGCCCGCCGGCTCGCCGACGAGCACGACGTCACCGTCCTGGACGACTTCAGCCGCGGCCGCCAGGACGACGAGCTGGACGAACTCCGCTCCAAGGTCACGGTGTTCACCCACGACCTGACCCTCCCGCTGCCCGCCGGGCTGCCCCGCGACTTCGACGAGGTCTACCACCTCGCCGCCGTCGTCGGCGTCGTGTACTCCAACCAGGAGCCGCAGCGGGTGCTGCGCACCAACCTGCTCTCCACCATCCACGTCCTGGACTGGTTCAAGGAGCTGGACGGCGCCACCCTCTGCTTCGCCTCCTCCTCCGAGGCCTACGCGGGCAGCGTCACCGCCGGCGTCGCCCCGGTGCCGACCCCCGAGGACGTCCAGCTGGTCGTCTCGGACCCGACGGTGGCCCGCTCCTCGTACGGCTTCAGCAAGATCGCCGGCGAGCTGCTCTGCCGCAACTACGCCCAGGCGTACGGCTTCCCGCTGCGCATGGTCCGCTTCCACAACGTGTACGGGCCGCGGATGGGCTACGAGCACGTCATCCCGCAGTTCATCGAGCGGCTGCTCGGCGGCGCCGACCCGTTCGAGATCTACGGCGCCGACCAGTTCCGGGCGTTCTGCTACGTCGAGGACGCCGTCGCGGCCATCGCCGCGCTGACCGCCCTGCCCACCGAGGACACCCTCCTGGTCAACGTCGGCAACGACCGCGAGGAGATCCGGATCGACGACCTCGCCCGGGTGGTCTTCGACGTCGTCGACCGCCACCCCGCGCTGGACGTCCACCCCGCTCCGCCGCTCTCCCCGGAGCGCCGCGTCCCGGACATCTCGCTGCTGCGCTCGCTCACCGGCTACGAGCCGAAGACCGACCTGCGCGAGGGCGTCCGCCGCACCTACGAGTGGTACGCCCGCGACCGGGCCGCCCGCGAGCAGCGGTCATGACCCACGTGCGGATCGTCCACCGCGGCTACTTCCCGGCCCGGGCCGGCGCCGAGGCGATGGCCCAGAACCTCGCCGAGTCGCTGGCCCGGCGCGGCCACCGGGTCGGGCTGTACTGCAGCAGCATGGACGAGGAGTCGGCCCGCTGGATGACCGGCGCCGGAGTCGGGGTCGGTGTGCTGCCGGCCTCGGCCCCGCCCACCGAACGGCCCGACCTGGTGCACGCCTTCGACTGCGTGTGGCCGGACTACCCGCAGGCCGCGCTGCGGCTCGCCCGCGAGTGGGACGTCCCGCTGGTGTTCACACCCGCCTCGGCGGCCGGGGTGTGGCAGGACCGGGAGGCCGTGCTGGACGTCGCCCGGCAGGCGGACGCCGTCTTCGTGCTCACCGAGGCGGAACGGCGGCTGTTCCTGGAGGCCGGCGTCGACCCGGCGGCCCTGCACCTCAACGGCCAGGGACCGCAGTTGAGCGCCACCACGACGCCCGACGGCGCGGCCTTCCGGGCCCGCCACGGAATCGACGGGCCGATGGTGCTCTTCCTCGGCCGCAAGATGCGCAGCAAGGGCTACCACCTGCTGCTCCAGGCCGCCCGCAAGGTGTGGGCGGACCACCCCGAGGCCCGGTTCGTGTTCGCGGGCCCGGACTGGGACGAGGACTGCGCGGAGGTGTTCGCGGCCCACCGCGACCCGCGGATCCTCGACCTCGGCATGGTCGAGGAGGACGAGAAGGCCGACGCCCTCGCCGCCTGCGACGTGTTCTGCCTGCCGTCCACCGTGGACATCTTCCCGCTGGTCTTCGTCGAGGCCTGGGTCAACGGCAAGCCCGTCGTCTCCGTCACCTTCGACGGCGGCGAGGAGGTCGTCCGGCACGGCGTGGACGGACTGCTCTGCGAGCCCGACCCGGACGCCGTCGCGGCGTCGGTGGTCCGGCTGCTCGCCGACCCCGCCGAGGCGGCGGCCCTCGGGGCGGCCGGCCGCACCCGCACCGAGCGGGAGCTCAGCTGGGACGCGGTGACCGACCGGTACCAGACCGTCTACGACCGGCTCACCGCACGCACCGCCGGCCCGGCCGGCACCCCTTAGGGCGTTTCCTTCCGGCCCCGCCGAGCGCGGGACCGAGGGGGCGACCCGCGCGTGCTGCCGAGCGGCCCACCGCCGGCACCACCGCACCGTGCCCGATGCACACGCACGCGGCACCCGAACGAACACCGCGCACCACAGGCGCGCGGGGGGATGGTGGAGCAAGAGATGTCCGACTGGAAGGTAAACCTGTACCGGCCCCGGCTCGGCGAGGCCGAGGCCGACGCCGTGGCGGCGGTGCTGCGCTCGGGCTGGCTGTCCAACGGGCCCGTGACCAGGGAGTTCGAGGAGGCCTTCGCCCGCGCGGCGGGCGCCGAGGACGCGGTCGCGGTCAGCAACGGCACGGCCGCCCTGCACCTGGCCTTCCTCGCCCTCGGCCTGGGCCCCGGCGACGAGGTCGTCCTGCCGTCGCTGAGCTTCGTCTCCGCGGCGGCCATGGTCACCCTGTGCGGCGCCACCCCGGTCTTCGCCGACATCACCGGCCCCGACGACCTCTGCGTCGACCCCGCCGACGTCGCCGCCCGGATCACCCCCCGGACCAAGGCGATCGTCGCCATGCACTACGGCGGCCACGCGGCCGACCTGCCCGCGCTCGCCGCCCTGGCCCGCAAGCACGGCATCGCCCTCGTCGAGGACTCCGCGCACGCCCCCGCGACCCGCTCCGCGCACGGCGTGCTGGGCACCGTCGGCGACATCGGCTGCTACAGCTTCTTCGCCACCAAGAACCTCGCCACCGGCGAGGGCGGCATGGTCGTCGCCCGCGACCCCGAGGTGCGCGAACGGATCCGCCGGCTGCGCTCGCACGCGCTCACCGTCAGCGCCCAGGACCGCCACCGCGGCGGCCCCTCGCTCTACGACGTCGACTCCTTCGGCCTCAACTACCGCCCCACCGAGCTGGGCAGCGCGATCGGCCTGGTCCAGCTCGCCGACCTGCCGCAGCGCCAGGCGCGCCGCCAGGAGATCGTCACCCGCTACCGGCAGGGCCTGGCCGGCACCGAGGGCCTCGGCCTGCCCTTCCACGACCGGCCCGTCGAGTTCGCCGCCCACCACCTGTACGCGGTGCTGCTGCCGGACGGCGACGCCCGCGGGCGGATCCAGGACACCCTGCGCGCGGCCGGCGTCCAGAGCGGCGTCCACTACCCGCCCAGCCACCTGTTCACCGCCTACCGGGAGCGCTTCGGCCACCGCGAGGGCGACCTCCCGGTCACCGAAGAAGTGATGGACCGTCAACTGTCGCTGCCGCTGCACGTCGACATGGCCGACGAGGACACCGACCTGGTGGTCCACGCCCTCCGGGGCGCCCTGACCGACGCTTCCGGGGCCGGCGCGTGAGCCCGTCCACCGCCCACCGCTACACCCTCGTCGACGGCGGCTTCCGCCGCGACGGCGAACCGTACTTCAGCGTGGGCTTCAACTACCACCCCTCCAGCGCAGGTTGCGACTACTGGCGGGACTGGGACGCCGAGCGGCTGGACACCGACTTCGCCCGGATGGCCGAACTCGGCTTCAACACCGTCCGGTTCTTCGTCTTCTGGGCCGACTTCGAACCCGAGCCCGGCGTCTACGACCCGGTGGCCACCGAGCGGCTGCGCGAGTTCGGCGCGCTCGCCGCCCGGCACGGGCTGCAGTGCCTGCCCTCGCTGCTCACCATCTGGATGAACGGCCAGCGCTTCGACCCGCCGTGGCGGGCCGGCCGGGACCTCTGGCACGACCCGGAGATGACCGAGCGCCAGCTCGGCTTCGTCCGGCACGTCGCCAAGGCCCTCGGCGGCGTCGCCGACGTCCTCGCCTACGACCTCGGCGACGAGGTCATCCACGTCGACCAGGCCGCCTCCGGCGCGCTGGGCCCCGACGGGGTCCGCCGCTGGTGGGGCCTGCTCGCCGAGGCCGTCCGGGAGGCCCACCCCGGCGCCCTGGTGCTCCAGGCCAACGAGGCGTCCGCCGTCACCGGCGCGCACGCCTTCCGGCCCGAGCACGCCGACCCGCTCGACCTGGTGGGCCTGCACGGCTTCCCGGTGTGGACCCCGTTCCACATCGAGTCGGTCGCCGCCCCCAAGGCCACCGCCCTGGTGCCCTACCTGGTCCGCCGCGGCCGGGCGCACCGGCCGGTGCTGGTCGACGAACTCGGCAGCTACGGCTGCGACGAGGACACCGCCCGGGACTACCTGCGGGCCGCCGCCCACGGCGCGCTGGCCGCCGGCGCCTGCGGGGTGATCGTCTGGTGCTGGCAGGACTTCACCACCGAGGCCAAGCCGTACGCGCTGCGCCCCAACGAGCGGTTCGTCGGCCTGCTGCGCGCCGACGGCACGCCCAAGCCGGCCATGGCGGCCTTCCGGGAGTTCGCCGGCCGGGCGACCGGCGAACTGGCCGGGTTCCGGCCGCTGCCCGCCCCCGTCGGCGTCCACCTGCCCGAGCACCGGGAGGACGGCGACGCCGGCTACCTGGCCTCCGGCGGCTCCGCCGCGGCGGCCGGCTTCTACGCCGCCCAGCTGCTGCAACGCGCCCACCTGCCGTACGAGTTCACGGCCGGCCCGCCGGTCGCCCCCGGCGCGCCCGGCGGCCACCGGATGCTGGTCTGCCCCTCCGTGCGGCACATCACCCTGGACGGCCAGCGGGCCCTGGCCGAGTACGTCGCGGCCGGCGGCGTCCTGCTCTACACCGGCGGCGACCTGCTGCACGGCTTCGGCGGGGAGGAGCTGTTCGGCGTCCGGATCACCGACTTCACCCTGCGGGCCGAGGACGCCGACTCCTTCACCTGGCAGGGCACCCGGTACCCGCTGGCCCGGGAGGCCGGCCAGCTGCCGGTGCTCGCCGCGACCACCGCCACCGTGCTCGCCGTCTTCCCCGACGGTTCGCCCGCGCTCACCCGCAACCGCCACGGCGACGGCGTCGCCTACCACCTCAACGCCCCGTTCGAGCAGCAGCTCAACGCCCCGCACCGGCTGGACGAGCAGCCCTGGCACCGGCTCTACGCGGACGTCGCCGCCGCCGAGGGCCTCGCCGGGGAACTCGTCGGGCGGCCCACCGTGGACAGCCCCGAGGTCGAGGTGACCGTCCTGGGCCGCGGCGACGAACGGCGCGCCCTGGTGGTCAACCACGCCCCGCGCGCGGTCCGCACCACGCTGCACCACGGCGCCGGGGCCGAACCCCTGGAACTCGGCCCCAAGGCCGTGCACCTGATCGGCTGGACGCGGCGACGGGAGGCCGACGCGTGATCATCGACGCCCACGTCCACGCGGGGGAGTACTACCGGCACTACACGGCCGCCTTCGCCGAGGAGATGATGGCCACCACCGGCATGCCGCCGGAGGCCCTGACCGCGCCCGAGGCCGCGCTGCTCGCCCACATGGACGAGGCCGGCGTGGACCGGGCCTTCCTGCTCGCCTTCGACGTCCAGCGGATCGAGGGGTTCAAGGTCCCCAACGAGTTCGTCGCCGCGATCTGCGCCCGCCACCCCGAGCGCTTCACCGGCTTCGCCTCGGTCGACGCCGGCACCCCCGGCGCCGCCGCCGAACTGCGCCACGCCGTCACCGAACTGGGGCTCGCCGGGCTCAAGACCGCCCCCTGCTACCTGCGGATGTCCCCCGCCGACCCGCTCTGGAACGACGTCTACGAGACGGCCCAGGAACTGGACGTCCCGGTCCTGGTCCACACCGGCTACACCCCGGCGAAGAAGGCCGACCCCCGGTTCTTCAACCCCCGGCTGCTCGACCGCGTCGCCACCGACTTCCCCGGCCTGCGGCTGATCCTCGCCCACCTCGGCACGCCCTGGACCGACACCGCCGTGGAGATGATGGCCCGTCATCCCAGGGTGTACGCCGACCTGTCCATCTTCAGCTGGTACCGGCCGGCCCCCACCGTCGCCGCCGCCCTGGCCCGGGCCCGCGGCCTCGGCGTGCTGGACCGGCTGATGTGGGGCACCGACCACCCCTTCTGCACCATGACCGACTCGGTGACCCGGATGCGCGAACTCGCCACCGACGACTCGCTCTGGCCCGACGGCACCGCACTCACCCCGGCCGAACACGCCTCCCTGATGGGTGGCGCGGCGGCCGGGCTCCTCGCCGCGACCCAGGGGGGAACGCACCCGTGAAGACCCTGCAATGGCACGCCCCCCGCGACGTCCGGATCGTCGAGGCGCCCGTCCCCGCGCTGACCGGCCCCGGCGACGCGCTGGTCCGGGTGGTCCGCTCCGCCGTCTGCGGCACCGACCTGCACCCCTACCGCGGGGAGATACCCGGCTTCACCCCCGGCACCGTCACCGGCCACGAGTTCACCGGCGTGGTCGAGCGGGTCGGCGCCGCGGTGCGCGGCTTCCGCCCCGGCGACCGGGTGGTCGCCTCCGACGTGATCGCCTGCGGCAGCTGCTGGTACTGCGAGCGCGGCTGGCACTACCAGTGCGCCGAGGTCGGCCTGTTCGGCTACGACACCGTGGTCGGCACCACCCCGGTGGCCGGCGGCCACGCCGAGTACGTCCGGATCCCGTTCGCCGACACCGTGCTGTCCGCGATCCCCGACGAGGTCACCGACGAACAGGCCCTGTTCGTCGGGGACATCCTCGCCACCGGCTACGCCGCCGCCGAACGCGCCGGGATCCGGCCCGGCGACGTGGTCGCCGTGGTCGGCTGCGGACCGGTCGGCCTGATGGCCCTCAAAGCGGCCCAACTGATGGGCGCCGCCGAGGTCCTGGCGATCGACCCGGCCGAGAGCCGGCGGGCGACCGCCGCCGCCCAGGGCGCGGTGCCGCTGGCCACCGGCGACGACCTCGCCGAGAAGGTCCGCGCGCTGACCGAGGGCCGCGGCGCCGACGTCGTCCTGGAGGCCGTCGGCGTGGACGCCTCGCTGCGCAGCGCGCTGGAGATCGTCCGGCCGCTGGGCACCGTCTGCGCCGTCGGCGCCCACGCCTCGGAGGCCATGCCGATGCCCACTGGCCTCGCCTTCGGCAAGGAACTCACCCTCCGGTTCGCCGTCGGGGACCCGATCAGCTCCCGCGACCGGCTGATGCGGCTGATCCGCACCGGACGCATCGACCCCACCTTCCTGATCTCCCACCGACTGCCCCTCGCCGAGGCCGTGGAGGGCTTCAAGCTCTTCGACGCCGGCCACGCCATGAAGGTGGTCCTGGTCCCGTGAACCCCCTCCTCCTCCCCGCCGACGGGCCGGCCACCCTCCCCGCCCTGCTGGCGGAACGGGTCCGCCGCACGCCCGACGCCCCCGCGCTGGACTGCGGCGGCACCCGGCTCAGCTACCGGGAACTGGACCGGCGGGCCGGGCTGCTGGCCCACCGGCTGCGCGGCGCCGGCGTCGGACCGGACGTCCCGGTCGGCCTCCACCTGCACCGCTCGGTGGAACTGGCCGTCGCCCTGCTCGCCGTCCTCAAGGCGGGCGGCGCCTGCGTGCCGCTGGACCCGGGGTACCCGGCCGAGCGGCTCGCCTTCGTCCTCGGCGACGTCGGCGCCCCCGTCCTGCTCACCACCGCGGGCCTCGCCGGCCGGCTCCCCGGGCCCACCGCCCGCGTCCTGCTCGTCGACGAGGCCGCGGATGTCGCCGACGGCCCGCTGGACGAGGCCGCGGATGTCGCCGAGGGCCCGCTGGACGAGGCCGGGGTGCACCCCGAGAACCTCGGCTGGATCGCCTACACCTCCGGCTCCACCGGCCGCCCCAAAGGCGTCCCGCTGGGCCAGGCCGCGCTGGCCGCGCTGGCCCTCGGCATCGCCGGCCGGCTGGAGCTGACCGGCGCCGACCGGGTCCTCCAGTTCGCCTCCATCGGCTTCTCGGTGGCGGCCGAGGAGGTCCTGTCCACCTGGGCCGCCGGTGCCTGCCTGGTGCTGGACCCGGCCGAGGAACTCGCCGACAGCGCCCGGCTGCTCGCCCTGGTCGAACGCGAACGCGTCTCGGTGCTCCAGCTGACCCCGTCCTACTGGTACGAGTGGCTGCGCGAACTCGACCGCGGGCAGGGCCCGGTGGCCCCGCCCGCACTGCGGCTGCTGGTCGTCGGCAGCGAACCCGTCGCCGTCGACAAGGTCGCCGACTGGTGCGCCACCGGCGTCCGGCTGGTCCAGGAGTACGGCGCCACCGAGGCCACCGTCTCCCAGCTGCTGCACGAGACCGCGGCCGGCGCCGAGGAGATCCGCGGCTGGGACCGGCTGCCCATCGGTACCCCGCTGCCCGGGACGCACGCCCACATCCTCGACGAGCGGAT
This sequence comes from Kitasatospora sp. NPDC023176, assembly GCF_055560495.1. NCBI lineage: Bacteria > Bacillati > Actinomycetota > Actinomycetes > Kitasatosporales > Streptomycetaceae > Kitasatospora > Kitasatospora sp. NPDC023176. Next base: position 660,941 of record NZ_JBVHIP010000001.1, on the reverse strand, counting down.
GGAACCGGTGCCCGACGGCGAGCCGGGCGAGCTGTACCTCGGCGGCCCCGGTGTCTCCCGCGGCTACCTCGGACTGCCCGCCCTGACCGCCGACCGCTTCCTGCCCGACCCCTTCACCGACCGCCCCGGCGGCCGGATGTACCGGACCCGCGACCTGGCCCGCCGACTCCCCGACGGCGCCCTGGAGTTCCTCGGCCGGATCGACTACCAGCTCAACATCCGCGGCATCCGGGTCGAGCCCGGCGAGGTCGAGAACGCCATCGGCCAGTTCCCCGGCGTCCTGGACAGCGCCGTCCTGGCCCGCCCCGACGACAACGGCGCCGAGCAGCTGGTCGCCTGCGTGGTGTGGGCGGGCGACCCGGAGGTCCGGGCGCTGCGCGCCCGGCTGCGCGCGGTGCTGCCCCCGGCCCTGGTGCCCGCCCGGTTCGCCGCGCTGCCCGCGCTGCCGCTGAACGCCAACGGCAAGGTGGACCGGCGCGCGCTGCGCACCGTGCCGCTCGACCTCGGCTCCGGCCGGCCGGGCCCCGGCGCGACCGCGCCGCGGACCGCGCTGGAGGCCCAGCTGACCGAGGTCTGGGAGGAGGTCCTCGGCACGGCGCCGATCGCCGTGGACGACGACTTCTTCGAACTCGGCGGCGACTCGCTGACCGCCGTCCGGCTGGCCGCGGCCTGCCGCGCCCGGCTCGGCGCCGACGTCCGCCAGCGCACCCTGTTCCAGGCGCCCACGGTGGCCGCGCTCGCCGCCGAACTCGACCGCGCCACCCCGGCGGACGGCCCGGCCCCCACACCGGGGGAGACCGACGGGGGAGCGGCCCCGGCCTCCTACGCCCAGCAGCAGATGTGGCTGCTGCACAAGCTCGCCCCCGGCTCCCCCCGGTTCAACGAGCCGGTGGTGCTGCGGATCGCCGGACCGCTGGACACCACCGCGCTGCACACCGCGCTCTCCGGCCTGGTCGCCCGGCACGGCGCCCTGCGCACCGTGTTCGCCACCGAGGACGGCCTGCCGGTGCAGCTGCCGCGGGAGCCGTACCGGCCCGACCTGCCGCTGCTGGACCTCACCGGCCACGGCGAGGAGGCGGCGGCCGAGGCCGTCGCCCGGCTGGTGCGCGAGCCCTTCGACCTGACCCGCGGCCCGCTGCTGCGGGCCACCCTGGTCCGCCGGGGCGCCGAGGACCACCTGCTGGTCCTGGTCCTGCACCACATCGTCTTCGACGGCCGCTCGATGGAGGTCCTGTTCGACGAACTCGGCCCGCTGTACGCGGCCGCGCTCGCCGGTACCGAGGCCGAACTGCCGGCCCCCGCCCCGGACTACCGGGACTGGGCCCGCGCGCAGCGCCGGCAGGCCGCCGAACAGGGCCATGACGCCCAGCTCGGGTACTGGCGCGAGCAACTGGCCGGCGCCCCGGCGACCACCCGGCTGCCCGCCGCCCCGGACGCGTCGGCACCGGCCCCCGGCCGCGGCGCGGTGCACACCTTCGCCGTGCCGGCCCCGCTCACCGCCCGGCTGCGGGAGCTCGCCGGGGCCGAGCGGGCCACCCTGTTCATGGTCCTGCTGAGCGCCTTCTACCAGCAGGTCCACCGCGCCACCGGCGCCCGCGACCTGGTCGTCGGCACCCTCACCTCGGGCCGGGACCGGCCCGAACTGGACGGCGTGGTCGGCATGTTCGTCAACACCCTGAGCCTGCGGACCGAACTGGAGCCGCACCGCCCGTTCCGCGAGCTGCTCACCCGGGTGCGCCGCACGGTGGGCGAGGCGCTGGCCCACCAGGACGTGCCCTTCGAGCGGGTCGTGGAGGAGCTGCGCCCCGCCCGGGGGCGCGGGCACAGCCTGTTCTTCCAGCTGATGTTCACCTTCGGCAGCACCCCCGCCCGGGGGCCCGAACTGCCGGGCGCCGTCACCACGGTGGTGCCCTGCGACACCGGCACCGCGAAGTTCGACCTCAGCCTCGCGCTGGACGAGGACGGCGCGGGCGGCCTCACCGGCCGGCTGGAGCACGACCTGAACCGGCTCGGCCCGGAGGCCGCCCGGCGGCTCGCGGACGACTACCTCGCCCTGCTGGAGCGGGCCGCGGCCGACCCCGGGCACCGGGTGGGTGCCGAATGACCCGCCCCGCGCCGCGGTCAGGCCGGGCCGCGTCCCTCCGGGGCGGGCAGCCGGCGGGTCACCTCGGCGACCAGCGCCCGCTCGTGCTCGCGCAGGTAGAAGTGCCCGCCGGGGTACGTCAGCACCTCGTGGCCGGCGGTCGTGACCTCGGCCCAGCTGTCCAGCTCGGCCACCGGGCAGGCCGGGTCCTGCTCGCCGCCGAACGCGGTGACCGGCACGTCCAGCGGGTCGGTGGGCGCGTCCGGCCGGTAGCGGTCCAGCATGGTGTAGTCGGCGCGCAGCGAGGGCATCAGCAACTCCCGCATGTCCGGGTGCTCGTAGAAGTCGGCGTCGCTGCCGGACAGCATCCGGACCACGGCGATCAGCGAGGCGTCGTCCAGGCCGGGCCGGCGGCGGTCGCCGTAGCCCACGTGCGGTGCGCCGCGGCCGGAGACCAGCAGTCGGGCCACCGGCTGTCCGTCGTCGCGGAGGTTGCGGGCGGCCTCGTAGGCGACCGCCGAACCCATGCTGTGCCCGAACAGCACCAGCGGCAGCCCGGTGTGGGCCTTCAGGGCCCGGGCCGCCCCGGCGGCCAGCTCCGGCAGGGACTCGACACAGGGCTCGGCGATCCGGTTCTGCCGCCCCGGGTACTGCACGGCCAGCATCTCGACGCCGGGCGGCAGCAGCTGCGGCCAACCGAGGTAGCTGGTCGCCGTGCCGCCCGCGTGCGGGAAGCACACCAGCCGCACCCGGGCGTCCTCGACCGGGTAACGCCGGAGCCACGGGTCGGAGTTGTCCACCTTCGGATGCCGCGGCACGACCATGACCACCCCGTTCCGGCCCGCGTCCCGCAGCCCCCGGTGGGCGGGAGGACGGCCGGCCACTCGATCAACGGCGTCACCCTACCAACCGGCGACGCCCCGCCGACCGGTCACTTTCGCCCCGAGCCGACCTGGAGCACCGCATGAGCACGGTACCGACCGACCACTGGACACCCTGCACGGTGATCGACCAGAAGCGCCTGTACGACCTCTACACCTCCGTCCCGACGGCGGAGGGGTACCGGGAGATGGTCGGGATGGAGGACCGCTGGATCGGGGCGATCGCCGAGGGCCACCGCCGCACCGCCCCGGAGTTCGCCTCCCACTCCGAACTCCTGCGGGAGCTGTCCGCCTTCCTGGCGCGGGAGGGCACGGCGGCCTCCGACGGCCACCGCTTCCTCGCCGAGGAGGCGACGCTCGACCAGTTCCGCGTGGTGGTCAGCGAGTTCGCGATGGACGGGCTCACCGAGTCGCTCAACCTGCTGCCGGTGGTGCCGCGGCTGCCGTACAAGGCCGGCATGGCCGTCTTCCGCGTGATGGTGGACGAACTCGGCTGCGGCAACGACGACCAGGCGCACTCCGAGCTGTACCGCGAGCTGCTGCGCGAACTGGACCTGCCCACCGAGGTGGAGGCGTACCGGGCCGGCTCCAGTGCGCAGGCCCACGCCTACGTCAACATGTTCCACTGGCTGGCCTCGCGGGCCGAGACGCCCGAGTACTTCCTCGGCGGCTACGCCTACTTCGAGGCCAGCGTGCTGTACGGGTTCCGCAGTTTCGCCCAGGCCGCCCGGCGGCTCGGCCTGAAGTCGGGCAGGTACTACACCGAGCACCTCTACATCGACACCTACCACAGCAAGCAGATGCGGGTGGCGATCCGGGAGACCCAGGCGGCCGGCGGACTGGACCTCGCCAAGGTGTGGGCGGGCGTCGAGCTGACCAGCGCCATCGTCGGCGACGCGACGGAGACGGCGATCGCCCTGGCCCGGGAGGCGGGACGCGCATGACCGAGACCGTTGCCGAGGCCGTTGCCGAGACCGTTGCCGAGACCGCCCAGGAGCCGAGGGTCCAGCAGGTCAGCGAGCGGCTGATCCTGGTCGAGGCCGGCGGCCGGCGGCTGATCACCGACGCCGCCTGCCCGCACCGCAAGGGCCTGATGCGCTACGGGCACCTGGACGCCGACCGGATGCTGCTCCGCTGCCCGCTGCACCACTCCGCCTTCGACCTGCGGGACGGCGGCCGCCGGGTCGCCGGCCCGGCCTGCGCCGCGCTGCGGATCCTCGCGGACCTGCCGGAAGGCGCACCGTTGCCCCCGGAGGCCGAACTGCGCCGGCTGGAGGGCCGGCTCGATGCGGGGGACTGACCCGGTCCGCGCGGCGGACCGGCCACCGGCCGGTCCGCCGCGCCGGCCGGCCGGCTCAGCCCGCCGCGACCTCGGCGGCGGGTCGGCCGTCGTGCTCGGCGAGTTCCGCGACCAGGACGGCCCGCAGCTCCCCGTACGTCGGCGCGAGCGCGCGCACGCCCGCGATCACGGCGTCGTCGTCCTGGACGACCAGCGGGTACTGGAGCCCGCCGACGATCCGGGCCTGCCGGCCCAGCACCTCGGCCGCGTTCCGGAAGCCGATCCCGGCCAGGGCGGTCGAGGCGTCCGACAGCCGGCGGGCACCGGCCCGGACGGCGAACTTCTCCATCACCTGCCGGATGTCCGGGTCCAGGCCCTCGGCCACCTGCTCGGCCAGCCGCTCCAGACCGGCCGCGGTGCCGAGCGAGCCGGGCGGCATGTCGGCGGCACCGGTGCTCCGGCCGCTCAGCAGCTCCACGGCGCGCGGCAGCGAGGCCCGCAGGGCCTGCGCCTCGGTGGTCTCCCGGACGCGGGTGAAGCCGGTGCGCAGCACGAACGGCTGCTCCACGTAGTCGATCTTCTCCGCCTGCCAGGCGGCCAGGAAGGCCGGTACCGGCAGGGTCGCCCAGGGGTGGCCGTGCGGGTCGTGGAAGACCACGGTGTCCCCGTCGACCGCCACCACCAGCACGTAGTGGTCGGCGCCGATCGCCTCGCCGGAGCCGGGCTGCTGGAGCAGCAGGCCCATGTCCAGCGGCCCCGCCAGCACCGGCCCCCCGGCGACGGCCGCGCGCAGCCGCCGCTCGGCCTCGTCGGGGTCGTCGCCGGCGCTGCGCAGGCACTCCCAGCCCAGCAGTCCGATCGCCGCGTCCAGGCCCTGCTCCGGGTCCCAGCCGAAGGGGTCGAAGAACGGCAGCACCCCGTCGATCAGCTGGAAGCCGAACGGTGACCCGGTCAGCACCTCCAGCACCGGCGCACCGGGCGCACCCGGGCCCAGCGCCATGGCGAGCGAGTTGGAGAAGCAGTACGGGCCGGAGCCGATGTAGGGGAACAACACGACCTCATCACCTGGAACTTGACAGCACGTTCCCGCTCACCTTAGGCACCCGCGCCTGACCTCCACCACTCGGCACGAACCGCACCACCCCACCGGAAGGACTTGATCATGCACGCTTTCATCATGGCCGGCGGCAAGGGCGTCCGGCTGCGGCCCTACACCACCGCGCTGCCCAAGCCGCTGGTCCCGATCGGCGACCAGCACGCGATCCTGGAGATCGTGATGCGCCAGCTCGCGGCGGCCGGCTTCACCAAGGTCACCCTCGCGATCGGCCACCTCGGCCACATCATCCGCGCCTACGTCGGCGACGGCACCCAGTGGGGACTGGAGGTCGAGTACGCGGTCGAGGACAGCCCGTTGGGCACCCTCGGCCCGCTGGTGATGATGCGGGACCGCCTCCCCGAGCACTTCCTGGTGATGAACGGCGACATCCTGACCTCGCTGGACTACGCCGCCGTCCTGGAGCGGCACCGGACGGCCGGCGCCCCGCTGACCATCGCCACCCACAACCGCCAGGTGAACATCGACTTCGGCGTGCTCACCACCACGGACGACGGGCACGTCACCGGCTTCCGGGAGAAGCCCAGCCTGGCCTACCAGGTGTCCATGGGCGTCTACGGCCTCAGCCGCACGACCCTGGAGGGCTACCTGCCCGGCCTGCCGCTCGGCTTCGACGAACTCGTCCTGGACCTGCTGGAGCGGGGCACCCACCCGGCCACCTACCAGTTCGACGGCTACTGGATGGACATCGGCCGCCCCGAGGACTACGACCGGGCGAACACCGAGTTCACCACCCACCGCGAACTGCTGCTCGGCCGCCACTGACCCGGCGCGTCCGCCCGTTCCCCCGCCCGCACCCGCCTCCTGCCCGCACCCCGAACCCCTGCCCGCATCCGCCCCCGCGGGTGCGGGCAGGGTCGTGGTGGTGGGCGTTTAGGATCGATTCGTGCCCACACGTCGAAGCAGCGGACCGCTGTACCTCCAGATCGCCCGCCGGATCCAGGACCGCATCGACACCGGTCAGTACGCCCCCGACACCCGGCTGCCGAGCGAGAACGAGTTCGCGGCCGAGTTCGGCGCCAATCGGCTGACGGTCCGTCAGGCCGTCGCCGAGCTGGCCCGGGCCGGCGCGATCGAGATCCGCCGCGGTGTGGGCACCTTCGTCCGCCGCCCGGTGCTGCGGCACACCGTCGACGTCACGGTGGACCCGGCCAGCGCCAGGATCGACGTGGGCAACCGGAGCGCCGGCCTGCCGCCGACCGCGCTGCGCGGCGCGGAGGAGCGGGTGCTCGCGCTCACCGCCGCCCCGAGCACCCCGGCGGACCAGCTCGCTGCCGCCCAACTCGACTGTACGGTTGAAGAGTTGACCAGAATCGACGCGCTGGCCCGGATCGACCGCCGGCCCTGGGTGGTCAGCAGCTACTGGACCGCCACCGAACTGCTGGGCCCGGCCGCGGCGGAGCTGGCCGACCCCGGGCCGTCCCGGGACGTGACCGAGGCCGTCACCCGGGCGATCGGCGTCGAGCTCGAGGTCGACTGGCGGGGCTTCAGCGCGATCGCGGCGGACATCGCGGACGCCGAGCGGCTCGACGTCCCGGCCGGCACCCCGCTGCTGGTCCGCGAGGGCGTCAACTGCGCCCCGGACGGCCGCCCCGTCCTCTACCTCCGGCGCCGCGCCATCGGCGACGGCACCACCTTCGTCCTGCACTACCGCGACGGCCGGGCCGCGCCCCGGGGCCGGGAGTAGGGCGTCGAGGCCCGGGTGATCCCGGCGGCCCTCCCCAGGCCCTCCGCCCGGGCCGACCCCGCCCACGCCGAAGCCCTTCTCGGCGCCATCGGCGACCCCCGCCTCGGCGACGCCCCAACCGCCCCCCACCTCTGATCCGACACCTCTGATCCGAGAGGTCCTCGCCGCCTGCCCGGCCATTGCCCTCGGTGGCGGTCGTCCCGGCGCCAACTCGGCCCGGCCGTACGGGCCTTGCTCCGTCGCTCCGGCGGGGTGACGGGTCAGAGTACGGCGAGCCGGTCCACCAGGAGGTCGGCGAGCCGGCGGGTGGTGACGGCGTCCCAGCCCTGCTGCTCGGCGAGTTCGCGGGCGGTGGCGACGATGAGGCGTTCGCGTTCCGCCCGTTCGCGTTGCTTTCGTTCCTGTACCGACATGACCCGATCCTAGCACTGCTAGACAGTGGAGCGGCAGCAGTACTAGCATTGCCTCGTCAGCTAGCGGCACTAGATGTCCGGAGGGGTCATCATGCTCAGCGCACTCGAGGTGTTCACGACCGTGGTCGTCGGGGTGATGGTGGGGGTGGAGTTCTCCGTCGCCTTCGTCATGAACCGGATCTTCGGCGCACTTCCCGAGGACAGCGGCCAGCTCGCCCGTGCCCACGGCGGCCGGATGCTCGGCGCGGTGATGCCGGTCTGGTACATCTCCTCGCTCGTCCTCGCCGGCATCTGGGCCGCCGCCGGATGGCACCACCACGGCACCGGTCTCGTTCTCACCGCCGCGGTGCTGCTGATCGTCAGCGTGATCATGTCCGTCCTGCTGCTCGTCCCGATCAACAACCGCAGCAAGACCTGGACTCCGGAGAACCGGCCCGCCGACTGGAAGGAGCAGAGCGACCGCTGGGACCGCTACCACTACGTCCGCGTCGCCGTCATCATCGCCGCCTTCGCCCTGCTGGTCACCGCCCTCGTCTGAGCCCGTCGGCTCGGACCCTCGCAAGGAGACACCGATGTCGCTCAAGACCGTCAACACCGCCCTGACCACCGCGGGCGTCCTCTTCATCTTCTACTTCGGGGTGTCCTTCATCGTGACCCCCGAGACCATCGCGCCGGGCTTCGGCCTGCCGAGCCGGCCCTCCGGCGACGGCGGCGGCTTCCTGGTCCTGAAGGGCGTCCGCGACGTCGGGGACGGCCTGATCCTGAGCGCCCTGCTGCTGACCGGTCAGCGCCGCGCCCTGGCCTGGGCCCTGCTGGTCGGGTCCTTCATCCCGTTCGGCGACATGACCACCGTGCTCGCCCACCACGGCTCCACCGGCGCCGCGTTCGGCGTCCACGGCCTGACCGCGGTCGGAATGGTCGTCACCGGCCTGCTGACCCTGCGCGAGACCCGCCAGGCCGCCGCCGCCCCGGTGTCCGCTCCGGTCCCCGCCGCGGCGGGTTGAGCGCAGGGAGCGTGCGGCCGGACCGCTCACCCCGCGCCGTCCCGCGCCCGGAACGCGCGGAGCCCCCGCCTGGGCAACCAGGGCGGGGGCCGACGGGCCGTCAGGCCGCAGGGGTGAGGAGGGGGTCGGTGTGGGTGAGGGTGGCGCCGAGGCGGTGGAAGGTGTCGAGGGCGGCGGTGTGGCCCTGGAGGGAGAGGGCGGCGACGGCGTCCTCGACGACGGTGGTGGGGTAGCCGAGGGAGACGGCGGTGCGGACGGTTTCGCCGACGCCGTACTCGGTGGCGATGCCGGCGATGACGAGGCTGGTGGCGCCGAGGCGGGTGAGGCGGTCGGCGAGGTCGGTGCCGGCGAAGGCGTCGATGCCGTACTTGGTGACGACCTCGTTGCCGGGGCGGGCGGCGACCTCGGGGGCGAAGCGGTTGAAGGCGGAGTCGGGGCCGCCGTCGCTGCCGTCCATGCGGGCGTAGCGGACCAGCACGACGGGCAGGCCGGCGGCCTCGAAGGCGGACTTCAGCCGGGCGGCGGAGCGGACCACGGCGGCGCCGGGGAGCGGGGCGACCGGGCGGCTGACGATCCACTGCTGGAGGTCCACCAGCACCAGGACGGTGCCGGGGGTGAGGGCGGCGGGGGCGTGGGACATCGGGTTCCTCGGGTGGGTCGATCGGTGGCTGGTCGCTCGCTCGACGGTCGCCGGGCGGACGGCGTTCGGACGGACGGGCGGACGGCGGACGGTGTTCCGACGGACGGTCAGCCGGCGGTGACGTCGCCGGCGCCCAGGTGGCCGGTGCGGGCGCCGTGGTCGAGGACCTCGATGCCGCTCAGCCCGAGGTGTCCGACGGCCGGGAGGTAGGCGGCCTCCCAGGGCGGCGCGGCCGAGCCGGGGGAGCCGTGGGTGGCCTCGCTCTCGGCGAACGTAGCGCCGTTCGCTGATGCCGGTCTCGCGGTGGATCCACTCGGCGGTCACGCCGGCCCGGGAGCCGACCAGGGTGGTGTCGAGGGCGGTCGCGGGCAGGTGTGACCCGGTGCCGGGGATTCCGACGGACGACGCGTGCTCCTGCGCCGCCTGCCGTGATCGATACAGTATCAGAGGCCTGACTCAGGTCAATGTCTTGGTCAGTATCGCAATACTGCGTAATAGGTGAGTTCTCCGGCTGTGTCCGCAGCATGGGATGGCCGGGGTCGGAGGGTGATCCGGGCCCGGATGCGGGAAAGGCCGCCCCCTCGGCGCCCCGGGTGGTGATCGGGCGTCCAGGGGGCGGCCTTCCGCCCGGTGCCGTGTCGGTGCCGTGCGGCTCAGTCGGTCTTGCGCAGCGCCGCCGCCGAGCGCTCCAGCAGCTCGCGCAGCTGGGCCTGCTCGCCGTCGTCGAACGCGTCGGCGAGCCGCTGCTCCACCCCGCGGGCCAGGACGTCGGCCTTCTTCGCCAGCGCGCGGCCGGAGCGGGTGAGCTTGGCCACCAGCACCTTCTGGTGCACGCTCGACGTCTCACGGGTGATGAGGCCCTTGTTCTCCAGGTTGGTCAGGATCGTCGTCATGGTCTGCGGCGTGACCATGCACTCCCGGGCCAGCTGGGCTCCGGACATCCCGGTCGACTGCTGGAGCACGAGCAGGGTGACGTACTGCGGCACCGTCAGGTCGACGGTGCGCAGCGCGCGGGTCTTCTCACCGATCAGCGCCTGCTCGGCCCGCTTGATGGCATGGCCCAGGCGGTCGTGGAAGTCGAGCGGTGCTGAGTTCGGCTGGTTGGAACTGTTCTCGGTCACAGTGATCGCATCCCTGGCTGCCCCCGCTGCGGATTATTCGGACTTTACGGTACATCAGTGGGCTGATCAGTCGCTACGCACGAACTGAGTCGAGCCGACCGGGTCGGCGTCCGGAGCGGTCACCCCCGCCACGGCGCGGCCGTAGCAGCGAGCGGAACACCACCACCTCCTCCGCCGGGAGCGAACTGACCAGCCGTTGTTCGGCGGTGTCTTCGGCTGCCTCCCCCCGGACGGCCGGCGTCCGCCCCTCCTTGGTCAGCCACGCGGTGAAGACGTGCGCGCGACCTCGGTCAGGCCGATGCCGCGGACCGGGCCGGCCTCGACCAACTCGGCCATCGCACCCCAGGACTCGACCAGCGGGACGTCCGGGTGGACCCGGTGCAGGTGTACAGGTCGACGTGGTCGGTGCCGAGGCGCTTGGGCGAGGCGCGGATCGCGGCGTGGATGTGTTCGGGCCTGCCGTTGCGGTACATCGGCCGGTCCGGCTCCAGGGCCAGCCCGACCTTGGTGGCCAGGACGGCGCGCTCGCGGCGGTCGGCCAGGGCGCGGCCAGCAACTCCTCGTTGGTGAAAGGGCCGTAGACGTCGGCGGTTGTCGAGCAGGGCGATGCCGTGGTCGAGGACGCGGTGGACCACCTCGACCTTCGGGCTTCGGGCTTCAGGGCTGGTGGGGGGTGGTGCGTGGGCGGTACGGGAGGTGTCCGGAAGTGGAGCGGTCCGGGCGGGGCGGCGGGTTCACCGCGCCTTCCCGGACCGGTCGCTCGGGTCCGGCTGGTCGCGTCGGGTGTCAGCGACCGGCGCCGACCGGCTCGGGTGCCCCCTCAGCCTCCTCGGCCTCCGGGGCAGTCACCGCGGCCGACCCGGCGGCCTGGCGGTCGCGGAGCATCACGGCGATCAGCGGGGCGCTGAGCGCGGCGACGCCGGCCAGGATCCACAGCACGGTGCGCAGCGCGTCGGTGTAGCCGTCGGCGAGGAAGGTGTGGAAGGCCTCGCGGCCGGCCGCGGCGACGCCGGACTCCGGGTCGGCGAGGTCGCCCTGGGCGACCTTGGCGGCCAGCCCGTCCGGGTTGCCGGTGAAGCCGCTGCCGTAGGAGTCGAGGTTCTCGGAGACGTCGGAGCTGACCAGGCTGACCAGTACCGAGCCCAGGCCGGCGATGGCGATGGCCTCACTGGCCAGACGCATGGTGTTGAACATGCCCGCGGCCATGCCGGCGCGCTCCGGCGGGACGGAACCGATCGCGGCGCCGTCCAGCAGGCCGAAGGAGATGCCGACGCCGGTGCCGATGATCAGGAACGGGCCGATCAGGCCGGCCACGCCGATGCCGGGGTGGATGGTGGTGAGCCAGGCGGAGCCGCCGGCGACCAGCAGCAGGCTGACGGCCAGCAGGGTGCGGACCGAGATCCGCTGGGCGAGGCGCCCGGCGAGGCGCCCGGCGATGATCGGGAAGACCAGCACGGGGGCGGTGAGCGGCAGCATCACGGCGCCGGCCTCGGAGCTGGTGAAGCGGTTGGCGCCGATGAAGTAGGAGGGCAGGAAGACCAGCAGGCAGACGAAGCCGAAGGCCAGCGCGACGGGGACGAGGCAGATCGCGACGAAGCGGCCCTGGGTGAACAGGGTCATGTCGAACATCGGGCGCTCCTGGCGCAGTTCAACCAGCACGAAGAGCGCGAGCAGCAGCACGAAGCCGGCCAGCAGGCCGAGCACGACGGGGCTGGTCCAGCCCTGCTGGGGGCCCTCGACCATGGCGAGGGTGACCAGCGCGAGGCTGGTGGTGAAGGTGACGGTGCCGCCCCAGTCGACGCCGCGGGCGCCGGGGTCACGGGACTCGGCGATGCGCGGCAGGGCCAGCAGCAGGGCCAGGTCGATTGCCGCGTGCAGGAGGAAGACCGAGCGCCAGCCGAAGGAGGAGACCAGTAGGCCGGAGGTGGAGGGGCCGAGGGCGAGCCCGACGCCGAAGGATGAGCCGAGGATGCCGAAGGCCTTGGCCTGGGCGGGGCCGGAGAAGGTGGTGGCGAGCACGGCGCTGCCGGCGGTGAGCACCGCGGCGGCGGCCGCGCCGGCCAGCAGGCGGGCGCCGTCCAGCAGGTGGATGTTGCCGCTGAGGCCGCTGACCAGGGAGCAGAGGCCGAAGAGCGTGATGCCGATGCCCAGCATCCGGCGGCGGCCGACCAGGTCGGCGATGGCGCCGCAGGCGAGCATGAAGCTGGCGAAGGTCAGGTTGTAGCCGTTGACCACCCACTGGAGCGGTCCGAGGCCGGCGCCCAGGTCGGTGGCGATCTTCGGCAGGGCCACCGAGGCGCCGGTGAGCGAGGCGGGGAGCAGCCCGCCGGCGATGCACACCGCGGCGAGCGTGGTGCGTGGGTAGCTCTTCATGGGTCGAGGACTCCGATGTCGAAGGTGTCGGTGGTGCCGGCGCTGTCGACGGGCAGGTGTCGACGCGTTCGATGTAAAGCAAGGGCACTGTTCAGTATCAGAGCTCTTATTTGTGACAGGGGACGCTATAGGTTCGCCGAGGCGGGCGTCAAGGCGATCGGTTGGCCGGAAGTCGGGATTCCTGAGGAAGTCCTGATGAGAAACAGAGTTCTAAGCTGTCTATGGATGCTGATGCCGACCTGCCGTCCGACCTCCCGTCAGGGAGGCGGGAGAGGAATGTCATCCGGGCCTGTCGGGCCCGCCTCCTGGGCCCGCCCCGTGGGGCGCCTCCGCCACTCGACGGCGTCGGCGCTTCGTCGTTCGTCGTGCCCCCGACGGCCGCTCCGGGTTACGGTGACCGAACGAACCGAAGCGAACCGCACCGGATCGAACCGGTGCGGCCGAATGGACGAGGGCGGGTCGATGGAACGAGCGGTGGACGGGCGCGGGCCGCGCCGACTGGCACGGATCGCCCTGTTGTGCGCGGTGGCCGCCGTCGTGGCGCTCGCGTTCACCGGCCCGCACGGGCTGCTGGTGCTGCTCGCCGAATTCGTCGGGCTGGCGGTGGCGGCCGTCGGCGCCTGGTGGGCGATCACCCACCGGGGCCTTCCGCGCCTGCTCGGCATCGTCCTGGCCCTCGGCGCGCCGATCGCCGCCCTGGTGCTCGCCCTCAACGCCGAGGTGCTGCTGCTCGTGGTGACCGCCCTGGCCCTGTGGCTCGCCGCACTCGCCTGCGCCCGCGCCGCGCTGCGCGCCGCCCGGCCACCACGGCCGATGCCGGTGCGGGAGATCCCGCCGCCGCGACAGCCCGTCCTGATCATGAACCCGAAGTCCGGCGGCGGGAAGGTCGAACGCTTCGACCTGGTCCGGCGCGCCGAGGAACTGGGCGCCCGGGTGGTGCTGCTCGACCCGTCCGCGCCGCAGGACGTCGCCGAACTCGCCCGCCGGGCGATCGCCGAGGGCGCCGACCTGCTCGGCGTGGCCGGCGGCGACGGCACCCAGGCCCTGGTCGCGGCCGTCGCTGCCGAGCACGGCCTGCCGTTCCTGGTCGTCTCGGCCGGCACCCGCAACCACTTCGCGATGGACCTCGGCCTCGACCGCGACGACCCCGCCACCTGCCTCGACGCCCTGCGCGACGGCGTCGAACTCACCGTCGACCTGGGCCGGGTCGGCGACCGGACCTTCGTCAACACCGTCTCCTTCGGCGCCTACGCCGAGATCGTGCAGAGCCCCCAGTACCGTGACGCCAAGACCGCCACCGCCCTGGACACCCTGCCCGACCTGCTGGTCGGCGACGCCGGCAGCCGCCTCACCGTCCGGGCCGACGACCACCGCATCGACGCCCCGCAGGCCCTGCTCATCAGCAACAACCCGTACGCCGCCCCCGACCCGGTCGATCTCGGCCGCCGCCCCCGTCTGGACAAGGGCGTCCTGGGCGTCCTCGGCATCCGCGTCGACGGCGCCGCCCAGGCCGCCGAACTCGCCCTGCTCGGCGAACGGGCCGCCGGGCTGACCCTGCTGTCGGCCCGCCGGGTCACCGTCGACGCCGACGCCCCGGAGATCCCCGTCGCCGTCGACGGCGAGGCCCTGACCCTGCCCACCCCGGTCGTCTGCACCCTGGACCACCGGGCCCTGCGGGTCCGCGTCCCGCGCGAACGCCCCGGCGCGGACCCGGACCAGCAGGCCCGCTCCCACCGGCTGGACTGGCGCGACGTCACCCGCCTGGCCCTCGCCCGGGTGGACTCGCACACCGGTGGGCGTCCGTGACCGGCCCCGTCCTGCGCGACCTCGCCGCCCTCGACGGCGCCGTCTACGCCGCCGTCGCCGCCACCCCCACCCCCGCCCTCGACTCGGCTCTGCGGACGCTCTCCCGGGCCGCCGACCACTCGAAGATCAACCTGTCCATCGCGGCGGCGCTCGCCCTCGCCCCCGGCCGGTACCGCCGCGCCGGACTGGCCGGGGCGGCCTCCGTCGCCCTCGCCTCCCTCACCGCCAACATCCTCGGCAAACAGCTCGTCCGCCGCCCCCGCCCGGACCGCGAGGCCGCCCGGGTCGTGCTGGACCGGCAGGTGCCGATGCCGGTCTCGGCCTCCTTCCCCTCCGGCCACACCGCCTCGGCCTTCGCCCTGGCCACCACCGTCGGCACCCTCCTGCCCGCCACCGCCGCCCCGCTCGGAGTGCTCGCCTGCGCCGTCGGCTACTCCCGCGTCCACACCGGCGTCCACTACCCGGGCGACGTCCTGGCCGGCGCCCTGCTCGGCAGCGGCTGCGCGGGGCTCGTGCTCGCGGCGGCCCGGCGGGCGGCGCCGCGCTAGGTCGGCGCGGCCCAGGTGGCGAGGCCGGATTCCGCTGCTCCGCCCGGGAGTTGACGGACCGTCTGTCAGTGTGCTGCGCGTGGCTGCGATGACCTTCGATACCGGCGTCGACGAACGGACCGCCGCCCCGATCGACGAGGCCCGACGCCATCGGCTGGACACCGCGGGCTGCCCGCTGCCCACTGCCCGCCGCCCGCCGGCGACAGCGCGGTGAGGTGGGTTCGACACCCAGGCCCTGCCCGGCCTAGGAGGTGAGCCCGTCGGCGTCGATCGAGGCCAGCCGGTCCGGATCCAGCAGGACGTGCACCCGGCTGATCCGGCCGGCCCGGACGGCGAAGCCCAGCACCGCGACCGGCCCGCCGTCCCGGGTGAGCAGAGCGCCCGCAGTGCCGTTGACCAGCACCGGGGTGAACACCGGCCCGCCCTGGCGGAGCGTCACGGCGCGCTCCGCCACCTGATGGGCGCCGCGCAGCAGGGCCGTGGCGGCGGGGAGCGGGCGCCCGCCGTCCGCGCGCAGCTCGGCCGCCGGCTCCAGGACGGCGGCCAGCGCCGCCGGGTCGCCGTCCCGCACCGCCGTACCGAAGGCGTCGACCACCCGGCGGCGGACGGCCGGGCTGCCGTCGGCGTCCGCCTCCCGGGCCTCCTGCGTCCGACGGCGGGCCTGCTCGGCGAGCTTGCGGGTGTCCGCGGTGGTCCGGTCGAGGGCGGTCGCGATCTGGTCGACGTGCAGGCGGAACACGTCGTGCAGCACCAGGGCGACCCGCTCCGCCGCGCCCAGTGCGTCCAGCGCCACCAGCAGCGCGAGCCCGACCGACCCGCCCGTCGCCGCGTCCGCCGGCTCCACCACCACGTCCGGCAGCCGCCCCCGCGCCCCCACGGCGCGGGATTCCAGCCGGCTCAGGCAGACCCGGGCGGTCACCGTGGTCAGCCACGCCGCCAGGTCCGCCACCTCCTCCGGGTTGATCCGCCCGAGCCTGACCCACACCTCCCGCACGGCCTCCCCGGCCTCCGCGTGCGAGCCCAGCAGCGGGTACGCGAGGGCCCTCATCCGCGGCCGGAGGTGCTCGAACTGGCCTGGCTGCCGGTCCTGGTCGGGCACGGTCACACTCCTCGGTCCGGAGGGGGCGTCACCGGCCGGGACGCCCGGCCGTGGCTGGACCTTACTCGGAGGGGCGGGTTGATCACAGTGGGTGGTGCGGCCGGAATCGCGGACCGGCCCCCGGCGTCCGCACCGTTCCGGCGGGATTCCCGATCCCCGTCGACGGCGTGCTCCACACCGTCTGCACCGTTGCCATCCCGAGGAAGCTCCAGGGCCGATACCAGGTGGCCGTCACCCGGGACGGCGAGCAAGCCGAGGAACCTCTCGACCTGGCCATGGAGCGGGAGAACGTCGTGCGGTGCTGAGCGACGGACCCGGAGGACGGGGGTGGGTCCAGCCCCACCCCGGGCCGGGGTGCAGCCGGATTCCGCCGTCGCCCCGCCGTCCCTAGATTCGATCACGAGCCGCTGAGCGGGGCCCGTTGCCCGGCTGCCATCATGATCGTCCCGCATCAGACCCGACCGGAGGTCCCGTGAGCACCCCGCAGTCCCGAGGCGCCGAGGCGCTGCGCAGCGCCGCCCGGGCGCTCGGGCGCCTGGCCGTCTTCACGCTGCTCATTCCGGCCGGCGCGGTGCTGGCCGTGCTCTACCTGGCCTCGTTCCTGCTCTGGGGCTGCCTCGGGATGGTCCCGCTGTTCCCGGCGGTGACCGGGGTGGTCCGCTCGATGGCCGGGGCCGCCCGGTGGGCCGCCGGCCACTGGTCGCAGGTGCCCGTACCGGTGCCGTACGCGCCGCGTCCAGCGCTGGAGCGCACCCTGCACGGCTGGTTCTGGACCGGCCACGACTACCACAAGAACCGCTGGTTCGCGGGCTTCGCGCTCAAGTTCCGCTGGCTGTGGGACGACCGGGCGACCTGGCGGGACGCCGGCTGGGTCCTGGTCGACCCGCTGGTCGGCGGCGGCATCGCGGCCGGGCCCGTCCTGCTGTCCGGCTACGGCCTGTACGGGCTGGCGCAGCCCGTACTGCCCGAACCCGGCCCGGGCTACGGCCTGGTGCCGCTGCCCGGGCTGCTCGGCCCGCTCATCGGCCTGGTCCTGGTGCCGGCCGGTCTCGCCCTCGCCGGGCCCGCGCTGCGCCTGCACGGCCGGTGGACCCGCTCCCTGCTCGGCCCGACCGAGAAGTCCCGGCTGGCCCGGCGGGTGGAGCAGCTCACCGAGATCCGGCTGGACGCCACCGAGGCCCAGGCCGCCGAACTGCGCCGGATCGAACGGGACCTGCACGACGGCGCGCAGGCCCGGCTGGTCGCGGTCAGTCTGCGGCTCGGCGCGGTGGTGGCGCTGATCGACGGCGACCCGGCGAAGGCCAAGCAGGTGGTGACGGACGCGCAGGAGAACGTCACCCAGGCCTTGCAGGAACTGCGCGACCTGGTGCGCGGCATCCACCCGCCGGTGCTCGCCGAGCGCGGCCTGGCCGAGGGGATCCGGGCGCTGGCGCTGGACGTGCCGCTGAAGGTCGAGGTGCGGGCCGAACTGCCGGGCCGGGCCGAGGCGCCGGTGGAGTCGGCGGTGTACTTCGCGGTCAGCGAGGCGCTCACCAACGCGGTGAAGCACGGCGACGCCCGGCACGCCACGGTGGAGCTCAGCCACGCCGCCGGGCTGCTGCGCGCGGAGGTGGCGGACGACGGCCGGGGCGGCGCGGACCCGGCCGGGGGCAGTGGCCTGCGGGGTATTCAGCGCAGGCTGGCGGTGTTCGACGGTACGCTCGCGCTGACCAGCCCCCCGGGGGGCCCGACCAGGCTGATCATGGAGCTGCCGTGCGTGTTGTCCTCGCCGAGGACCTCGTCCTGCTGAGGGACGGACTGGAACTCCTGCTGAGCGCCCACGGACACGACATCGTCGCCGCCGTGGAGAGCGGCCCGGAACTGGCCGCCGCCCTCGCCGAACACCGCCCGGACATCGCGGTGGTGGACGTACGGCTGCCGCCGACGTACTCCGACGAGGGGCTGCAGGTCGCGCTGGCCGCCCGCCGGGAGCAGCCCGGCCTGCCGGTGCTGGTGCTCTCCCAGCACGTCGAGCAGCTCTACGCCCGGGAGCTGATCGCCGACGGTGCGGGCGGCGTCGGCTACCTGCTCAAGGACCGGGTCTCCAAGGCCGACCAGTTCGTGGACGCCGTCCACACCGTCGCGGCCGGCGGCACCGTCATGGACCCCCAGGTCATCACCCGGCTGCTCGCCCGCAACGCCTATGACGAGCCGCTCGCGATGCTCACCCCGCGCGAACGGGACGTCCTCGCGATGATGGCCGAGGGCCGCTCCAACGCGGCGATCGCCCAGCGCCTGCACTTCAGCGAGGGCGCGGTCAGCAAGCACACCTCCAGCATCTTCGCCAAGCTGAGCCTGGGTGCCTCGGACGACGACAACCGCCGGGTGCTGGCGGTGCTGGCGTACTTGGACGGGACGCGCCCGGCGTAGGACGTCGGACCGGCCGACGTCCCGTGCGCACCCGGGCGCGGCGTCGCGGCCCGCTTCCCGGCTCCGGGTGGCCGGGCGGGCGTCGGTACGATCGCGGTATGGGTGCTGCGAAGGACGAGGCCTGGGATACCGACGCGGCGGAGCGGGCGGTGGCGGTGCTGAAGGCGGTGGCCGACCCGTCGCGGTACCGGCTGCTGTGGGCGCTGAGCCGCCGGGAGCTGCCGGTCAGCGAGCTGGCCGAGCTGCTGGGCGCCCATGTGGCGGCCACCTCCCAGCACCTGGCCAAGCTCCGGGCGGCCGGCCTGGTGGTGGCCCGCCGGGAGGGCACCCGGATCTTCTACCGCGCCACCGAGGTGCGCGGCCTGCTGACCGAGGCCGCCGTGATCGCCAACGACCTGCCGCCCCGGGGCGGTGACGGCGGCGGCGACGGCGGCGCGGCCCCGGCCGCCGAGCCGGCGGAGCAGCCCTTCACCCGGGCCGCCCGCGCCGTCCGGGGGGCGCGCCGCCGCCCGGCGACCGGCCAGGCGGGCTGAGCCGGGGCCCCTACCAGCCGTCCGCGCCACCACCGTCGCGGATCACCCGTGCGCGGCGGAACGATTCGTCCGTCTCGTCGGTCTCGTCCGTCTCGTCGGTGGCGGAGTGCCGGAGTGCCGGAGTGCCGGAGTGTTGCAGCATTGTCCATCCGTCAGGCCTCGTCCGCGCGGTACTCCTGCCGGGCCGCGTCGTAGCCGAACAGGCCGGCGTAGCGGCCCCAGTCCGTCGCGGTCTCCAGCTGCCGGTCGACCTGCTCGCTGGTGTAGTGGTGGGCCAGCAGGTCGCGGAGGAACCCGGCCCGGACGGTGGCGCCGGCCTCGCCACCCAGGCTGTTGACGATCAGCCTGACCAGGGGGGCGTCCAGCGCGGCGCCCGCGAAGAGGGCGCGGGAGTCCTGGACGTCGGCGCGGGCGAAGGCGGTGCCGTCCTCGGTGAGCAGGAGGTCGTCGCCGTGGATCTCGGCGAAGCCGAGCAGGTCGAGCGCGTCGACCTGGGGGAGCAGGGTGTTGGCGAGGGTGCGGCGCTCGGCGCGGTCCGGGTCGGCGTGGTCCGGGGCAGCGTGGTCCGGGTCGGTGCGGTCGGCGTCCGGGCGGACGGCGGCACGGGTGTCCTTGGGGCGGCCGGTCATGATCCGGTAGACCCGGTCGACCAGTTCGTCGAACTCGGCGCAGTCGCGGTCGCGCGGGCGTTCCAGGGCGACGTCGACGGTCTCCCGGATGGTGCCGTACGGGCGGGAGCCGAGGACCACCACGCGGTCCGCCATCAGCACCGCCTCCTCGATGTTGTGGGTGACCAGCACGACGGCGCGGGTGGGGAACTGGCCGGAGTCCCACAGTTCCATGAGTTCGCCGCGCAGGTTCTCGGCGGTGAGCACGTCCAGCGCGGAGAACGGTTCGTCCATCATCAGCACGTCCGGTTCGACCACCAACGCCCTTGCGAAGCCGACGCGTTGGCGCATGCCGCCGGAGAGCTCCTTGGGGTAGGCGTTCTCGAAGCCGGCCAGGCCGATCAGGTCGATGGCCTGGTCGGCGGACCGGGCGCGTTCGCGCGGCGGCACCCCGCGGGCCTCCAGGCCGAGTTCGACGTTCTGCCGGACAGTCAGCCAGGGCAGCAGGGCGAAGGTCTGGAAGACCAGCGCGCTGCCGGGGTTGGCGCCGGTGAGCGGGGTACCGCGGTAGCGGACGGTGCCGGAGCTGGGCGGGAGCAGGCCGGCCAGGCAGCGCAGCAGGGTGGACTTGCCGGAGCCGGAGCGGCCGAGCAGGGCGACGATCTCGCCGGCCCGGACGGTGAGGTCGATCCCGGAGAGCACCGGCAGTTCGCCGTCGGCCCCGGCGTAGGACTTGGTGAGGCCGGCGGTCTCCAGCAGGACCTCGCCGTCCGCCGCGGTCGGCGGGGCGACGGCCGGGGCGGGGCGGAAGAACGGGAAGCGCATCGGCGGGAACCTCATTGGAGCGAGTAGCGGCGCTCGGCCAGCCGGTACAGCCGGCGCCAGAGCAGGCGGTTGAGGGCGACGACGTACAGGCTCATCACCGCGACTCCGGCCAGCAGGTGCGGGTAGTCGCCGCGTTCGGTGGCGCGGGCGATGTACGCGCCGAGGCCGGTGGCGGTGAGGGTGGTGCCGCCGAAGGTGACCACCTCGGAGACGATGGAGGCGTTCCAGGCGCCGCCGGAGGCGGTGATGCCGCCGGTGACGTACGCCGGGAAGATCCCCGGAATGATCAGCCGCCGCCAGCGCTGCCAACCGCGCACGCCGAGGTCGTCCATGGCCTCGCGCAGATCGCTGGGGATGGCCATGGCACCGGCGATGGCGTTGAACAGGAGGTACCACTGGGCGCCGAGGGCCATCAGCAGGACACCGCCGAGGTCGATCGACAGCCCGGTGCGCAGCAGCAGCCAGACCACCAGCGGGAACAGGAAGTTGGCGGGGAAGCTGGCGAGGATCTGGACCAGCGGCTGGGCGGTCCTGGTCAGCCGGGGGGAGAAGCCGATCAGCACCCCGACCGGCACCCAGACGACGGTGGCCACCGCGACCAGCACGACCACCCGGGTGAGGGTGGCGAGGCCGAGCAGCAGCGGTTCGCCGAACACGCCGAGGCCGGTGGCGTCGGCGAGGTAGCGGCCGAGGTCGACCAGGCCCCACAGCACGATGCCGCCGGCGACCGCGGCGAACAGGAGGTCCCCGGCGCGCTGCCGGGCGGGGCTGACGGCGAGCGGCCGGTCGTCGGTGCCGAACAGCCCCCCGGCCCGGTTCAGGGCCCGGCCGAGCGGCCGCAGCGCCCGGCCGAGCAGCGCGGGCAGGTGCGAGCGGCGCAGCAGGTCGAGGACGACGGAGCGCTGTAGCTCGGTGGCCTCGGACTGCTCGTTCTTGAAGCGTTCGGCCCAGGCGGTGAGCGGCCGCCAGAACAGGAAGTTCACCCCGACGACCAGCACGGCCATGGTGGCGATCGCCCAGCCGACCCGGCCGAGGTCCCCGGCGGCGATCGCGGCGCCCGCGTAGGAGCCGACCCCGGGCAGGGCGTAGCGCTGGTTGTCGACGCTGATCGCCTCGGAGGCGACCAGGAAGAACCAGCCGCCGCCGAAGCTGAGCATGCCGTTCCAGACCAGGCCGATCATGCCGGAGGGCAGTTCGACCTTCCAGAAGCGCATCCACCGGCTGAACCGGAAGGAGCGCGACAGCTCGTCGAGTTCGCGCGGCAGCGAGACCAGCGAGTGGTAGAAGCCGAAGGTCATGTTCCACGCCTGGGACGTGAAGATGGCGAAGACGGCCGCGCACTCCAGGCCGAGCATCGAGCCGGGGAACAGCGCGAGGAATCCGGTCACCGCGACGGTCAGGAAGGCGAGCACCGGCACCGACTGGAGGATGTCCAGCGCGGGGATCAGCACCCGTTCCAGCCGGCGGCTGCGGGCGGCGGCGTAGGCGTAGCCGAAGGTGAAGCCGACCGAGACGACCAGCGCGGCGAACATCCGCAGCAGCGAGCGCGCCGCGTCGTACGGCAGCCGGGCCGGGTCGGTGTCCACGGCGGCGTCACGGGCGGTGGAGAACCGCACGGTGGTGCCCTGCCCGACCCGCAGCGCGAGGTAGAGCAGGACCAGGACGGCGGCCGCCACGACCACGTCCACCCAGGCCGACCGGGCCGGGCGGCTCGCCGTCCGGGACGGCAGCGGGCCCCGGGGCTGGCCCGGGGCGGACTTCGGAAAGGGCATGGACGGGGACCTCCGGCGCAAACCCGGGCAGTCTGCTCCCTGCCGAGGTCCGTACGCAATTGACTTCCCCCCTCCTGGTGGAGGGGATTCCCCTCAGCCTCGCGGCTGAGCCGCTGCGTGTGTGCGCTGCGGTGGGACTACTTCCTGCTTCACCGACGACCGCCCGCCCGGAGTGCTCCGTTGAGGTCTTACACCGTCTCCACAGGCTGCAACCGCCAGTCCGGCGGCCAGGATGTTGCGTGCCGCGTTCACGTCCCGGTCGTGGACTGCACCGCAGTCGCACGTCCACTCGCGGACGTTCAGGGGCATCTTGTCGCGGATGGTTCCGCAGGCTGAGCACAGCTTGGAACTGGGGAACCATCGGTCGATGGTCACCAGGTCGCGTCCGTACCACTGGGATTTGTACTCCAGCATGGTCCGCAGCTCGGTCCACGAAGCGTCCGAGATGGCCCGGGACAGCTTGCGGTTCTTGAGCATGCTGCGAACGGTCAGGTCCTCGATCACGACCACTTGGTTTTCGCGGACGAGTCGGGTGGTGAGCTTGTGCAGGAAGTCCCGGCGACGGTCGGCGATCTGTGCATGCACACGAGCGACCTTGACCCGGGCCTTCTCCCGGTTGGCGGATCCCTTGGCCTTGCGGGCAAGTATCCGCTGCGCCTTGGCCAGACGCTCGCGGTCGCGGCGCTCGTGCTTCGGGTTGGTGATCTTCTCTCCGGTGGAGAGGGTCACCAGGCTGGTGATCCCGGCGTCGATCCCCACCGCCGCCTCCACGGCCGGCAGGGGCTTGACACAGGGGTCGTCGCACAGCATCGAGACGAACCACCGTCCGGCCGGATCCCGGCTCACGGTCACCGTGGACGGTGACTGCTCTTCGGGTAGCGGCCTCGACCACACGATGTCAAGCGGCTCCGCCATCTTGGCCAGCGTGAGCCGGCCGTCCCGGTAGCGGAACGCGGACGTGGTGTACTCGGCCGAATCGCGGGACCTCTTCTTCGACTTGAACCGGGGGTACTTCGCCCGCTTCTGCCAGAAGTTGGAGAACGCCCCCTGCAAGTGCCGCAGGGCCTGCTGGAGCGGTACGGAGGACACCTTGGAGAGGAACGCCAGCTCCTCGGTCGTTTTCCACTCCGTCAGCATCGCCGACGTGGCGTTGTAGTTCACCCGTTCCTGGCGCATCGTCCACGCCTCGGTGCGGGCAGCCAGCGCCTTGTTGTAGACGAGTCGCACACACCCGAACGTGCGAGACAGTTCAGCCGCCTGCGCATCGGTCGGGTAGAAGCGGAACTTGAAGGCCCGCTTCACATGAGTGGCCGTCATGGCTCACACACTAGCAGCAGTATTTGTGACCCGTGATCGCCCACGGAGACGTCATGCCATCTTGACGCGGTTGGTCTTCCCTGTCCCGCTACGCGGGAGTTTCCTCGCGCCCCCGCAAGCGTGGGCGCAAAGGCCCGTTGAACGGTGGCGAGGCTGTCGTTCAGGCCGCCGGCTGCTCGGCGGCCTCGACGAACTCCAGCAGGTTGCCGACCGGGTCGGTGGTGTAGAAGCGGCGGCGGGGCGGGAGGGTGTCGTCCCAGACGACCTGGGCGCCGAGTTCGGCGAGCCGGTCGGCGAAGTCCTCGATCTCGCAGACCGCCATGCCGGGGTGGGCCTTGGTGCTGGGGCGGAAGCGTTCCTCGATGCCGAGGTAGAGCCGGACCCGGCCGCCGTCGGCGGCGAACCAGCAGCCGCCGCGGCCGGTGAGCGGCCGGGGCTTGGGGATCTCGGCCATCTGCAGGACGTCGCCGTAGAAGGCGCGCAGCAGGGCCTCGCTGCCGGGGGGCGCGGAGAGCTGGACGTGGTCGAGGGCCGTGATCACTGCGGCCTCCTGTCAGCTGGGGTGTCGGTGGGGTGCTGCCGGGCCGCGGTGACCAGCAGCCGGGCGGTCGGGGTGGGCAGGTCCAGGTGGTGGGCGATCCACTGGGGGTCGTGCCCGTGGGTGGCGAACACCCAGGCGGTGTAGAGCCGGTTGAGGCCGGGGGCGCCCGGGGCGAGCAGGAGCGGGCGGACCTGCTCCATCGGGAAGCCCTCCAGCGAGCGGGCGCTGAACCACTGGGCGTCGTCGTCCCCGGCGGCGACCGCGACGGCGGCGGCCCGGTCGGCGGCCGGCCGGCCCGCCCGCTGCCGGCTGCGGGCCAGCAGCAGGGCGAGCAGCAGTCCGACGGCCGAGGCGCCGATGAGCACGCCGGAGAGGAAGAGCCGCAGCGGGGCGGGGGCGACGCCGAGGGCGGCGACCTGGAGGGCCAGGAGGAGCATGACGACGCAGAGCGCCGTACCTCGGCTCGTCCAGGGGAACAGGGCGGTTCTGGTCATGCGGTGTCCTCCTTCGGTGGTGTCGGTCGTGCTGCGGCGGCGCGGGCCTCAGGCCGCCCGGACCAGCCGGGGGTCGTACTTGTAGCCGATCTGCCGGACGGTGGCGATCGCCTCCCGGTGGCCGGGGCCGAGCTTGCGGCGGAGCCGGGCGATGTGGGTGGCGATGGTGCGGGTGTCGCCGGTGTCCGGCCGGCCCCAGACGGACTCCATCAGCTGGCGGCGCGAGTGCACCCGCAGCGGGTTGCCGACCAGGTGCGCGAGCAGATCGAACTCCAGGTACGGCAGGTCGAGTTGCTGGCCGTCGACGATGACGGTGCGCTGCTCGGAGTCGACCACCAGGCCGGGGTCCGGGCTGGGGGCGGGCGGTGTGGCGGGGACGGGCCGCAGGCCGGGGGCGGCGGCGGTGTGGTCCGAGAAGATGGCGTCGAGCCTGCGGTAGCGCACGGCCATGGCGGAAGCTCCTTCGTCGGGTCGAGGTGGTGGGAGGAGGGGAGAGGTCGGCCGGTCAGTGGCCCGGGTGCCAGGAGGCTTCCAGCCGGGCGGCGCCGTCGGGGCCGGTGACGGAGTGCCAGCTGGCCCGCAGTCGGGTCGGACGGCTGCTCGGCAGGGTCGTGGCCGGGGTGCCGACGGCGCGCAGGACGGTGTTGTCGAGCGGGCTGGTGGCCAGCCGTCGGCCCACCGCGGCGAGGGCGGCGCGCAGTCGGCCGGGGTCGGAGGAGGGAAGGGCGGGCTGGAACGCGGCAACGATGGACATGGCTGGTCACCTCCGTGACAAGGCAATGAATGGGAACAACTGCACCGATCGGTGCGGGAACTGGCAAAAGATCAGGCGGCGGTCGCGGCGGATGCGCCGCTCGCGGCGGCGTCCCGGTGACGGGCGGCGGCGTGGGCGAGCCGGTGCGCGGCGGCCGGCGGGAGGTCCGCGAAGCGGGCGAGCCAGTCCGGGCGGTGGCCCTGGCGGGCCAGCAGGTAGGCCAGGTGGACGCGGGGCTCGTACGCGGAGGCCGGGGTGTTGCGGGTGCCCGAGTGGGGGCAGCTGCCGGGATCGTCGAGGCGGTAGGCGCGCTCGACGCCGTCGTGGAGGGCGAGGCGGACGCTCGGGCAGCGGTGGAACGGGGTGGTGCGCATGGCCGTACTTCCTTCCTTCCCCGGGGTGCGGGGCGGTCGAGGGTTCCGGGGCGGGCCGGGGGCGGCGGGCGGTCGTGCGCGGTGCCGCCCCCGGCCGCCGGTCAGCGGTTCGGCGTCAGTGGTTCAGGGCGGTCTGGACGACCTTGATGATGACCATGATCATCGCGATCAGCAGGTAGGTACGCAGGGCGCCCATGCCGATCTTGCGGGCGGCGGACATGACCGGCTTCTCCAGGGTCTCCAGCGGGGGCATCCGCCAGTTCTCCCGGCCGGTGCGGTCGATCGGGTCCTCCTTGGTGCCCTTGCGGCCGAAGGTGAAGAAGTACCCGGCGACCAGGACGCCGGCCACGCCGCAGCCGGCCATGATCCGGAGCAGTGCGTCCGAGCTGATGTCCGGCCACACCACGGCGGCGGTCAGGATCAGCGACAGCATCACCAGGATGCCGACCACCGCGGAGGTGAAGGCGTTGGTCTTGGGACCGTTGCGCCAGGGGCCGAGCACGGCCTTGTCGTTGCAGAGCAGCAGCAGGAAGACGGTGGCGGAGGGCAGCAGCACCCCGGCCAGCACCTGGACGAACTGGGTCATCAGCCCCTGGGCGTAGTCGGTGGACAGCAGGGTGATGGCGGCGGCCACCACGACCACGCCGGCGTAGATGCCGTAGAAGCCCTTGGCGCCCTTGACCCCGCGGTGCAGCGAGTGCTTGATGCCGAAGACGTCGCCGATGGCGTAGGCGGTGGAGAGGGAGACCGCGAAGGCGCCGATGATCGAGGCGTCCAGCAGCGCGATGGCGAACAGCACGCCGACCACGTGACCGGCCTTGTCCTCCAGGCCCTTGGCGATGGCGCCCGCGTCGGTGAACTGGCCGAAGCCGTCGGTGCCCGTGAACGCGGCGGCGCACAGGCCCATCAGGGCGGAGGCGCCGATGATCACGATGGCGATGCCGATCCACAGGTCGGCCTTCTCGTACTTCATGAAACGCGGGGTGATCCGCTTGTCGATGACGTACGACTGCTGGAAGAACAGCTGCCACGGGGCGACGGTGGTGCCGACGATGGAGACGATCAGCAGCATGACGGTGGCGAGCTCACCCGGGGCGCCCGGCATCTGCGGGACCACGAAGTCGTGGGCCATCTGCGAGGTCTTCGGGTGGACCATGAAGTAGATCGGCACCAGCAGCAGCGAGCCGACGCACAGCGTGATGGCGACCCGCTCGAAGCGCTGGAAGGAACCGGTGAAGGCCGAGGCGATGATGACCGCCGCCGCCAGCACCACGGACGCGACCTTCGGCAGGCCGAGGTATCCGGCCGCGAGTGTCACGCCGATGAACTCGGTGACCAGGGTGAGGGCGTTGAGCAGGAACAGGTCGATGACGCTGAAGGCGCCCCAGAACCTGCCGAACCGCTCCAGGATCAGCCGGGCGTGGCCCACGCCGGTGACGGCGCCCAGGCGCAGCACCATCTCCTGGTTGACGTACAGCACCGGGATCAGCAGGGCCAGCGTCCACAGCAGCTGGGTGCCGTAGTTCTGGCCGGCCTGGCCGTAGGTGGAGAAGGCGCCGGCGTCGTTGTCGCCGACCATCACGATCAGGCCGGGGCCGACGATCGCCAGCAGGGTCTTGAGTCTCGCGCTCAGCCCCTGGCGTGGTGCGTTGTCATCGAGCTTGATGGTGCCGAGCGCACCTTTGATGTCGCCCACGTGGGCGTCGTCCAGCACGGCGGAGCGCGGTGCGGGGATCGTGGAGTCGAGAGTCGAGTTGGTGGTCATGGCGTTCCTCCCGGGTACCCCTGGCAAGCGGGGTGGTTGGGACGCGCGGCAGCAATTTCCCCTGCGTGCGGGCACGACGCGTCGGCGCGCGGCGGCGTCGGCCCGGGCGGACGGACCGCGGGCACGGCGGAGCCGCGTGCGTGCTGCTGGTGCTGTGTGCCGATGCGCCGTCAGATATACGCGCAGGGAAGGTTGTTACCGCGTGTCGGAGGTGTACGAGGACAAGCGGGGGTAGGGGCTACTGTGGCCCGGACTACTGCAATCCATGTCTCTCGCCTCCTCCCGGTCGACGCACCCCGTGGTGCGTGTCATCGACGCGGCAAGGAGCAAGCCGGCGCGCGGAAACGCGGCCACCGGTTCACCCCAACTCGTCAGAGCTTTGGCACTCCACGGCGTGTCCAACCCCGTTGGGCCGGAAGCCACTTCGGATCAACCCTTAGGTCGGGAAGATCTGTCCTAACCCTGGGCGTCTCTCGACGTCGTCGGATCAGTGGCCTGTGTCCGTGAAGAAGCCTCACCGAACGAGGTGCCTTCTTCAAACCTCGAGAAGCATAGCCCCGGCGAAGAGCGTTACTTGCGTACTTGGTAGAACCTTTACCTTTCTCTCCGTGTGACGCCCACCCGGGTGACGCGGGTTTGACCGGGATGTGACCACGGAACGACTTCCCGCCGTACCGGCAGCGGCGCGGCGTCCGCCGTCCCAGTAGCGCACGGCGTCCGCCCGTGCCCGAACCCGAGGGGTGGCATGGCGACCGAAGGCTCCCAGGGGGCTCCCCGGCAGGCCAGGGCGTTGACCCTCGTCCGGAACCCCAGGCTCTGGCTCTTCCCGAGCATCCTGTGCGCCCTGGTGGCCGTGCTGCTCTCGCTGCTCTACCTGGGCGGCATCGTCAACCCGATGGGACACCTGCACCGGCTGCCGATCGCCCTGGTCAACGCCGACCAGGCCCCGCCACCGCCCGGCCAGCCGGTCAACCTCGGCACCCAGCTCACCCGCGCGGTGATCGCCGGCACCCCGGGCGACACCGTCCACTGGCGGCAGACCGACGACGCCGGCGCCCGCGACCTGCTCGCCTCCGGCAAGGTCTACGGCGTGCTGCTCGTCCCCGCCGACTTCACCGCGAGCGTCACCCGGCTCACCACCGGCGGGGCCACCGAGCGGCCCACCCTCACCGTCCTCACCAATCCCGGACTGGGCAGCCTCGGCTCCTCGATCGCCGCGCAGATCGCCCAGAACGCCGCCCACCAGGCCTCGGCCGCGGCCGGAAAGCAACTGCTGGCCGCCGTACCGGCCTCGGGCGCCCGGGGCCCGGACACCGGAGCCACCGCCCGGCTGCTGCTCGCCGACCCGTTCGCCGTCACCACCCAGGTCGGCCACCCGATCGGCAGCCACAGCGGACTCGGCCTGAGCGCCTTCTACTTCACCCTGCTCGCCGTGCTGACCGGCTTCATCGGCGGCAACATCATCCACAACGGCGTCGACGGCGCGCTCGGCTACAGCGACAGCGAGATCGGCCCCTGGCACACCCGGCGCCCGACCGTCCCGATCAGCCGCACCCAGACCCTGCTGCTCAAGATGGTGATGACCGCCGGGATGATGCTGGTCACCACCTCCCTGGTGCTGCTCTGCACGGCCGGCGTCCTCGGCATGGACGCCCCGCACCAGGCCCTGCTGTGGGTGTTCGCCTACTGCGCCAGCCTCGCCGTCGGCCTCGGGGTGCAGGCGATCAACGCCGCGTTCGGCGGGATCGGACAGCTGGTGTCCATGTTCGTCTTCATCGCGCTGGCCCTGCCGTCCTCCGGGGCGACCGTCCCGCTGCAGGCGGTGCCCGGCTTCTACCGCTTCCTGGGCGTCTTCGAACCGATGCGGCAGCTCAGCGACGGCATCCGGGCGATCCTCTTCTTCGACGCGCGCTCGGACGCCGGACTGGCCCGCGGCTGGACCATGATCGCCGTCGGGGTGGTGCTCGCCCTGGCCTTCGGCTTCGGGATGACCCGCTACTACGACCGCAAGGGCCTGCACCGCTGGACGCCCCAGCCCTCCGACTAACCCTCCGACTGACCCTCCGACTGACCCTTCGTCACGGTCACCTTCAGGTGCTTCATGATCGGCTGGTCGCTCTGGGTGCTGAAGTCCCCGATCGCGCACAGCACGTTCAGTTCCGGCATGTACCCGGCCGCGCAGCCGCGCGGGATGTCGTACGGGACGGCCAGGTAGCCGTGCACCGAGCGGGTGGAACCGTCCCGGGCGTGCTGGGCCCTTGGTGTCGTCCGGCCAGGCGCACCCCGGGCAGTCGAAGCCGCCGTTCTCGGTCGTTCATCCGCATGACGGCCCGCGGCCCGTCCAGGTACGCGCCCTCGCGCGCCAGGAAGCGGGTGACGCTCTTCGCGGCGCCCCAGCCGGCGGCGGGGTGGCGGTAGGGCGCGAACCGCGGCGGCCCGGCGGGGGAGGGGCCCGCCTCCGCCGGCTCCTGCGGGGTGGCGGTCGCTTCGTCGTCGGAGGTGGTCACGGCACTGGCCTTCCGTGCGGCGGCTGGTCCCCCCGGACTTCGGCGTCCGGGTCGACGCTACGCCGGGCCGTCGGGCCCCGCGCGTCGAGCGGCCGGGGCCTGGGCGCCCGCCTGGGCGTCGGGCTGGGCGTCGGGCCGGGCGGTGTCGATCCGGTCCGTACGGGTGTAGACGTTCATCGAGTCGCCGCGCAGGAAGCCGACCAGGGTCAGCCCGCTCTCCTCGGCCAGGTCCACCGCCAGCGAGGACGGCGCGGAGACCGCGGCCAGCATCGGGATGCCGGCCATCACGGCCTTCTGGACCAGCTCGAAGGAGGCCCGGCCGCTGACCATCAGCACCGTGCCGCGGGCCGGCAGCAGGCCATCGCGCAGCGCGTGGCCCACCACCTTGTCCACCGCGTTGTGCCGGCCCACGTCCTCGCGCAGGCAGAGCAGCCGCCCGGCGGCGTCGAACAGCCCGGCCGCGTGCAGGCCGCCGGTGCTGTCGAAGACCTTCTGGGCGGCCCGCAGCCGGTCGGGCAGCGCGGAGAGCAGCCCGGGGGTGACCCGCAGGCCGTCCCCGGCGACGCTCCACGGCGCGGTGGTGCGCACCGCGTCCAGGCTGGCCTTGCCGCACAGGCCGCAGGAGGAGGTGGTGTAGAAGTTACGTTCCAGCGAGGCGTCCGGGGCCGGCACCCCGGCGGCGAGCGCCACGTCGACCACGTTGTAGGTGTTGCCGCCGTCGGCGGTGGCCCCGGCGCAGTAGCGGATCCCGGCCAGGTGGTCGGCGGCGTGCAGCACGCCCTCGCTGACCAGGAAGCCGGCCGCGAGGTCGAAGTCGCTGCCCGGGGTGCGCATGGTCACCGTCAGCGCACGGCCGCCGACCCGGATCTCCATCGGCTCCTCGGCGGCCAGGGTGTCGGGTCGGTGCGAGGGCACACCCCCGCGCAGCCGCAGCACCCTGCGCGGTACGGTCACTCGGCCCATGGTCGTCGGCTCCTCGGGGTCGGCCAGGTCGGTACGGATGCATCCTCCCTCCTGGCCCCGCCGCGCGCCTCGGCCGGGTGGTGGCAGGGCTGCCGCCCGGCTACGCCGTGCCGCCGACCGCCAGCACCTCCGCGCTCGTCGCGCCGCCCGGCGTCTCGTAGTTCACCGTCTCCCCGGCGTGCCGGCCCAACAGCGCCTTCCCGAGCGGACTGTCGTACGTCACCAGGGTCAGCTCCCGTTCCTCGGCCACCTCGGAGATCTCGACGACCTCCTCCTCGCCGTCCGCGAACCGCACGGTGACGGTCGAACCCACCCCGATCACGTCCGTGGACGGCGCCCCGGCCCGCTCGGCCTCCCGCAGCCGTTCCTCCAGCTCGGCGATCCGCCGGTCCAGCCGGGCCACCTCCGACGCCCGCTGCAACTCGTCCGCCGCATCCGCCCGGTCACCCACCGGTTCCTCCCCGCTGAGCGTCGCGGCCACCTCCCCCCGCTCCACCCGCAGCTGCGCCAGCTCCTCCCGCACGGCACGCAGCCCCTCGGTACTGATCGGTTCCGGCCCACCGCTCATCGCAAGCTCCCGGGTCTCTGAGGGAACGCCCACACACCGGTCGCCTCTCATTACCCCACCCCGCCGAACCCCCGGCAAATCCTCGGCGGGAATCCTCCGGGGGAATCCTCAGACCCGCCCCGGCAGCGCCGCCGGGACGACGGGTTCGAGGAAGGGACTGGGGGTGCCGTGCCAGGACACGGCGAGGGCCTCCCGGGCCCGGGTGCAGGCCACGAAGAGCAGGTTGAGCTCGCCGCTGAGGTCCTCGCGGTGCTGTTGCGGGTCGGTGGACTCCGGGGTGAGCGCGGCGCGCATGGGCACCAGGCCGTCGCTGACGCCGACCACGGCGACGCAGCGGAACTCCAGGCCCTTCATCCGGTGCATGGTGCCGATCCGCACCCCGGGGGAGGGCACGTCGCCCAGCAGATAGGCCGAAGTCCCGGACCGCTCCAGGGCTTTGGCGATGTCGCGGCCGAACTGGGCGGTGCGGGCGGCGACTCCGATGTCCTCCGGGCCGATCCCGGCGGCGGTCCACTCCGCGACGCGGGCGACGAGGGCCCGGATCTCCGCGTCCCGGTCGGCGTGGCCGCGCGCCTCGGGGTGGGCGCCGTGCAGGGTCGAGTGGTAGCCGACCAGGGAGTCCTCGCCGCCGTCCGGGTCGTCCGGGCGTTCACCGGTGAGCAGCGACGCGGACCAGCTGAGGATCTCCTGGGTGGTCCGGTAGTTGATCCGCAGCCGGGCGGACCGTCCGACCACCTGGATCCCGAGCGAGCGCAGCGAGACCTGGCGCCCGTAGATCCGCTGGTGGGGGTCGCCGGCCAGGAACAGGTCGTCCGGTCCGGGCGCGACCAGCGCGCGCAGGAAGCGCCACTGCGCCGGGTGCAGGTCCTGCGACTCGTCGACGACCACGTGCCGGAACGGGCGGTCGTCCTTCTCGTCGAGGGCCCGCGCGGCCCGCGCGCAGACCTGGAGGAACGTGACCTCCCCGGCCTGCCGCAGGTCCTCCTCGAACGCGGCCACCGCGCGCCAGAGCTGGGCCCGTTGCAGGGGGCCCAGTGCGGTGCCCCGGCCGGACCGCGGGGCCTTCAGGTACTGCTCGGGGCTCTCGATCGCCTGGGCCAGGACGACCTGGCGCCACTCCTGGTCCAGGAAGACATCGGTGAAGTCGACGCCGATCCGGCGTGCGGTCCGGCCCCAACGAGCCAGCACCGCACGCTGGTTGGAGACGACCTTCAGTGGGGCGCCGCGGCGCGCCCGGCGCAGCACCTCGTTCGCCAGCGCGTCCACGGTGACCACCCGGACCTTCGCCCTGATCCGCTGGTCCGTGACGAGGAGGGTCAGGCAGCGTTCCAGCTCCGCGGCGAGGTCCGTGGTGAAGGTGGTGAGCAGCACCGACCCGTCCGGGGCGTCCGGCGGCAGCCGGCGGGCCAGGTGGTAGGCCCGGTGCAGGGCCACCACCGTCTTGCCCGTCCCGGGGCCGCCGGTGACCCGGGCCGGCCCGTTGTACGAGCCCCGGTAGGCGACCCGGTACTGCGCCGGGTGCAGGAAGATCCGCCAGGAGTCGAACGGGCGCTCCAGGATCTCCTGCAGTTCCTCCGGCCCGGACACCAGGGCGACCCGGCCGCGCGCGTGGGCCATCGCCGAGACCAGTTCGTCCCCGGGCCGCGCGGTGCTCACCGGGGCCGCCGCCCGCGCGTACGCCTGGACGATCTCGCGGTCGATCTCGGCCGGCTCCATCCCGCTGGCGAGCCCGATCAGCACGTCGAACTGCTGCTCCGGCAGGACCCGGTGAAGCGCCTCCAGGTGCGCCTCGTCGGGCAGCAGCCGGATGATCGGCAGGATCTCCTCGTCGATGCCCAGGCTGCGCAGGACCTTGTCCGAGCGGTCGGCGAAGAGCCGCTCGGGTTCGTCGGAGCCCAGGGCCCGCAGTGACGCGGAGGCGCGTTCCAGGGCGACGTCGTTGCGGATCTCGACGCCCTGGGTGGCGGCGTTGACCGAGGCCCGGTGCTTGACGGCCCAGTCGTTGGCCTTGTCGTGGGGGAGCACCTTCAGCAGCAGGTAGCCGTCGCCCCGGTCGGCCTTGAGGACGACCCCGCGCCAGAAGTCGGTGATCCGTATGGTCCGGATCCGCGGGTCCCGCTGGTTGGTGAGCTTCTCCAGGTGGGTGCCGGCGTGGGTCGCCCCGGTGAACTTCTCGAAGGTCTCGAAGACCCGCCGCTGCACCGACTTCTCCAGCGCCGCGAACTCCATCAGGAAGTCCCGGTGCATCCCCAGCGTCGCCACGCGGGCCCCCTCACGCCTCGGTCCGGTGGGCTCACTGTACTGGCCCCGATGATCACTCGCGCCGGGTGCGGACGGCTGCCGCTCCGGCCGGGGCGGCGGGGGGCTCGGGGGTGGCGGTGATCACCTTTGGGCTCGGGGCGGTGAGGGAAAACGCAGGTGGGAGGCTCGGGCCGGAGCGGTGGGGGAGGGACCGGCCGCCGGGGCGCGGGCGGGCGAAGCTACCATGTGCGCAACACCCTCAGCTCGAAAGATGGACTTGTGACTGTCAACGACGACGTGTTCACGGACTGGAAGAACCGCGAGGAGATCGCGGAGTCGATGATCCCGATCATCGGGCGGCTGCACCGGGAGAAGGACGTCACCGTCCTGCTCCACAGCCGTTCCCTGGTGAACAAGTCGGTGGTCAGCATCCTCAAGACGCACCGCTTCGCCCGGCAGATAGCCGGCGAGGAGCTCTCGGTCACCGAGACCATGCCGTTCCTGCAGGCGCTGACCACCCTGGACCTCGGCCCCTCGCAGATCGACCTCGCGATGCTCGCCTCGGCCTACCGGGCGGACGACCACGGCCTGTCGGTGGCGGAGTTCACCGCCCAGGCCGTCGCCGGCGCCACCGGTGAGAACAAGCTGGAGCGCCGGTCCGCGCAGGACGTCGTGCTGTACGGGTTCGGCCGCATCGGCCGGCTGGTCGCCCGTCTGCTGATCGAGAAGGCCTCCGGCAACGGCCTGCGGCTGAAGGCCGTCGTCGTGCGCGGTGGTGGCGACGACGACCTGGTCAAGCGCGCCTCGCTGCTGCGCCGGGACTCGATCCACGGCCAGTTCCAGGGCACCATCACCGTCGACGAGGCGAACAGCAAGCTCGTCGTCAACGGCAACGAGATCGCGGTGATCTACTCCGACGACCCGACCAAGGTCGACTACACGGAGTACGGGATCAAGGACGCGATCCTGATCGACAACACCGGCAAGTGGCGCGACCGCGAGGGCCTGTCCAAGCACCTGCGCCCCGGCATCGCCAAGGTCGTGCTGACCGCCCCGGGCAAGGGCGACGTGCCGAACATCGTGCACGGCGTCAACCACGACATGATCAAGCCGGACGAGCAGATCATCTCCTGCGCCTCCTGCACCACCAACGCGATCGTCCCGCCGCTGAAGGCGATGGAGGACGAGTACGGCGTGGTGCGCGGTCACGTGGAGACCGTCCACTCGTTCACCAACGACCAGAACCTGCTGGACAACTACCACAAGGCCGACCGTCGCGGCCGCTCGGCGCCGCTGAACATGGTGATCACCGAGACCGGTGCCGCCTCGGCCGTCGCCAAGGCCCTGCCGGACCTCAAGGCGAAGATCACCGGCAGCTCGATCCGGGTGCCGGTGCCGGACGTCTCCATCGCGATCCTCAACCTGCAGCTGAAGCGCGAGACCAACCGCGAGGAGGTCCTCGACTACCTGCGGAACATCTCGCTGACCTCGCCGCTGAAGCGCCAGATCGACTTCACGGACTCGCCGGACGCGGTGTCGAGTGACTTCATCGGGTCGCGGCACGCGTCGATCGTGGACGCCGGTGCGACCAAGGTCGACGGTGACAACGCGATCCTCTACCTGTGGTACGACAACGAGTTCGGCTACTCGTGCCAGGTGGTGCGGGTCGTGCAGTACATCTCGGGCGTCGAGTACCCGACGTTTCCGGTGCCGGCGGTCTGATCCTTCGGTTGGGCTGTTCCCGGTGGGGCTGTTCCCGGTGGGGCGGTGACCTTTTTGGTCGCCGCCCCACCGGCGTTTTCCGCTGCGCGGGGGTGTGTTCGTGGGGGTGGGCTTTCGGGAGGGTGGGGGGCCGGGGGCGGTTCCGGGGGTGGGCGCTCCGGGGGCTGGGTGATTTTCCGACTGCCGACTCTGTGGGTGGGGGGCTGGGCGCCGTTGGCAGTCTGAAAATCACCCGTCACGCCCCTCTCCGCACCCACCCCCTCCACCGCCCCCTCCCGCAGCGCGTCCCTCTCGCCTGGTGAGGAGGGGGTGGGTGGGTGGGGGAGGTGGGTGGAGGGGTGTGGGGTGTGGGGGGGGAGGGGAGGGGGTGGGGCGGTTCGTATGCGGGGTGCTCGCTATCTTGAGGGGTCACGGACAGGCGTAAGGGAGTGGGCGCATGGGGATGGGTGGTCGGCGGTTCACCGTCGTGGTGGCGGTCGGGGTGCTGGCGGGTGTGCTGGCGGGGTGTTCGTCGGGTGGGTCGGAGGATGCCAAGGGGGGTGTGGGGGCGTCGAGTTCGGCGGTGACGGGGGGTGCGACGGCGGGTGGTACGGCGGCTGCGTCGGCCGCCGGGGCCGCTTCCCCGGCGGGGTCGGCTGCGGCGTCCGTGCCCGCGGGGGGTGCGGGTGTCACGGGCAGTGCGGCGCCGCCGGTGGCCGCGGTGCCCAGTGCGGATCTGGAGACGGCGTTGCTGGACGACAAGGTGGTCGGGCAGGTGTTGCCGGACGCCAGGGCGATGGCCGGGTGGCAGGAGGAGAAGCGGAAGGTCGACACGGCCGACCACAGCGTCACCTGTACGGCGGCGGCTCCTTGTGCCGGCAAGCCGCTCAGTGGGTCGGTGCGGTTCTCCTCGGGTGACCTGGTCACCCGGTTCCTGGTGGAGACGCTGCCCAGCCGGGACGCCGCGAGGAGCCGGGCGAAGGAGACGTACGCGTCCTATCCGGTCGGGCCGTTCAAGAAGGTCGAGGCTCCGGCGCTGGGCAGCGAGAGCCAGGCGTTCGTGGGGCCGCTGGCCGATGGCGACGGGGTGAGCATCGTGGTGCGCTCGGGCACCGTGGTGGCGAGTGTGACCACCGAGGGCGGGCCGGTGGATCCGGCGGCGGCCCGGCGGTTCGCCGTGATGCTGGTGAACCGGATCGAGCAGGCGCAGGCCGGCAAGGTGCCGGACGCCGGGCTCGGCGCGGCCTGACGGGGCTTACGGGAAGGCCGGCAGCTCGTGCAGCCCCAGGGCCAGCAGGGTGTCCAGCGCGCAGTGCGGCACCCGCCAGCCGGGCAGCAGGCCGGCCTGGTCGGTGAGGGCGGCGCAGGCGGCGGTGAGGGCGGCCTCGGCGGCGAGCAGGCCGTCGGCGAGGACGAAGGCCACGCCGTCCACCGCGGCCGGCCCGACCAGGATCCGGGCGTGCTCGATCCGTGCCGGGGCGGGCAGCCCGCGCGCCAGCCCGTCCCGGACGGCCTCCGGGGAGGGTGGGTGCGGGGCCGTCGGGGGGCCGGCGGGGTGCTCCGGGGCGCGGAGGTGGAAGCGAATGGCGTGCACGGGAGACAGCCTGACCGATCGTCGGCCCGGGCGGCCACCTGCGCGGTGTCAGAAAACTGTCAGGCAGCAAGATGTCACCCGTCCCGGGTGGCGGACCCACCGGCCCGGGACGGCGCTGGGCTGGGGAAACGGTTGTCGGCCGGGCGTGATATGTACTCCTCTGGGGTGGCCACTGTGCGGCCATGCGATTGATGCCGATGACGTTCGAGGGGGCCACACATGCCGCTGTTCCGACGCCGGACGGGCGGGGAGGGCGCGCAGGACCGGGCCGGCCGGTTCGGGTTCGGGTTCGGCAGACGGGCCGCCGAGGCGCCCGCCGCCCAGGGTGCCGCGCCGAGGCTCGATCCGGCCTTCGGCGACGAGTCCCTCCGGCTGGTGCTGGCCCAGGCCGCCGCGGGGGACTGGACGGCGTTGCGCCCGGCGCTGGCCGCCGCGGACGGCGGTGAGCTGGCCTTCCTCGCCACGGCCGTCGCCGACGTCGCCGGGGCCGAGGAGTGGACGGCCCGCGCGGTCGCGGACGCCCCGGACGACGCGCTGCCGCTGCTGCTGTCCGGCGCCCGGCACGTCACCTGGGCCTGGGAGGCACGCAGCGGCGCCCGGGCCCAGCACGTCACCGAGGAGCAGTGGAAGCTGTTCCACCAGCGGCTGGACGTCGCCGAGGAGCAGTTGCTGGAGGTCGCCGAGCGGGAGCCGTCCTGGCTCGCCCCCTGGTACTTCCTGCAGATCAGCGCGCGCGGCGCCTCGCTCGGCCCGGACGTCGCCACCGCCCGCTTCGAGGCCGCGGTGCGCCGTGTCCCCGGGCACGTCGGCTCGCACCGCCAGCGGTTGCAGCAGCTGTGCGCCAAGTGGGGCGGCTCGCACGAGGCCATGCACGAGTTCGCCCGCTCCTCGATGCTGGCCGCCCCCGAGGGCAGCCCGCTCGGCGAGCTGGTGGCGCTCGCCCACCTGGAGCGCTGGCTGGACCTTCCGGACGGCGAGGACCACGCCTACCTGACCAGCCCCGCGGTGGTGGCCGAGCTGCAGGAGGCGGCGTTCCGCTCCGTCCTGCACCCGGACTTCGTACCGGTCCGCGGCTGGCAGGGGAGCTTCAACAGCTTCGCGATGGCCTTCTCGCTGGCCGATCAGCCGAAGACCGCCCGGCTGCTGTTCGACGCGCTGGACGGCCTGGTCACCGAGTCGCCGTGGCACTACCTGTCCGGCGATCCGGTCAAGGCCTTCCGCGCCCACCGCGACCGCTGCGCCGGGTACTGACGCCGCCCCGGCCCCAGAACCCCGACACCCACTTCCGCGACCGAAAGAGCCTCCGGTGTCCCCAACCGACAACCCGACGAGTGCGCACACCTTCCAGGTGGACCTGCGCGGCCTGGTGGACCTGCTCTCCCACCACCTCTACTCCAGCCCGCGGGTCTACCTGCGCGAGCTGCTGCAGAACGCGGTGGACGCGATCTCCGCCCGCCGCGCCCTCGACCCCGAGGCGCCGGCCGCCATCACCGTCCGGGCCGACGACGAGCTGTCCGTCACCGACACCGGCATCGGCCTGACCGAGCAGGACGTCCACACCTTCCTCGCCACCATCGGCCGCAGCTCCAAGCGCGACGCCGACGGCCGCCTGGACGGGGACGGCCTGGCCAAGGCCCGCGGCGACTTCATCGGCCAGTTCGGCATCGGCCTGCTCGCCTGCTTCGTGGTCGCCGACGAGATCACCGTGGTCACCCGGCACGCGGGCAGTGCGGACGCGCCGGTGATCGAGTGGCGCGGCCTGTCGGACGGCAGCTACACCATCCGCACCCTGCCGGCCTCGGCCAAGCCCGAGCCCGGCACCACCGTCACCCTCGCCCCGCGCGCCGACGCCGCCGAGTGGACCCGCTCCGCCCGGGTGCTCTCGCTCGCCCGGGACTTCGGCAGCCTGCTGCGCCACGACGTCACCGTGGTCGACGCCAACGGCACCGCGCACCAGGTCAACCGCACCGCGCCGTGGGCCGAGCGGCACGGTTCCCCGCTCGCCCGGCGCGACGCGCTCGCCGAGTACTGCCGCGCCACCTTCGACTTCGTCCCGCTCGACACCATCGAGCTGGACCTCCCGCTGGTCGGCCTGCGCGGCGTCGCCTACGTCCTGCCCGACGCCGCGCCGCCCTCGCGCCGGCACGGCCACCGGGTGCACCTCAAGGGGATGCTGCTCTCCGACCAGGCCGACGAACTGCTGCCGGACTGGGCGTTCTTCGTCCGCTGCGTGGTGGACACCGACGGGCTGCGCCCCACCGCCTCGCGCGAGGGCCTGTACGCCGACGAGACGCTGGCCGCTGTCCGCGACGCGCTCGGCGCCCGGATCCGCGACTGGCTCACCGGCCTGTCCGCGAGCGACCCGGCGCTGCTGCACCGCTTCCTCTCCGTGCACCACCTGGCCGTCAAGGAACTCGCCCGCTACGACGACGAGTTGCTGCGGATGATGCTGCCCTGGCTGCCCTTCGAGACCACCGACGGCAATGTCACCCTGGACGAGTTCGCCCGCAGCCACCCGGTGGTGCTGGTGACCCGTACGGTCGAGGAGTTCCGGCAGGTCGCCCCGATCGCCGGCGCGGCCGGGCTCGGCGTCGTCAACGGTGGCTACACCTACGACCGGGACCTGGTGCACCGGCTGCCCGAGATCCGCCCCGGCGTCTCGGTCGCCGACCTCGACCCGGGCACCGTCACCGCGCACCTGGACACCGTCGACCCGGCGGCCGAGCTGGCGGCCGGCGCCTTCCTGGCGATCGCCCGCGAGGTGGTCGGCCGGTTCGACTGCGACGTCGCCCTGCGCAGCTTCCACCCGACCAACGCGCCCGCCCTGCTGCTCGACAACCGGGAGGCCCGGCACGAGCGCACCCGGGCCCAACTCGCCGACGAGGCCGACGGGTTGTGGGCGGACATTCTGGGCTCGCTGCGCGCCGAGGTGCCCCGCGCCCAGCTGGTGCTGAACCACCTCAACCCGCTGGTGCGCCGCGCCGCCACCGTCACCGACCGGGACCTGACCGTCACCGCCGTCGAGGCGCTGTACGGGCAGGCCGTGCTGATGACCCGCCGCCCGCTCAAGGCCAGCGAATCCGCGCTGCTGAACCGTTCGTTCATCAGCCTGCTCGACCACGCCATGCTCGGCCACGAGGCGGCCGGCCCGGATCACCACGGCCCGAAGGAGGCGTGATGCTGGACACCCCCGACGCGGTGATGGCCGCGCTGCGCGAGAACGACGCCCGCCCCTACGGCCGTACCCGCACCGTCACGGCCGAGGAACTCGTCGACGCCGCCGAGCAGTTCGAGGACACCGGGGTCCGCGCGATGGCCCTGCTCGAACTCATGGAGGCCTACGAGTACGACGGCGAGCGCAGCAAGAGCCCGGTGGTCTTCGCCCGGGTGCTCAAGCTCTGGGACCAGGACCGGGACGGCTTCGGCGACTGGGCCCGGAACCAGGTGTTCTGGCGCTTCAAGTGGGTGGCCACCGCACTCCTGGACACCCCCGACGTCCCGCTGGCCGCCATCCGGCGCTGGCACACCGAACTGCGCGACCGCTACCGCGCGGCCGGCTACGACCTCCAGCCGTACTACGCCCAGCGCTACCACCTGGCCGCGCAGACCGGCGTCGACGTCCAGGACGCCTACGAGCTGTGGGCGGCCCGCCCGCGCACCGAACTCAGCGACTGCCACGCCTGCGAGACCCGCGCCCGGGCCCAGCACTTCGTCGCCGCCGGGGACGACGCCCGCGCCCTGGAGATCCTCGCCCCGGTGCTGGACGGCCGCTCCGGCTGCGAGCAGGAGCCCTACCTCAGCCAGGCCACCGCCCTGCTGCCGCTGCTGCGCCGGGGCCGCACCGACGAGGCCCGCTCCGCACACCTGACCGGCTACCGCTACGCCCGCGGCAAGGCCGCGATGCTGGCGGCGATCGGCCGGCACATCGAGTTCTGCGCGCTGTCCGGCAACGAGCCGCGCGGCCTGGAACTGCTCGCCGAGAACCGCGAGTTGTTCACGGTGACCGGCGAGCCCGCGGCCCGGCTGGAGTTCCTGACCGGCGTCGAGGTGCTGGTCGCCGCCCTGGCCGCGGCCGGCCACGGCGGACTCGCGGTCAGCGGCCCGGCCGGCACCGCCTGGACGGTCGACACCCTGCTCGCCCACCTGCGCGGCGAGGCCGACGCGCTGGCCGCCCGCTTCGACGCCCGCAACGGCACCGACGCGGTCGGCGCCGCCCGCCGCGCCCGGCTGGCGGTGGCACCGCTGCTGGCCGAGCCGCTGGCCCTGGGCGTGCGGGCCGCCGTCGCGCCCGAGCTGGCCGCGACGGCCCCCGCCGTCGCCCCGGCGCCGCGGCGCGCCGTCGAGGCCGAGCCGGAGGACTTCACCGCGCTGGTGCTGCGGGCCCGCGAACTGGAGGTCCTCGGCCACCCGGACGCCGACCGGCTGTGGAAGCGGATCGCCGAACGGGTCGGCGCCGAGGGCTTCGTCCTCCCGGCGGGTACCGACCTCGGCGGCCCCGAGTTGCTGAGCGCCGAACTCGCCGAACAGCGCGCCCATGAGGCCGTCCAGCGCGACGACTACGCCGAGGGCACGGCGGGCCTGCTGGAGGCCGCGGAGCTGTACGAACGGGCCGGGCTGCCCGGCCCGGCACTGATGGCCCGCACCCGGGCGCTGATCGTCGAACTCGGCGACGTCGAGGGCGTGGTGTCCGACTGGACGGCGCTGGACGCCGCACTGGCCCGGGCCGAGGAGCTGCGCGCCGACGGCGCGATGCCCGACGACGACTACCTGATCGTCCTCCAGGCGCGCGCCTACGCCGCCCACCACGACCTGGTCGAGGAACTGCCCGAACCCGCCGCCGGGACGGCCGAGCGCTTCGAGGCGGCCGTCGGCGCCTACCGGGGCACCGCCGTCGAACTCGGCTCCGCCCGCCGGTCCGCGACCTCCCGCCAGTACACCGCCGACGTCGCCGCCCGGCAGGGGCGGTTCACCGAGGCCGTCACCGAACTGCGTGAGGTGCTGGCCCAGTTGGATGCCGCCGAACTGCCCTGGCACACCCCGCGGGTGCTCGGCCTGCTCGGTCAGGTGCTGCTGCAGCAGGGCGAGGCCGGCCAGGCCGTCGAGGTGTTCCACCGGGCGCTGGCCGAGGCCGTGCGCTGGGGCGAGGACGGCTACCCGTACGCGCCGACGTACATGATGCTCGGGCACGCGAGCCTGCGGACCGACGACCTCGGCGGGGCGGTGCGGGCGCTCTCGGAGGCCGCCGCGCGCTACGACCGGCAGGGCGCCGAGGCCGTCGAGGAGGCGGCCCAGGTGCGGCTGCAACTGGCCGACGTGCTGCGCGGCACCGGCCGGGCGGCCGACGCGGTGGCCGTGCTGGAGTCGGTGCTGGACGCCGCGGCCGCCGCCGAACTGGACGTCCGGATGCTCGCCCAGGCCCGGCTGGACCTCGCCCGGGGCCTGGTCGACCTGGAGGAGCACCGGGACGCGGCCGAGGAGTACCTGCGGCTGGCCGAGCTGGTCGCCGACTGGGAGGACCAGCAGACCCACACCATGGTCGCCTGCGAGGCCACCCTGGCCCTCGCCCGGGCGGACCGCTGGGACGCCGCCGAGGCCGCCCTCGGGCGGGCCCGGGAGGCGCACGGCAAGGCCCCGCAGGTGGACCAACTGGCCGCCACCATGCGGGAGCTGGCCCAGCTGATGATGTGCAACCGCGGTGCTGAGCAGTTGGACGCCGCGCTCGCCCTGCTGGCCGATGCGGACGCCCTCGGCGAAACCGCCGAACGGCTCGGCCAGGAGTACAACGGCTGGTACCTGCGCGGCGGTTCGCACTACGAGCGGGCCCGCTGCCTGGCCGTCGCGGACCGGCACGAGGAGGCGCTCGCCGAGGTGGAGCGGGCGATCGCGGTGTACGAGCGGACCGGGGAGCCGGCCGGCTCGGCGCAGCCGGAGTCGCTGCGGGCGGAGGCCGTCCGGCTGGCCGCGCTGATCGAGGGCGACCTCGACCGCCCCCGGGCGGCGGTGACCCGGCTGACCGCCGGGATCGCCCGCTGCGAGGCGGCCGGGCTGGACGAGGCGGCCCGGGTGCTGGCCGGGCTGCGGGAGCGGTTCGCGGGCAACTGAGCGGCGCGGGTCGGGGGTTGGCCCCGCGCCGGGAACCCGCGCGGGGCGGGCGTCGTGGACGCCCGCCCCGTGTCGTGCCGTCCTGCGGGTCAGCAGGGGCCGTCGTCGCCCCAGACGCCCCACTGGCCGCTGGCGCTCGGCACCTCGTTCAGCGTCCACCACTTGGCGTGGTAGGCGTGCCCGTTGTACGAGACCTTGGCGCCCGCGGTGTACGTGGTGCTCGCGCTCCACGCCGGTGCGGTGCACGTCCCCGGGTTGCCGGTCGGGCTGCCGGTCGGCGGGGTGGTCGGGGGCGTGGTCGGCGGGGTGGTGGGCGGGGTCGCCCCGGCGAACTTCACCGTGTACTTGGTGAAGTCCCAGTCCCCCTGCGCCACGCTGGAGCAGGAGCCGGACAGGCCCGGGTCGACGTTGCCCGCGCACTGGCGGTCCCGGTTGACCGACCAGAAGGTGTAGCGGGCCAGGCCGTGCGCGGTGGCGAAGTCCAGCACGCTCTGGAAGTCGGCCTGGCGGAAGTACTCGGCGGCGTCGGTGCGGCCGTTCATCATCGACACGCCCTCGTGGGCGTACGCGGTGGCCTCGTTCCAGCCGAAGGTGGTCTGGAGGATCTGGTTGAACTTCACCAGTGCGTCGGTCTGCGCGGCGGAGCCGTTGAAGCCGCCGTCGAACGGCATGATCGAGTAGTTGTTCGGCGTGAAGCCCTGCGACTTGGCCTCGCCCAGCATCTGGGTGCCGAACCAGCCGGTGCCGGCGTTGGTCCCGGCGGTGGTGATCGAGATGTACAGGCCGGGGTTGTTCTGCTGGAGGATGCGGGCCGCGCCGATCTCGTTGTGGATGGCGGCGGTGTTCTCGTACTCCGGCTCCTCCAGGTCGAAGTCGATCGCCTTGAGGCCGTACTTGGTGATCACCTGCTGGTAGCCGGCGGCGGTCGCCTCCGGGGTGCCGCAGACCTGGCCCAGCTTGGTGCCGCCGTACCCGCCGACCGACACCGAGACGTCCCCGCCCTTGCCGCGGATGGTCTGGATGACGCCGGGCATGGCGGTGTCCGAGCCGATCGGGGAGGTGCCGCCCCAGGCGGGCGAACAGCTGTTGCCCTGGGCGAGGATGAAGGCCAGCTGGAAGGCCTTCTGGCCGGTCGCGTCCATCACGGCGGCGGCGTCCGGCGGGCTGTTGTCCTCGGGCATCAG
The DNA here is from genome assembly GCF_055560495.1 of Kitasatospora sp. NPDC023176. NCBI lineage: Bacteria > Bacillati > Actinomycetota > Actinomycetes > Kitasatosporales > Streptomycetaceae > Kitasatospora > Kitasatospora sp. NPDC023176. The sequence continues at coordinate 616,641 of NZ_JBVHIP010000001.1, read as the reverse complement.
GTACGGCGCGGAGGCGTACCAGTTGCTGCCCAGGCCGGTGCCGGTGTCGGCGCCGGTGGTGGTGGAGGCGGAGGCCGCGCCGGTGCCGGCCAGTGCGGCGAAGCCGCCGGCGACCAGGCCGAGCACGCCGGCCACGGCGAGGGCGGCGCGGGATCTGCGGGAGTCCGGTGCGGTGGTGCGGTGCTGTGGGGGAAGAGCGCGCTCCATCGGAAGCCTTTCCAGGAAACGGCGGTGGGGGCGGCGGGCCTGGTCGCGCCGGGTGTGGGGGTGGCGGGACGGCCGAATGGACCGGCGGCGGCGGGTAGTTGCCGAAGGTCATCACTGGTATAGACCTGTCGGGGAATGGCGGTCAACCCCAAAAAGGTCAAGCCGCCCGGCGGTGCGCGGCCGGGCGGCTCGGGAGGCGGAGGGGTCGGGGCCGTCAGACCGGGACGGTCACCCCCACCCCCGCGAGCAGTCCGGCGACCGCCGGGGACCAGGGCCGGCCGGTGGGCCCGGTGAGCGTCAGCGTGCGGTGCACGGCCGGCCGGATCGGTACCAGGGCGCAGTCCGGCGGCAGCATGGTCAGCGCCAGCGCCGGCATCACCGAGACCCCGACACCCGCGTGCACCATGCCGATCAGCGTGTTGAGGTCGCGGATGCGGTGCCTGGGGGCGAAGCGGGTGCCGGCCCGCCGGTAGGCCTCGCGGACGTGGCGTTCGCAGCCGCCCTCGGAGAGCAGGAAGTCGTCGTCCGCCAACTCGCCCACGTGGACGGCCTCCTGGCCGGCGAGCGGATGGTCGCGGCGCAGCAGCGCGTGCATGGAGTCGGCGCCGAGCGCGACCGCCCCGGGCGGCAGCGGGCCGGCGTCGACCAGGACGGCGGCGTCCACCGTGCCGGCCTCCAGCCAGGTGGGCAGCTCGGCGTCCTCGCCCTCGAAGACCCGCACGGTGACCTGCGGGTACGCCTCCTTCCAGGCCCGCAGCAGTCCGGGCAGCAGCGCCTGGCAGACGGTGGTCGGGGCGGCCAGCCGCACCGTGCCGGTGGGGCCGCCGGAGTGCCGGGTGGCGATGGTGCGCACGGCGGCGGCGGAGGCGACGGCGGTCCGGGCGTGCGGCAGGACCTGCTCGCCGAGCGGGGTGGGGCGGCATGGGGTGCCACGCCGCAGCACGGGCGCGCCGAGCGAGCGCTCCAGTGCGGCGACGGCGTGCGAGACGGCGGACTGGCTGATGCCCAGTTCGTCGGCGGCCGCGCCGAAGCCGCCGGTGTCGGCGACCGCGACCAGGGCCCTGAGCTGGGCCAGGTTGACGTCCTGGGTCATGAGACTTCCTCATCCTCTCCGCACCACCACTTGTTGGACTCATGGTCCGCCGCCGGGCCACCCTCTGTCCAACGACACCGGACGGAGAGGGAGGTGGTCGGGGTGCGGCGCTGGTGGCCGGGCTTCGTGGCACTGTCGGCGATCTGGGGCGCCAGCTTCGCCCTGATCAAGGTGGCGGTCGACGCGGGGGTGCCGCCGGTCTGGGTGGCGCTGTGGCGCAGCCTGCTGGGCGCCACCACGCTGTGGGCCGTCCTGCTGCTGCGCGGCGGCCGGGCCCCGAGGGACCGGGCGCTGTGGGGGCACTCGGCGGTGGTCGCGGTGCTGCTCAACACCGTGCCGTTCACCCTGTTCTCGTTCGGCGAGACCAGGATCAGCTCGGTGCTCGCCGGGGTGATGAACGCGACCACCCCGCTGTTCACCCTGCTGTTCGCGGTGCTGACCGTCCCCCAGGAGCGCCGCCCGGGCGCCCGCCGGCTCGCGGGCCTCGCGCTCGGCTTCGTCGGCGTGCTCACCGTGCTCGGGGTCTGGCGCGGCCTCGGCCCGGGTGCGCTGGCCGGCGCCCTCGCCTGCCTGGCCGCCGCCTGCTGCTACGGCGCGGGCTTCGCCTACCTGCGCCGCTTCCTGTCCGGCCGCCCGGAGACCGTCACCACCCTCTCCGCGCTCCAGATCACCTGCGCCACCGCCGAGTTGGCCCTGATCGCCCCGGCCGCCGGCGGCGCCCCGCACTGGCCGGGCGGCCCGGCCGCCGCCGCCCTGCTGGTGCTCGGCGCCCTCGGCACCGGCTTCGCCTACCTGCTCAACCTCGGCCTGGTCCGCGCCGCCGGCACCGCCGTCGCCTCGGCCGTCACCTACGTCATGCCGCTGTGGTCCACCGCCCTGGGCGCCGCCCTCCTCGCCGAACCCGTCGGCTGGAACGCCCTGGCCGGCGGCATCCTGGTCATCGCCGCCGTCGCCCTGACCCGCCCGCCCGGGACCCCGCCCGGGACCCCGTCCGCGGCCGCCCCGAGCGAACGCCGGCCGGTGGGCTCTCCGGGACGGGGCGGAGCGGGGGGATGACCGGCCGCCTTCCCGCCGGCCGGTCTGACGTTCGGTTACCGGCCTGACGTTCGGTGTCCGGTGGATTACGGGTCGTGCCCGGAGGGCCGCTAGGGTGGCCCCGTGGTGAGGTCGTGGGATGCGGCGGTCGAGCGGGCGCAGGACCGGTTGGCGGCGGGGGTGCGGTTGCGGGCGGCCGTCGAGGGGGAGGAACGGCGGTTCGCCCTCTGGGACTTGGCGTCCCTGGTGGAGGGCGAGCTGGGCGAGGTGGTGGATCCGGACGCGCTGGATCCGGGTGCCGAGCGCGACTGGCGGGAGCGGCTGGGGGAGAGCGGCCGGGAGTGGCCGGGCGGGGAACTGTACCGGCGCCGGTACTGGATCCGGGACGAGTCGGGCGCCGTCGTCGGGACGGTCGCGGTGGACAACTGGACCAAGGGCCCGAGCCAGCTCGCCGTCTCCTCCCTCTACGTCCGGCCCGGGGCGCGCGGGCGCGGGCTGGCCGCCGGGGCGCTGGACGAGGTGTACGCGGCGGCCACCGCCGAGGGCCTGCCGGGCTTCCGGCTGGAGGCGCACTGGGCGTGGCAGTCGGCCGTCCGCTACTACCTGCGCCGCGGGCTGTGGGTGGTGGGCTGGAAGCGTTCGCTGTCGTTCGCCCGGATGCCCCAACTGCCGCTCCACCGGGTGCGGGAGGAGGACGGGCGGCTGCTCCTGCTGGTCGCCGACCGGCAGTGCGGCTGGGTGCCGATACTGGCCGCCGGGCAGGAGGGCCGCTGGCTGCGGCTGGACGAGACGGCGCACTACCGGGGCTGCGACGGCTGGGTGCACGAGTACGCCCGTTCGACGCTGGCGCTGTACCTGGCCCTGGCGGGCCGTCCGCTGGTGCGCGGCCCGCAGTGGTGGGCGGAGGCGTGGCGCTGGGCGGAGGCGGGGGAGCCTGAGGGACTGGCGGTCAGGATCGAGGAGTTCGAGCGGGCCGCCCGGACGGTGGGCCGCCCGGCGGCCGGTCCGCGGCGCCCGGTGGCGCTGCCGGAGTCAACGCCGCCGGAGTCGACGTTGCCGGAGTCGACGTTGCCGGAGTCGACTCCGCGGGTGTCCCCGCTGCTGGCAGACTCGGGGAATGGCTGAGATCGAGATTGACGGCGCGCCCGCCGACCCGGCGCGGCTCGCCGCCCTGGGGCTGCTCAACTACGGGCACTTCACCACCCTGCGGGTCGAGGCGGGCGGCGTCCGCGGTCTGGCGCTGCACCTGGACCGGCTGGTACGGGACGGCCGGGCGCTGTTCGGCGTCGAGCCGGACCGGGCGGTGGTCCGGGAGCGGATCCGCGCGGTGCTGCCGGCCGACGGCGCGCCGGTGATCGTCCGGGTCACCGGCTATGCCCCCGCGCTCGGCCTGGAACGCCCCGCCGCCCCGGCCGCCCCCGTCCTGCTGGTGACCACCCGCCCGGCCGGGAGCGCCGAGCCCGCCCCGCTGAGGGTCCGGACGGTCGCCCACCGGCGGGAGCTGCCGGAGGTGAAGCACGTCGGCCTGTTCGGGCTGGTCCACCACCGCCGCGCAGCCCAACTCGCGGGGTACGACGACGTGTTGCTCACCGACGACGATGGCCTGGTGCTGGAGGGCGCGACCTGGAACGTCGGCTTCCTTACCGGGCGCCGCCTGGTGTGGCCGGAGGGCCCCAGCCTGCCCGGCGTCACCGCGGCGCTGCTGGCCGGCGCGTACGGCGGCCCGCAGTCCCGCGAGCCGGTCCACGCCGCCGAGTCGGGGCGCTTCGACGCGGCCTTCGCGGTGAACGCGGGCGTCGGGCTGCGCCCGCTGGCCGCCGTCGACGGCACCGCCTTCGACCCCGGCCACCCGCTGCTCGCCGAACTGCGCGCCGCCTACCGCGGGATCGCCGCCGACCCGGTGTAGCACCGCATTCGGGGCGGTGGGGCCGGGGCGGCGGGTTGGGGGCGGAGCCTGCTCGGCGGCGGCGCCACGACGGAGCGGAAGTGGAGACGTCTGCAGTCCAGTCAGCCACTCGGGGTTCGGATATG